>CAZRMK010000045.1:0-15691 GCA_964601165.1 uncultured Piscirickettsiaceae bacterium | reverse complement strand
GATTCGTATAGCGAATTTTAATTCTTCGGGAATATCAATAAGTATTCCGCTCGAACTAAAATCACTCTATAAATCAATATCTTGCACTATATATGCACAATCACTTACAGGATTTAGGTATAGCGAATTGAATCTTTAACTATCCCGCATATTTCATAGAAATACAGGATTAGGGTTATAAACCAGCAATAATTTGATCTGCTAAAGGAATACGTAATTTACGCCCTGCATAAAGATGATTGGAGTTTTTTATGCTATTAATTTTTTTAAGTTCTGCTGTGGAAATACTGTGGTTTTCAGCTATCTGCGATAAGGTATCTCCTGATTGCACTCTATAATAAACAAACAGACTCTCACCCCAATGCGGTTGAGTAGCATTGCGTTGTGTAAATTGATTTAAGCCAGATGCAATAGACTTAGCTAAACGTAGCTGAAACTCTTGGTTCATTAGTTTCTTTTCTTCAGCTGGGTTTGATAAAAAAGCCGCTTCAATTAACAATGAAGGCATGTCAATGGATCTCAATACCGCAAATCCTGCTGACTGTACATTTTCTTGATGCAATCGTACTTTTGTCCCCATTTCCCCTAGTACCATTGTTGCTAGCTTACGGCTTGCTCTAGCATTGGCTTCTCGACTTAAATCCGTTAATAAAAAAGCCACTTCACTATCTTTGTCCGTTAAATTCATATCATGTAAGGAAGCATTTTTAGATTTTGCTAACATTCTTGCCATCACACTAGATGCCCCTGATGTTGACAGAACAAAAACTGAAGCTCCTCCCACTTTTTTAAGTTGAGGAAAGGAGTCGGCATGAATAGAAATAAATATATCGGCATCTTTTTTGTTGGCAATATGAATTCGCTGCCTTAGTGGAATAAATACATCTCTATCGCGTATTAATACCGCACGCATTCCCGGCTTTTTATCAATTTGTTGTTTAAGTTTTTTAGCAATTTGTAAGGTTACAGTTTTTTCATAAGTATTATATCTACCTCCAATCGCTCCCGGATCTCTTCCACCATGCCCTGCATCAATCGCAATTACTATCTCATCTTTCTCAATTAAAGGTCGTCCAGTTTGAAAAACTTTGTTTGCTACCGCAGACTCTACCAAGCTAGGTTGTTTAACTGTTCTTTTTGCCAAAATAGAAACTTTATTCTGTGTGACAACCGCTGATTGTTGCTTTAGCTTAGGGGACGATTTAACTATTTTATTTTTAGGGCTTACAGTAGGTGCTGTAGTGTTTGGTTGTGTTTTAGTTGCTACCAGCTGTTTTTTAATATCAATGACAACTCGCTCCGAACCACTTTTATTTCTACCTAGAGTAAAATAACGGTAATCAAAATTATTTCGTAAATCTAAAACTACACGGGTACGTTTATCATTATGAGACAATCGAATATTTTTAACTCGAGGATCTAACAATCTTTTGCTTTCAAAGCTAATATCATTTTTAGCTTTATAGAAATCAATCACAATACGCGAAGGATTAGAAAGGTGAAATACCTCAAAATTATGATTATTTTTAATTTCAAATACAATACGAGTTTGGTCAGTCGTTTGACCAACTCGAATATTGGATAAACTATTCGCCCAAGCAGAAGAACTCATGACAAACAACAATAGGGTTGCCAGTAATAGACTATTCATTTTAAGGATAAAATTATGTTTAACCATGATTGATTCCATCTCATTTGATGTTTTACCCTAATCCCAAACTTAGAAATAGAGATTAGGGTTTTAAATTTACTGGTATTATAACAAGTTATGTGCCAATTTTTTTGTCAATTTTTCGACAGTCTGTAACCCTATCTCACTGTAAGCTACAAGATCTAAATATCTTGCCGTGTCAGAAGACCTAGTTAGATTCAGCACAATATCCGCTTTTGGCAACACTCCTTCTCCCTTTTCTGGCCATTCGACTAAAGCGATAAAATCATCTTCTAATAAATCTCTTATTGCCAAAAACTCTAGCTCTTCTGGGTCAGCTAGACGATATAAATCAAAATGTTGAATCATTCCCTTTTTTACAGGGTAAGACTCGATTAAAGTATAAGTTGGACTTTTTACTTTTTGCTCGGGAATAAAGCTTTGAATAAATGCCCGTGAAAAAAAAGATTTTCCCGTTCCTAAATCACCTTTTAAATAAATCATCAGTCCGTACGAAAATAGATTATCCTCTTTTACCAATTCTGCCATAAAAATGGCTAATTGCTTAGTCTTATTTTCATCCGCTAAATATAATTGAAATTTGCTAGAATGCATATCTTGGGCACCTCTAAAAACTAGTTGAAAACTTGGCTAAGCCCCTGCGGGTGAGGTTTCTAGCTAGAAACTTCGTCGTTATACTGTTTGTCAATAGAATAACCATTAACTGTACAGCATGCCTAGAATTGACTAGCTAGAAGTCTCACAGAATTTTAAACTAGTTTTCAGAGATGCCCAATATGAACCTTCCAAATAATATTTCTAATACCACTAAACTTCAAGAGCTTGTCCAACAAATTAAAGGTTGGGGAAAAGAACTAGGATTTGCGGACATAGGTATTGCAGATACCGATTTATCTCAATACGAAAATGCCTATTTTAAATGGCTAGAAAAAAACTATCATGGCGACATGAGCTATATGTCACAACATGGTACAAAGCGAACTCGTCCAGAAGAGTTAGAGCCAAACACCCTTAGCATTATAAGCTGTCGCATGAATTATTTTGACCCTAACAGCTCTTCACCCATTGAACAATTGCAAAGCAGCAACAAAGCTTATATTTCACGCTATGCTCTAAACAAAGATTATCATAAACTTATTCGTAAGAGATTACAACAACTTGCTAACAAAATTGAACAATCCATATCTGGTTTCTTCCCTAACTTACAGTTTCGTTGCTTCACTGACTCCGCTCCTGTTCTTGAAAGAGCTGTTGCCGAAAAATCTGGCTTGGGGTTTACAGGAAAGAACAGCTTAATCATTCACCCCAAGGCTGGCTCTTGGTTCTTTTTAGGTGAGATTTATCTCAATTTAAAATTACCCCATAATCAAGAAATACACTCTAATGGTTGCGGGTCTTGCACAGCTTGCATTCAAGAGTGTCCAACTCAGGCTATTGTTGCTAACGGAATAGTAGATGCACGCCGTTGTATTTCTTATTTAACCATTGAGTTCAAAGGTAGTATTGAGGAGTCTTTACGTCCTTTAATGGGAAATCGTATTTATGGCTGTGATGACTGCCAATTAGTATGCCCTTGGAATCATTTCACTCAAGCAACCGAAGAAACTCACTTTAAGACTAGTGGACATGCGCTAGACAGTGCGACATTAATTGAACTGTTGCAATGGTCAGAAATAGAGTTTTTAAAAAAACTAGCAGGCTCGCCAATTAGACGCATAGGGCATAAACAATGGCAACGTAACATCTGCATTGCTTTAGGAAATACTTTGCATTCAAGCCCTAACAAGCCCCTAGCATTAAAGGCTTTGCTACAACTTAAAACCTCCTCAACCTTAGTTGAGGAACATAGAGATTGGGCAATTAGGCAACTCCAGAATAACCAAAAGCTACCCCAAAAAATGATCCCTTTGGGTCATTTTCACACTTTAAACAAACCTGCACGAGCTAAAAAATACTATTTACTTAAATCGCAATCAAAATAAAACTCTCATACAGATTCAGGGATTATCTAATCACTAATAAATCTACTCTTCTCTCAACTTCTGCTCTCGTAACTAAAGCTTTAATTCTCCCTTCAACTTCTGCCATAACAAAAACATCGGTTAAAGCTCTGCCAATCTCTGCTAACTGTAAGGGTGTTAATCCCTCTTCAGATTGCCTAACATCAACTAATTCTAAAACCAGAGAATCTCCCGTGGTTAATTGCATCACTTTAAAAGAAGACTCGCCCTCTGCTGGCTTGCTCATTTTAAATACTTCAGCCGTAATCTGAGGTAAAACATTATGGTTTTCACGATTCAACCAACCCTCAACAGACCACTCAACGCCCTCTGACTCATGTAGCTTTAAAGCCTCACCAGCATTTACTTTGGCCAAAATAGTATTGGCTAATTCTGCAGAAGCGACAATAGCTGCTTGAGCTTTGAGTTTTGTTGTTATTTCAGCTCTAACTTCTTCCAAAGGTTTTTGACGCTTCATAATATGTTCATGCAAACGAATAATAACTGATGCACTTGGAGACACCTCAATAGAAGCACTATTAAGACCAGACCTTAATACATCTTCTGAAAAAGCCATTTCAATCACTCTAAAATCAGAAGTCACTGCGGTTTTACCACCATCTTTAGAAAAAGCCTCAGAAACGACTATATCAATACCTAATGCTTCTGCTACTGGCTCTAAACTATCTGGCTGCTCAAAACCTATGGCATTCATTTGTTCTAATAAATCAAA
Source organism: uncultured Piscirickettsiaceae bacterium (assembly GCA_964601165.1). Lineage (GTDB taxonomy): Bacteria > Pseudomonadota > Gammaproteobacteria > Thiomicrospirales > Thiomicrospiraceae > Thiosulfativibrio. The sequence goes on along the minus strand of CAZRMK010000045.1, from coordinate 11,286 downwards.
ATATTTTCTTTCTGCAGTTTGTAAACGGTACTGTTCTTCAACCTCGTTTTTAACGTCAGCAAAATCTTGTGTTTGCTTAGGTTCAATTTTAGTTAATTTAATAAGATGATAACCAAATTCTGTTTTAACTGGCGAACTTACCTCTGCTAGCTCCAAGCGGAAAACAGCATCATCAAACTCAGGCACCATCATGCCTTCCTGAAACAAGCCTAAATCTCCTCCCATTGTCGCTGACCCTGGATCTTGTGATTTTTGCCTTGCTAACTCTGCAAAATCTTTTCCTGCTTGTATTTCAACATGAATATCTTGAATCTTCTGTAAGGCTTCTTCATCAGATAAATTTTCTCCTGTGCGGATAAGAATATGACTTGCCTGACGCCTTTCTGGAATTAAAAAAGCCATTTGATTATCGTGATAAAACTGTTCAAGATTTTCCTGAGTAGGGGTTAGATTCTTAGCTATACCTGCTATTGACAATAAAACATACTCAATTTTTACCTGTTCAGGAACTACATAAACGAGCTTATTAGTTTCATAATAATCTATTATTTGCTGTTCTGAAACTTCAACCGTTTCTTTAAATGGACGCTGGTCAATACGCAAATAATTTATTTTACGCTCTTGCAACTGTAAAGCAGTAAAACGCTCAATCTGATGGGGTATAACCAGCCCCGATACCATGGTTAATTGACGAAATTGATTTTCAATTAAATATTGGCGTTGCTCATATTCAAAACGGGCGACACTTAAGTTATTTCTAAACAGTATAGCTTTATACAACTCTTTATCAAATCGCCCATCTGTTTGAAAAACTTCTGCACTTTGGATAATGTTAGCCAGTTGCTGATCGGATATCAGCATATTCCTATCTGCAGCCCATTGAGAAATCACTTTCGACTCAACCAGTGACAGGAAAACCTCTTCACGCAAATCTTCATCATTAATAATTTGATCAAACATATCACCAAACTGTTGTTTAAGCCGAGCTTGTTGGCGATTATATACAATTAAAAACTCACTTGCGGTAACATCTTCTCCATTAACGGAAGCAATAATTAATGCTCGTTCACCCTTAGCGAATTGGTCAATTCCAAATAACGCAAACGTTAGAATAATGAAACCAACAATAACCCAGGCAATCCAACCTTGAGACTTATCTCTAATCGCTTGTAACATGAATTTTTCCCTAACAACATAAAAAGAGTTATTCTAACAATCCTCCGATATTTTTTCAGTCTTATTTAGCTCTAAAAACTCTACGAGACCTTTGCATATAAAAATTGAGAAAAATAACGTACAAAAATTACATAAAAAAACCCAGACTAGCTGGGATTTTTATTATTTATCTAGGATTTTATCCAAACTTAAATCATTTTACCTCCGTAATCTTGAATACCTGGATTGCCTTTAACGCCTTTAAGTTTAGGGCGGTTAACTTTTTTAAGTTTAGTTGAACCTTTATTATTACGCAGATAGTCCGCCGCAACATCCCACATTAACCTACCTGAACCTACTGTATCCACTTGTGCCCAACCAGAAACCGTGTAAGTTTTATTAGGTTCAAGAGCTGTACCATCATCTAGTCTCATGTCAGAAATGCGGTTTCCAAGCTTAGCTTTAGGTTCACAGGTATAATCCATACCTCCTAAACGAACCATGTCACCACCTGACTGTAAGAAAGGATCTACTTGGAATAAGTTCTCACTAACACCTTCTAAAATATCCTTCATTTGAGCACCAGTCACTTCCGTCTTATAAGTTTCTCCATAAGTCATCGATGTTTGATCCATCACTCGTTCCATGGTGATCATTTCACCTTTTAGAACCGAAGTACCCCAACGGACTCCCGCAGACATGGAAATTTGGGTATCATGCTCTTCACGCAATGAATTTACCAAAATTTGATCCCATGTACCCATGAAATTACCACGACGGTACAAGGTATCTTCTGCAACTGCAAGCTCTTCACCTAAAATTTCACCATAAGTTTTACCTAAACGATCTTTATTATAATAACGAGAAGGGTCACGAGACTCAACAACCGATTCATCATACTTTTTAGCATATAAATTATCAATAAAGGTTTGAATTTCTTGGTCAGCAGATAAAAGATTAGAGAAAACTGGCAGTAAATTGTAGTTAACCCCTTTTAATTTGCCCTTAACAATATCTAGATCCATAACTCCAACAAATTTACCATTAGAACCGCCATTGGTTACATAGCATACGCCGCCTTGTAATGCTTTCACTGGTATTGCTTTAGGAACTCCATCATGCGTATGTCCACCAAAGATCGCATCAAGACCTGATAGTCGAGAAGCCATTTTAAGATCGACATCCATTCCGTTATGAGAAATCATCACAACCGCTGCTACTTTTTCGTTGGCACGAATTTGATTTATGGTATCTTGCAAATCGTCTTCACGCAAACCAAATGACCAATCAGGAAAGTTGGCCTGCGGATTAGCATTCGCTGTTCTTGGGAAAGCTTGACCAATAACCGCAATACGCTCTCCATTAACAACTTTAACAGTATAAGGCTTAAAGGCACGAGCATCACCTTCATCATATAAACCTAAACCACCATGCCTCTCTGCCATTTCAAAATACTCATCACCAAATAAAGCATCTTCTTTAATACGGATATTTTGAGCTAAAAATTCACCATTAAACTTACCTAAATTAGCAAGTACTTCTTCTTGTTTATAGGTAAATTCCCAATGCCCTGTCATGATATCGACCCCTAACATATTAGAAGCTTCAACCATATCTTGTCCACGAGTCCAAAGAGCGGTTCCTGAACCATGCCACAGATCCCCTCCATCCATCGTCAAGGTATTGCTCTGCCCGCCTGCTGACTCACGCAACTGATCTAATAAAGTCTTAACATAGGCAAATCCTCCTACTTTACCGTACTGTTCAGAGGCATTTTGAAAGTTAAGGAAAGTAAATGCATGAGCTAAGGGAGTATTGGGTTCAATACCTATTTTGTCAAGTAAATGGGTACCAACAAGATGTGGAAGCTTGCCAAAAGCAGGACCTACCCCCAAGTTAACATTCGGCTCACGGAAATAGATAGGCTTTAATTGTGCATGCATATCTGTAACATGTAGTAAACGAACTTTACCTTTCATTGGTAAGTTGTACATGTCAGCAGTAGCAGCTGAACCTAGTTTTTTCCCCGAATTACCATCTGACATTGCACTTGCTGTACTAGGTAACATACCTGCTACTGCAGCCATAGACATTACATGAAGAAATTCACGACGATTTAAAGACATAGGATCCGCTCCGTATTATTAAGAGAATTTTTAAAAAAATCTTAATAGTTAAATTAACTAGAAAGTTAAATTCTTTCCAGCAAAAAATAAGATTTTGCTAATGTTAATTTAAATTCAGAGATTAATCTAATAGACTCTAGTTATAAGCACAAACATTTTACTTATACGAAACAAGGATGATGATTGGTAGATGGACAGCTTATTACCCTAATCCGGAAAGTTCTTGCAAGATTTAGGATTACCCTACCCACTTTCTAGCATTTCTAAACAAACGCATCCATGGAGCATCATCCCCCCAGTTATCTGGGTGCCAAGAATTTTGTACACTTCTAAAAACACGTTCTGGATGAGGCATCATAATGGTTACTCGTCCATCAGTAGTAGTTAGTCCCGTCATTCCTTGGCTGCTTCCATTTGGATTAAGGGGATAACTTTCTGCTGGTTTACCATTACTATCAACATAGCGTAAACCGACTAGACCTTTAACAGAATCTATAGACTCTATACCAAAGTCCATACGCCCTTCTCCATGTGATACTGCGACGGGAATGCGACTACCTGCCATATCTTTTAGTAGAATGGAGGGGGAATCTTGAATTTCAACTTGTAAAAATCGTGCTTCAAACTGTTCTGATTCATTTCTAACAAAAGCCGGCCAACTCTCAGCACCAGGAATAATTTCTTTTAAATTCGATAGCATTTGACAGCCATTACATACTCCAAGGGTAAAAGTGTCTTCTCGCTCGAAAAAGGCTTTAAATTCAGTGCGAGCTGTAGGGTTAAATAAAATGGAATTTGCCCAACCTCTGCCCGCTCCTAATACATCGCCATAGGAAAATCCACCACAGGCGGCTAAACCTTTAAAATCAACAAGATTGATTCTTCCCGATAAAACATCTGTCATATGCACATCAACCGTATCAAACCCAGCTTTATCAAAAGCCGCCGCCATTTCCTGCTGTCCATTAACTCCTTGCTCTCGCAAAATAGCAACTTTAGGTCGATTGTTATGATTAAATCCAACAGTAATATCTTCATTGGCATCAAAAGTTATCAGAGGATTAATATGGCTATTTCCATCATTTTGAATCGCATCAAATTCTTGCTTGGCACAATCTGCATTATCCCTTAACGCTTGCATACGATAAGAGGTTTCTGACCACCAAGATTGCAACTGTTTACGGGATTTATTCAGTAAAGTTTTTTCATGAGCAGTAATGACAATTTGGTCATTTGTAGTAATAGAACCAATCCAAGACACAGTTTCTGATAGGTCATAATAGGCAAAAATTTCTGCAACAGCATCTTTATCTCTAACTTTGACTTGAATGGCAACTCCCACTTCTTCCGCACATAAGGCCGCAATAGGTTCAGATCCTAACTGGGTGGTATTTAAATTTAATCCGCAATGACCAGCAAACGCCATTTCTAACAGAGTAACCAGAAAACCACCATCAGATCTATCGTGATAGGCTAGCATTAAATTCTTTGATAACAAATCTTGAATAGCATTAAAAAGATTAAGCAAATCTTCTGCCGAATCTAAATCAGCAGAAACATCTCCAATTTGGTTGTAAACCTGTGCTAAACAACTTGCACCTATGCGGTTTTTTCCACGACTTAAATCAATAGTTAGAATTTCAGTTTTACCCATATCGGTTCTTAACTGTGGTGTCACAGCTTTACGAACATCTATAACAGGAGCAAAAGTGGTGATATTTAATGATAGAGGTGAAATTACTGCTTTTGATTGCCCTTCTTCCTTCCAAACAGTTTTCATTGACATAGAATCCTTGCCAACTGGTACGGCAATTCCTAAAGCAGGGCATAATTCTAGCCCCACAGTTTCAACCGCATCGTATAACGCAGAATCTTCACCAGCATGACCTACCGCAGACATCCAATTGGCAGAAATTTTAATATCACCCATTTTGGCAATTTTTGCACAGGCAATATTAGTAATCGCCTCAGCAATCGCTAAACGGGCAGAGGCTTTGGGATTAATTAACGCCACAGGAGGACGTTCTCCCGAAGCCATCGCTTCACCAGTATAGCCCTTATAATCGGCACAAGTAATACCTGCATTGGCAACAGGCACCTGCCAAGGTCCTACCATTTGATCGCGTGCTACCAAACCTGTTACTGACCTATCTCCAATAGTAATTAAAAACTGCTTGCTGGCAATAGTAGGTAGTTTTAATAAACGCTCAACAACATCGTCAAAATCAAGTACCGCAGTTTCAAAACCTGGTTGCGGAAGCTTTCTTGTTGTTGCCGTTCTGTGCATTTTAGGAGGCTTTCCTAATAGTATATTTAAGGGCATATCAACAGGATTATTGTCAAATAGACTATCGCTTACAATTAACTCTTGTTCTTTGGTAGCTTCGCCTACAATGGCATATAAACATCTTTCACGCTGGCAAATAGCTTCAAATTGTTCAATTTGATCGGCGTAAATCGCAATAACGTAACGTTCTTGTGATTCATTACTCCAAATTTCCATTGGAGACATACCCGGTTCATCATTTAACACTGCCCGTAGATCAATTCTACCACCTCGACCAGCATCATTTACTAGCTCAGGAAATGCATTTGAAATGCCTCCTGCCCCAACATCATGAATAGAGGCAATTGGAGATTTGTCCCCTAAATAAGTACAACGATCAATTACTTCTTGTGCTCGCCGCTCCATTTCAGGGTTTTCACGCTGTACCGAAGCAAAATCTAAATCTTCTTCACCTGCACCGGTTTCAATGGAAGAAGCAGCACTGCCACCTAAACCAATCAGCATTGCTGGCCCGCCCAAGATGACTAATTTTGCACCAACAGGAATATCATTTTTATGAACATGTTCTTCTCTAATGCTTCCTAAACCACCTGCCAGCATAATAGGCTTGTGATAACCACGCATTTCCTCACCATTAGCAGTCATAATAGGGTTTTCGTAAGTACGAAAATAACCATTAATCGTAGGACGACCAAATTCATTATTAAAACCTGCCGCACCTAGTGGACCTTCTAACATAATGTCAAGTGCTGAGACAATACGCGATGGCTTGCCATAATCACGCTCCCAAGGTTGCTTAAAATCTGGAATATTGAGGTTAGAAACGCTGAAGCCAGTTAAACCAGATTTTGGCTTAGAGCCTCGACCGGTTGCGCCTTCATCTCTAATTTCACCGCCAGAACCTGTTGCCGCTCCTGGCCATGGAGAAATTGCGGTTGGATGATTATGAGTTTCTACTTTGATTTGAAAATGAACTTTTTCTACATTGTAACCATATTGGTGATTTTTTGGATCTGGAAAAAATCGTGTCGCTGGCAAGCCTTCTACCACCGCAGAATTATCGCTGTAAGCTGATAAAACTCCTTGGGGGTTTTTTTGATAGGTATTTCTAATCATGCCGAATAAACTATAAGGTTTGTCCTCCCCATCAATAGTCCAGTCAGCATTAAAAATTTTATGGCGGCAATGTTCAGAATTCGCCTGAGCAAACATCATCAACTCTGCATCGGTTGGATTACGTTTTAATGTTTTAAATGCATCTATTAAATACGTTATTTCATCATTATTGAGAGCTAAACCCATCTCTATATTCGCCTCAATCAAAGCGTTAAAACCACCTTCAAGTATATCAATTGTGCGATAAGGCTTAGGAGACTGGGGGGAAAAAAGTTTTTGCACTTCATCTAAAGAATGGAACACTTGGTGCATCATTCTGTCATAAACTAAGGCTTCCACTTCTGCTTTATTCTCAGCGTTAATACCTTCAAAAGTGTAAACCGTTGCCCGCTCAATACGACGAACCGATGGAATTCCGCAAGTATGGGTGATATCTGTTGCTTTTGATGCCCAAGGAGAAATAGTGCCAATTCGCGGAGTTATAATGCAACTATTAGAAGATAAACTAGACGAATATTTCTCAACATGACCATTTAAAAGTTGTTGCAAACGAGAATGCTCTATTACGGTTAAGTCTTTATCAAGATCCACTAAATAAACATATTGAGCTTGAACAGCGGTGATTTTATCACCCGTAGTTACTAAATTATTTAACTTAACTAACAATTGATTTAATCGATAATCAGAAAGAGCGTAACCACCCCAGATAACTTGCATAAAATTTTCCTTAAAGACAAAAAAGGTTTCTTTGGTATGTTTGACCAAGAAACCTTAAAGAAATACTTAATAAAAAACCTGAATCTGTGACGTTACTACGACACAGGTGAAATTTACTGAGCAGTAAACCCTAGTTGATCAAAAATATACTCACGATTGCTTTCATTCAAAGGCGTATCACCTTCTAAAGAACTGACAGTTAAAATCGTTGTTGTAGGAACAACCAAATTACCAGCATCATCTTCAGCAGACTTTAAATCAAATTTCACTATTTTTGGCAGGTGTTTTTCATTCCCATCTCGCCAGAAAGCCAATCTAGATACTAAGGTCGCTTCTTCTCTAGCTTGAGCAGGAACATTTACCCATACTTGATAGTTATTAACATCGGTCTTGTCCAAGTGCCAATTAGCACGTTGTAACATAGCTTGTAAATAAGTCCAAGATTCGTTTAAACCTGCTCGCATTTTAATGCCAGCAAATGCTGTGCCGTCGATTACCTCCATACGATATTCTGTCATGGCAATTTGTTGTAAAGCATCCAGCTGTGTTGCTCCAAAGAAAATCATCGCTTGATACAAAATTTCTGCCTCAAACACAGGATTATAAGGCTGTATTCTGGCATTTCCTAAAATGGTCTCATCAGATGCGTCTGTAGATGTAAAAATAGCACTATGACGAAAAAAAACTCGAGTTTTTTCTTGCTCAACATCGGTTTCAACTCTAGCTATTAAACGATCATAAGCGCCTACGGCAAACTCAGAACGCCAACTGTTCAATATTCTGGTAATAGGCCCTAGGCTATCTAGAGGTACCAGCTCTTTTCTGGGAGTAAATTCGGTCCTAATAATGCCAATATCTTGACGTGCCTCTTTTACTTCCATCCCTAATGAAGCTAAAAACTGATTCACACCTAACCAAATCTGTTGACTATTAAGAGTATCTATTTCAAGCCAACGCTCACTTAAATTAGACTCAATTCGTAACCCTGTCGCTTGATAAGTTGGGATAACTTGATTAACAACTTGCTCACTCTTACCATCAGCGATAATGGCATGAAAACGATCATTTGTCCGAGCAGGCGAAATCAAATTAGGCGGCATTTCTAGCTTTTGAGCAATACCCCCCTCTGTGTCACGAAAATCTTCATCAGAATCCCCAATATTTAATGAAGCACAACCAGACAGTGCCAATACCCCAATTAGAAACAGACTTCCTGTCACTATTTTAACTTTGAAAACATTAATCATGAATTACTCCAGCTTGAATCAGAGCCATTTTAACTTGCGGCTTAAATGTTTCTGATAGTGTAGTTAAAGGTAAACGAAGAGTAGAGCCTATTTTCCCCATTTCATATAAAGCCCATTTAACAGGAATAGGATTAGACTCACAAAATAACACCTCATGTAAAGGGGCTAAAGCTTTATCTTGTGATCTGGCTTCTACTACTTTACCCTCTAACGCTAAATCATATACTGCACTTATCTCTCGAGGCATAACATTAGCCGTAACAGAAATACCGCCATGACCTCCTAATAAGATAAACTCAACCGCTGTTGCATCATCTCCGGTATAAAGATCAAAATTTTCATCCTTAACCAAATCAATAATGGCTTTAACCCTATCCAAATCTCCGGTTGCTTCCTTTACTCCAACAATATTCTTAATTTTAGCTAAACGTGCAATGGTTTCAGGCAATAAATCACAAGCAGTTCTACCTGGAACATTATAAAGTATTTGTGGAATATCAACGGTCTCAGCAACTTTCTTATAGTGAAGGTATAAACCTTGTTGAGTAGGTTTATTATAATAAGGGGTGACTAGCAAACAAGCGTCTACCCCTACTTGTTTAGCATGTTGCGTTAACTCAATCGCTTCTTGAGTGGAATTTGCCCCTGTTCCCGCAATAACAGGTACTCTGCCCGCAACCACCTTAACCACAAAACTCACCACTGAGCAATGCTCTTCAAAATTTAAGGTTGCCGACTCCCCCGTCGTTCCCATTACAACGATAGCTTTGGTATTAGACTGAATATGAAACTCAACTAATTGAGCTAAAGTATCAAAATCAATCGACTCATCATCACTCATTGGTGTCACTAACGCCACCATACTGCCTCTAAACACAGCCTACTCCCTAAAACAGATATTTAAGAGCGTAATATTAACGCCTAAGCACTTTTTCTTCAACCTAAATCCTATCAGTGATTGTACATAAATAACACAAGCACTTGCAGGATTAGGTTCAAGCTGTTAGTTTCTCAAGAACCCTGTATTTATTTTAACCCCTCAATATGTTAGAGTGATTTACACACTTTACACTACTCAATATTGAAATTTAAAAAAGCCTTGGCACAATCAAAAAGTTATTCTAAAAAAGAGATAAAAAACATGACTAATGAAAATAAACGTTTATTCATTTTAGATACCAATGTACTAATGCACGACCCAATGGCTTTATTTAATTTTGAAGAGCACGATCTTTTCTTTTCAATGACCGTGTTAGAAGAGTTAGATGATGGCAAAAAAGGCATGTCTGAAGTGGCTCGAAATGTTCGTGAAACCAATAGATTAATTGACCAAATCATCTGCAATGCAACTTTTGAAGAAATCTGTGCTGGCTTGGATATTGAGCGAATCCATTCTAACAAAAAAGATAACGCTATCCATCTCGGTAAGCTTTTTTTTGAAACCGAGCCTTTAATGGCTGATCTTCCCCCATCACTTCCCAGCCACAAAGCAGATAATCATATATTGCAAACCGGCCTTGCTTTAAAAGCAAAATTTTCTAATCGTCGCGTAACCTTAGTCACCAAAGACATAAATATGCGCATCAAGTCTTCCGCTGTAGGATTGCATTCTGAAGACTACTATAACGATCGTGTACTCGAAGATGCAGATTTACTCTACACTGGTTGGGAATATTTAGAAGAACATTTTTTTGAAAAGAATGTTGATAAAATGAAGTCATGGCAAGATGAAGGTCGAACTTTTTACGAGATTGAAGTTGATCAATCTACCCATTGGTACCCAAACCAGTGCCTAATTAGTGATAATGAATCAGGGTTTAGTGCCATTGTTAGAAAAATTGAGCATAACAAAGCTACTCTTGAATATATGCAAAATTTCGAGCAAAGCAAACAGAGTGTTTGGGGGATTAGCGCCCGTAACAGTGAGCAGAATATGGCACTTAATTTCTTAATGGATCCAGATATCGATTTTGTGTCATTACTAGGAATTGCTGGGACAGGAAAAACCTTACTAGCTCTTGCCGCCGCCTTAGAGCAAACTTTAGAACTAGGTATTTATAACGAAATAATCATGACACGAGCAACCATCCCTGTTGGAGATGATATTGGATTTCTACCCGGCACGGAAGAAGAAAAAATGACTCCTTGGATGGGTGCACTCATGGATAACTTAGAAGTTCTTACTAAGACAGAAGACCGCAGCACTGACTGGGAAAAAGACAGCACTAAAGAACTATTAAATCGCCGTATTAAAATTAAATCTCTTAACTTTATGCGCGGGCGAACCTTTCAAAATAAATTTATTATTTTAGATGAGGCACAGAACCTAACCCCTAAACAAATGAAAACCCTTATTACCCGAGCAGGTGAAGGAACTAAAGTCATTTGTTTAGGAAACATCGCTCAAATTGATTCCCCATACTTAACAGAAACCACCACAGGATTAACTTATGTAGTAGACCGCTTTAAACACTGGCAACATAGCGCTCACATTACACTAAAACAAGGCGAAAGATCTCGCCTAGCTAAATTTTCTTCTGAAAATTTATAACAATGGGACGACTGCGACCGCCAACAATGCCTTCTGTGTCAGAATAGTTGTCATCCCAAATATTTATAAAATCAGAGGGAAATAGGA
>CAZRMK010000044.1:0-15715 GCA_964601165.1 uncultured Piscirickettsiaceae bacterium | reverse complement strand
ACATAAGCTAACCAGTGCTCGTATTGAGGCAGGTAATGTTGCCATTGGTATGATTTGAAAAAGAGCTCGTGGTATTTTGGATACGGACTATTTTAAACTGAAGATAAGACAAACCGCTGTACCTGATGATTGCTCTATGTTTTACGGGGGAATTGAGGGGAAAGTGTCATAATGGCGGAGAAGAGCCTTTTTTATGTCTAAATTTTATTTTAAAAACCTTATTGCTTCGTATCAACTGGTTATGAGTAATGCTATACTTATGATCGTATAAATATTATTTTAAATATTCGGAATCATACATGGAACAACAATCTAGTTATACTAAAGAAGAGTTATTATCTAGCGGTCGTGGTGAACTTTTTGGGTCAGGTAATGCACAGTTGCCTTTACCGCCAATGTTGATGATGGATCGTATTACCCTTATCACTGAAGAAGGTGGCGAGTTTGGTAAAGGTCAAATTCGTGCTGAATTAGATATTACAAAAGATTTGTGGTTTTTTGAATGCCATTTTAATGAAGATCCTGTGATGCCTGGTTGTTTAGGTCTAGATGCGATGTGGCAACTTATTGGGTTTTTCTTGGGTTGGACAGGAGGGCTAGGGCGTGGTCGTGCATTAGGTTCGGGTGAAGTTAAATTTTATGGTCAAGTTTTACCAACCGCTAAAAAAGTTGAATATATCATAGATATGAAGCGTGTTATTAAGCGTAGACTATATATGGGAGTGGGTGATGCTCGCTTACTTGTAGATGGCAAAGAGATTTATTCAGCATCAGATTTAAAAGTAGGTTTGTTTACAAATACGGAAAGTTTTTAAAATGAAAAGAGTCGTTATTACTGGTATCGGAATAGTTTCAAGTCTTGGGAATAATAAGAAAGATGTTACTGATTCTCTATTTCATGGAAAATCAGGAATCGAGTTTGCTACAGAGTATGCTGAAAATGGGATGAGATCTCAGGTGCATGGCTCTGTTAAAAACTTAGATTTTAAAGATTTAATTGACCGCAAACAGCTCCGTTTTATGGGAGATGCAGCTGCCTATAGTTTTATTGCAATGCGACAAGCAGTTGAAGATTCTGGTCTAACGGATGAGCAGGTTTCAAACCCGAGAACAGGTTTAGTTGCGGGTTCTGGTGGTGGGTCAAATTCTAATTCAACTAATGCGGTTGAGGTTGCTAGAGAACGTGGCGTTAGGCGTGTTGGTCCCTATATGGTAACTCGTACCATGGGTTCTACGGTTTCAGCTTGTTTAGCAACGCCTTTTAAAATTAAAGGTGTTAACTATTCCATTTCATCAGCTTGCTCGACATCCGCACATTGCATTGGCACGGCGGTTGAGCAAATTCAGCTAGGAAAACAGGATGTTGTGTTTGCTGGAGGGGGTGAAGAGTTACATTGGACAATGTCGGTGTTATTTGATGCTATGGGTGCCTTATCCTCTAAATATAACGACACACCAGACAAGGCTTCTCGTGCTTATGATGCCGATAGAGATGGTTTTGTTATCGCTGGTGGCGGGGGGATGGTGGTAGTTGAAGAGCTAGAACATGCTTTAGCTCGTGGGGCTAAAATTTATGCGGAAATTACTGGCTATGGTGCGAATTCTGATGGTTATGATATGGTTGCCCCTTCTGGAGAGGGTGCGGTTCGTTGTATGAAAATGGCACTTGCAACTGTTAATGGCGAAGTTAATTATATTAATCCTCATGGCACTTCCACGCCAGTAGGTGATACTAAAGAAGCTGCGGCTATTCGTGAGGTGTTTCCTGATAAAGTTCCAAAAATCAGCTCAACTAAGTCTTTATCGGGTCACTCTTTAGGTGCCGCTGGTGTGCATGAGTTTATTTATAGTTTATTGATGATGGAGAACGATTTTATTTGTGCCTCCGCTAATATTGAAAACCTTGATAAAGAATGTGAAGGTATGCCCATTGTGACGGAACGCATTGATAATGCGGGCATAGAGCGTGTGATGAGCAATAGTTTTGGCTTTGGTGGAACCAATGCTTCTATTGTATTTGAGAAGTACGAGGCCTAGTTTTTTACTTCTTAACTTCTTAACTTCTTACCTAAATCACGGCAAGTGATTGGTGCCCTATGTGTTCAATAACTTGCAGGGTTTAAGTTTTATCTTTACCCTTTATTAACGACAGTGCCTAAGCTGTGTTTTATAAGTTTGAGCTTTTCTTGCAACCTTGTCTGCCACTTCTAATAACCAAGGTTTTTTGAGGTAATATTGCCTTGAAAAGCCTCCATTTCCTTCATGATAAGCCAAATATAGATTTCTAGTATCGGTTTTTAAAATGTTATTTCGTCTATGTGATTTATGGTTATACCAGCCAATAAAGTCTAAAGAGTAATGAATGCTGGTTCTTTTGGCGTGCTTGTTGCCTGTTGATTTTTGATATTCTTTCCAGGTCCCATTTAGTGCTTGAGAGAATCCAAAGGCAGAAGAAGTTGATGCTCCTCTAAATCTTGGCCGAGCATCTTGGACAAAGCGCGACTCTTGATGCACAAAAGCTATTAAAATATATTCTGGAGTCCCCCATTTAGCGGCAGATTTCCGAGCAAAAATTCTCCAGTTTGGATTATATTTATAAAGCTTGCAAATGTTGTTGTGGATGTGAGGTGGTGGTGTAGAGTGGATGACTCCTAAGTCAACTCTTAGGGGTGTTGTTGATACTACTGCTGGAGAAGTAGCAAAGCTACGGGTATGTTGCTGCGTTGAACAACCTGTTAACTGTAATATTCCAATCATGATTAAAAAAATAATAGCAAGTTTCATCATCCTGATAACCTTTTAATATATACCCAATTTTTTCAGGTTGTTATTTGAGGGTTTGGGTATACCCTTTACATAAAACCTAAATCCTGCAAGTGCTTGCACACATATAGCACAAGATCTTGCAAGATTTAGGTAAAATTTATTCAATATACCTGAAATGTTGCCTATAAATGAGAGTTTTTTCTTGATCTAAAACTTCAACAGTCCACTCTCCTTGCCGATCATTATTCATTCCTTTACTTGACCAAGTTCTAAAAGGGCTAGATGTTATGTGTAGGGCAACCATTGCTAGAGTTTTATTTTTATAAATCCAGCGATGATAAATGATTTCGGACTCTGCGCCTGTAATTTTAGTAAAGAAATAAACTCGGTTAATGTGTTTTGGAACAATATCAACGAGAATGTTAACAGGTTCTTTGTCTTCAATTCTATAACTGAGGTTTGCTACTTCAACTCTTACATCAGAGTTATTAGTAAAAAAAACTGGTTGAGGAATTGGATTTAGTAGTTTTTTCTCTTTCTGTTCTTCCTCTTCTTTCTTATCCTGCACTATATTTTTTAACGTTAAATATTCAGTGCTATCCTCTTGATATAAGGGGGGTATAACTTCTTGCATACTTTTTTGTTCATTAGGATGTTCTTCTGTGGGCATTGTTTGTACAGGCGGAGATAATTGGAGTTTCATTTCAACAATGGGCAGGTTAGTAATAGCAGGAGCGACTGTGGGAGCAGTTGCAGGAGGGGCTATTTGGCTCGGATCTGGTTGCTCAATAGGTTCTTTATTTAAAATAACAATGATTGTTAAAAATACCAAGCTAGCTAGAAGCAGTATTAGCCATTTAATCTTGTGCTTATGCCAAGGTGAATTTGCATTTTTATGAGTTATATTTTTTTCGTCTTCAGCCTGTTGCCAGCCAAGTTGAAAGTATTCTTGCATCTCAGGATCGAAGCGAAAATTATTTGGCATGGCACTTAGCGGTTTATCTTCTAATGCCAGTCGGTAGCCTTTTTTAAAAGCAAGCTGGTGACTGGCATTTAGAGTGTCAGGTAATTTCATTTTCTTTCCTATCTAGGACCTAGTCCCGCATTAAGGCAGGATTAATCAAATAAAGCTTCCGCAAAGTCATTGGCATTAAATGGACGTAGGTCATCAATTGCTTCACCTATGCCTATAAATCTCACGGGAATGGCAAGTTTGTCGGAAAGGGCAAAGATAACCCCACCCTTGGCTGTTCCATCTAGTTTTGTGAGGGTAAGACCAGTTAACCCCATTGCTTGGTGAAATTGTTCTGCTTGGTTGATGGCATTTTGCCCTGTTCCAGCATCAAGTACCAGCATTATTTCGTGAGGAGCAGTATTATCAACTTTTTGAATGACTCGCTTCACTTTACGTAACTCATCCATTAGGTTAGTTTGAGTGTGTAAGCGTCCTGCGGTATCTGCAATTAAAACATCTATTTTTTTTGCTTTAGCCGATTGTACAGCGTCGTAAATAACTGCCGCCGAATCAGCTCCTGTTTTTTGTGCAATAACGGGAACATTATTTCTTTCACCCCAAGTTTGAAGCTGTTCTACGGCGGCAGCACGAAAGGTATCTCCTGCTGCAAGCATGACAGATAAACCATCATTTTGAAGCTTTTTAGCTAATTTGCCGATAGTGGTAGTTTTTCCAACGCCGTTAACTCCGACCATTAAAATAACATAAGGACTATCGCTGTTTTTTGGAATGACAAGAGGCTGTTCGATGGGTTCTAGCAGCATTTTTAACTGTTCTTTTAATGCCTGAATAAGAGCCTCAGGGTTTTTGAGCTCTTTGCGTGAAACTTGCTCGGTTAAGTTTTGAATGATTTTGTCAGTTGCATCTAAGCCGACATCAGCGGTTAGGAGGATGATTTCTAATTCATCTAATAAGTCATCATCAATTTCTTTACGTCCAACTATTAAAGTAGCAATACTTTCGGTAAAGCCTTTTCTGGTTTTGCTTAAGCTGTTTTTTAGGCGGGTAAAGAAGCTGGTTTTTGGTTGTTTATTAGTGTTGGTGAGTGGATTTTCGGTGATTTCTTTAGTTGTTTTCTCAATCTTATGTGCTATAGCAGGCTGCGGGTTTTCGGGCGTGGTGCTTTCAGTAGCATCGTATTCTCGCTCCAGTGAAGCAGCTATTTCTGGCTTTTCTTCTGCTTGGATTTCTTTATTTACATCTATATCCTGCTGTTTTTTACGACGAAAAAAACCTAACATTCTTTTTCCTTAAATTTTAAGGTTTGGATAAAATTTTTTATGTTAATTTTTCCAAACTTCATTCATTCATACTTAATTAAATACAATGAGACCTTTGCATAATTAAAGTACGGTTTAGGGAATGCAGAAAATAGTACATTTTTTATACAAAAAGAAGGAGAATAGCCAGCTATTTGACGAGTTTTTGGGTAAAAAAGGTGCTGTTTTATGTGTTTCATAAATTGTGCTTTAATTATGCAAAGGTCTCACAATAAGTTATTATAGCTTAAAATTTGTTTATTTAGGATAACCATAACATGCGTATCGTCAGTTTGTTTTTTTTAGGATTTATCTTTATTTCTTCAGCCCAAGCTAAAGTGACTGAATTTCAGTTGGATAATGGTTTAAATATTGTGGTTAAAGAGGATTCTCGTGCTCCAGTAGTGGTGCAACAACTTTGGTATCGTGTTGGTTCTAATCATGAGTACAGTGGTATTACGGGAATTTCTCACATGGTGGAACATTTGATGTTTAAGGGGACAAAAAACCTGGAATCAGGTGAGTTTTCTAGGCAAGTTACTCAAATGGGCGGGCGTGAAAATGCATTTGTGTCAACCGATTATACAGTTTTTTTTCAAACTATAGGCAAGCAACATTTAGAAACAGTGATGAAGTTAGAAGCTGACCGTATGCGAAACCTAGTTATTACGCAAGATGAGTTTGTCACTGAGAGAAAAGTGGTTAAAGAAGAACGGCGTTGGAGAACCGATGACCGACCTATCAGCCAGTTATATGAGCAATTTAGAGCTACAGCTTTTTTAAGTAGTCCCGCTCGGAAACCCATTGTTGGTTGGATGCAAGATATTGAAAGTTGGGTATTAAAAGATATACAAGGTTGGTATGATCGTTGGTATGCTCCCAATAATGCGACTTTAATAGTGGTTGGTGATGTTGATCCCCAGCAAGTTTACCAGTGGGCTAAACGTTATTATGGTGTTCATCCGTATAGAGAAATTGTACCGGCTAAGCCACAAATTGAAATTGAGCAAAGAGGAGAAAGAAGAATTACTTTGCTAGGTGCAACTCCATCGCCTTTTTTGTTAATGGGTTTTCATGTGCCTACTTTAGTTACGGCTAATACCCCTGAAGAAATTAGGGAGATTTATGCTTTAGTAGTTTTAAATGGTATTTTAGATGGTGATGATTCTGCTAGGTTAACTAAAAACTTAATTAGAGACAAAAAAACAGTAGCTGGAGTTGGTTCAAGTTATGATGGAACGGATCGCTTGAAAACTTTATTTTTATTTCAAGCAAAACCTTCTGAAGGTGTAAGCCCTGCACAAGTTGAAGAAGATATTTGGGGTGAAATAAAGAAATTGCAAACCAGTTTAGTTTCACAACAAGAGCTAGATCGGGTATTAGCACAAGTAGAAGCACAATATGTATTTCAGCAAGATTCTATTCAAACTCAAGCAAGAATTTTAGGGAGCTTGGTTAGCGTTGGGCTGCCAGCGGATACTCTAGATAATTGGATAGAAAATCTAAGAAAAGTGACACCAGAAGAAATACAAGCAGTCGCTAAAAAATATTTTATGCCTAGCAGAGTGACGGTGGGGGTTCTGTTGCCAGATGGTAAGCTATCTAAGTTGTCATCGCCATCATCGCTAGCTGTCGATTTGCATTCAAAAGGAATTGAATAATGAAGATGTCTTTTTTTAAAGTATTGTTTGTAGTAATTCTTTTAGGTTTCTCCAGTGTTAGTTATGCTCAGGTGAATATTCAAACTTGGCAGACCTCTCAAGGGGTTAAGGTTTTATATGTACAGGCTGAACAATTACCGATGGTTGATATTATAATGTCTTTTGATGCTGGCTCGGCCAGAGATGGAGACTATTGGGGGCTGGCCAGCTTTACGGCTAGTCTGCTAGGAACAGCAACCGCTAAGATGAATGAAGAAGAGATTTCAGCAGCTTTTAATAATGTTGGTTCTCAGTTTAGTGCTCGAGCAGGTAGAGATAGAACGACTATTTCTTTGAGAAGTTTAACTCGCCCCGAAATTTTGCAGCAATCTTTAAAAGTAATGTCTGAGGTTATTAGTCAACCTGTTTTTAAGGAAGCTATTTTTGATAGAGAGAAGAATCGCTTACAAGTTTCTTTAAGGCATAGCCAGTCGAGTCCAAAGGTTCTTGCCTCTCAAGAAATGTGGCGTACACTTTATGGCGACCACCCTTATGCTCATCCTGTTTCAGGAACTCTAAGCTCTGTTGATAAATTTACTCCAGCTAAGGTGAAAAGTTTTTACAAGCAGCATTTTGTAGCTAGTAATGCTCAAATTGCGATTGTAGGGGATGTTGATTTAAAGCAAGCTAAAGGCATAGCAGAAAAATTAATCAGTGGGCTTGCAAAGGGGCAAAAACCAGCAAGCTTACCTGTTCCTGAATCTCTGGCAAAGGCAAAAACTAGCATTATTCAATTTGATTCTACGCAAACCCATTATTCTCTCTCGCAATTAGGAACCTCAAGAGGGGCAGAAGACTATGTTGCTTTATTTGTCGGTAATCATTTATTAGGTGGTGGCGGATTTAGCTCCTTACTGATGAATCAAGTTAGAAAGGAGCGCGGTTTGGTGTATGGCATACGCAGTTATTTTGTGCCAATGAAAGTTAACGGGCCGTTTGTTATTGGTTTATCAACTAAAAATGCTTCGGTAGCAGAAGCAGATAATCTGGTTAGAGAAATTTTGACGGCTTTTATAGAAGATTTTTCTGATGAAAAGTTTGAGCTTATTAAAGATAATCTAATTGGCGGCTTTCCATTAAGAATGGACAATAACCGTAAAATTGTTAGATATATTTCAATGATGGGCTTTTATGATTTACGGCTGGATTATTTAGAGTGGTTTCCAGAACAAATTGCTGCTTTGACTAAGCAAGATGTATTGACTGCATGGCAGAAACATATTAATCCTAATAAAATGCTTATGGTTAAGGTAGGGGATTTGGAAAGTTTAGAAGCTCCTTAATCTAGAGAAGATTATGCCTGATATAAATATAGAAACGCGAAATAGCTTATGTGGTATTGGTGTTTCTATGTTTGTATTAGGGTTGTAGTCTTGAGAAATTATGGTCATAAAAAAAGGAAAGCTCTTTTAAGAAACTTTCCTTTTTTTTACCCCCCAGCTTATGCGGGGTATTGGCTTATCATTTAATTTAAATGCTACCTAAATCCTGCAAGTGCTTGCACACATCTGACGTAAGCTATTAATTCGTATAGCAAATTTTAATTCTTCGGGAATATCAATAAGTATTCCACTTAAATTAAAATTACTCTACAAATCAATATCTTACGCCATATATGCACAACCACTTGCAGGATTTAGGTGATAAGCTATATTTTCAAGCTTTAAAGAGCAACAATGTTCTCAGCTTGAGGGCCTTTAGGACCGTCAGTAACAGTAAACTCGACCTTTTGGCCTTCTGCTAATGTTTTGAATCCAGCGCCTGAGATAGCGCTGAAGTGAGCAAAAACATCAGGACCAGACTCTTGTTCAATAAATCCAAAGCCTTTAGTTTCGTTAAACCATTTAACTGTTCCAGTAGTAGTTGACATAATTTTTATCCTATATAAATATCAAAAGTAGTTGTGTGCCTCAAAATTTGAGACGGTGATGCTATGAAAGTAGTATTACTTATGAAAAACAGGACGAAAAACTCAAGCTGGGAAATCGAAATGGGTACATAAAGTATGAAAGTCACTTTCAAGCTTGTTTTGGATTATAACCAGTTAATAATTTCTGTCAATAAAAATAAGGTTAAATCGTCAAATATAAAATTATACCTAAATCCTGCAAGTGATCGCACACATAGAGCACTTGCAGGATTTAGGTTATAAGCTTACAAAGCATTAGATAACCTAAGGTCTGGGATCTTGCTATTGATGGCGAAAATGTTTAGTTTCATGTAAGCTACGCACACAAGAGATATTCGCAAATAAAAAATGAGAAAAATTATATGAAGTTTACCGATTTGGGTTTATCCCCCCTGCTTTTAAAAGCCGTTTCAGAGCAGGGCTATGAAAAGCCTTCTCCTATTCAAGAAGTTGCAATTCCTGCGGTTATTCAGCGCCGAGATGTGATGGCAGCCGCTCAAACAGGAACAGGCAAGACTGCTGGGTTTACCTTGCCTTTATTAGAGCGTTTAATGGTGGGTGATAAGGTTAAAAATAATCATGTTAGAGCGCTGGTATTAACCCCTACACGAGAGTTGGCAGCCCAGGTTGCAGCAAGTGTTGAAACCTATGGTAAATATTTATCTTTGCGTTCAACCGTAGTATTTGGTGGGGTAAAAATTAATCCACAAATGATGCGGCTACGTCAAGGGGTTGATATTTTAGTCGCCACCCCAGGGCGTTTAATGGATTTACATAGCCAAAATGCAGTTAAATTTGATCAGCTTGAAGTGCTAGTGCTGGATGAAGCAGATAGAATGTTGGATATGGGCTTTATTCGAGATATTAAAAAGATTATTGCTTTATTACCAAAACAACGTCAAAACTTGATGTTTTCAGCAACATTTTCTCCAGAGATTCGCCAGCTTGCTAAGGGGTTGATTAATGATCCTGTTGAAATTTCAGTGACTCCTCCTAATACCACGGTTGAAGCAGTTACTCAATGGATTTGTCCAGTTGATAAGTCAAAAAAATCTGCTTTATTAACCCATTTAATTAAAGATAATAACTGGTATCAGGTTTTGGTTTTTAGCCGTACTAAGCATGGAGCAAACAAATTAACTAAGATTTTAGAAAAAGCGGGAATTACGGCGGTGGCGATTCATGGCAATAAAAGCCAAGGAGCTAGAACTCGTGCATTAGCCGAGTTTAAAGAAAATAAAGTTCAAGTGTTGGTTGCCACCGATATTGCTGCTCGTGGAATAGATATTGACTTATTACCTCATGTAGTGAATTACGATTTGCCTAATGTGCCAGAAGATTATGTGCATCGTATTGGACGCACTGGGCGGGCGGGCGCAAACGGTGAGGCGATTTCTTTAGTGAGTGTCGATGAAATGCCGCAACTTTATGATATTGAGAGATTTATCCAGCAGTTATTAGATCGTAAAGAAGTGGCAGGTTTTGAGCCTGAGCAGCCTTTGGCAGAATCAACTTTAAAGCCGATGAGAAGAATGCGTCCTAAGAAAACTACAGCAGGTCATAGAAGTAAAGGAGCTAACAGTGCAAGACCTGTAGCTAACCGTAGTTCTTATAAGGGTAGAGCAAATACCAAACATAAATCTGATATAAGCGGCAATAAATAGTGTTCATTTATTATGGCTAAGAATTCGATTAATAGAAGCGTTGGTAATAAGGTTAAAAAACAGGGTGAAATACGAGTTATTGGCGGTAAATTTAGGGGGCGAAAGCTTCCTGTTGTTGCTTTAACAGGCTTACGCCCAACATCTGATCGCGTAAAAGAAACGGTTTTTAATTGGCTACAATTTGATATTGGTGGTTCTCGGTGTTTAGATGTGTTTGCTGGTTCAGGTGCTTTAGGCTTTGAGGCTTTGTCTCGTGGAGCTAAGGAAGTGGTATTTTTAGAAAAGTCTTTAGAAGCCGTATCGCAACTAAAATGCAATAGCGATTTTCTTAAACTTAGTAATGCTGAAATCCTTCTAACCGACAGTTTAAGTTTTCTGCAAACTTCTCCTGAACGAGACTTTGATATTGTTTTTATTGATCCTCCATTTAAGCAAAATTTAATGCCAGATACGCTTGATTTGTTGTTTAGTAATCGCTGGATTAATGAGCAATCTTGGTTATATTTAGAGCAAGAAAAAGATTTAGAGTGGCCTGTTTTACCATCAGGTTGGATTTGCTATAGAGAGAAAGCCACTTCTCAGGTAAAATATGGAATATTTAAGTTTTCTCAAGAAGAGTCCTAATGTCGATTACAGCAGTTTATCCTGGAACTTTTGATCCCATCACCTGCGGTCATTTTGATTTAATTGAGAGAGCTTCGCGGTTTTATGATCGCTTGGTGATTGCGGTGGCAGATAATCCTAATAAACAAGTGCTGTTTTCGCATGAGGAGAGGCTCCATTTAACAGGCAAAGTTTTGGCAGATTTTCCCAATGTTGAGGTGATAGGTTTTAATTGTTTGCTGGTTGATTTTGTGCATGAGATAGGTGGGCATGTTTTATTGCGAGGTTTACGTGCAGTTTCTGATTTTGAATATGAATTTCAGCTTGCCTCTATGAATCGTAAATTAGCACCAGAAATAGAAACTATGTTTATGACTCCTGCTGAAAAATATGCATTTATTTCATCCAGTTTGGTTAGAGAAATTTCTGCTTTAGGGGGTGATGTTTCAGAATTTGTTCATCCTTTAGTTAGCAAAGCTTTACAAGAAAAACAGGATTGTTAATAGGAATTAGGGTGGTAGAATAAGAATATGAGATTAATCATGATTTTTATAATTGCTCTGTTGATGAGCAGTACCAGCCATGCACAAGAGACAGTTAGTATTGCGGTGGCGGCTAATTTTTTGGCAACCTTAAAATCTATATCTAAAGACTTTAAGGAAGAAACAGGTATTAAAGTCGCTATTTCTAATGGCTCTAGTGGCATGTTGTATGCTCAAATTAAAAGGGGAGCTCCGTATGATATGTTTTTTTCAGCAGATGCAAAACGGCCTCAATTACTTGAAGAGAAAGGCTTTGTTGAAGAAGGAAGTCGCTTTACTTATGTGGTAGGTAATTTGGTTGCTTGGTCGCCAGATTCGTCTAAGGTTTCGCCTGATTTAAGCCAACTTAAAGCAGACGACCCTAATTTACGTTTTATTGCCATAGCGAATCCCAGAACTGCTCCTTATGGCATGGCGGCGGTAGAAGTCTTAAAATATTATGGTTTGTACGATAAGCTTAAAGCTAACAATCAAATTGCGATAGGGGGCAATGTCGGTAAAGCGTTTCACTTTGCTGTTAGTGGTAATGCCCAAATATCTCTGATAGCTAAGTCTTATCTATCTAATCCTAATAGGCCTATGGGTGGTGTGATGTTTGATATCCCTAGTCATTTGTATCCTAAATTAATTCAGCAGGCAGTGGTTTTAAAAGGCCGATACAATGAGTCTGTACGAGCTTTTATTGAGTTTTTTCATTCAAAGCATGTTCAAGATAAAATTCAGCTTTATGGTTATGGGTTGGGGGATAATGGGCAAGGTTCGTAAGATGTTCAGTAAATTTAGTAGAGTCTATGATGCTTGAAGGCGTTAATTTACAACCCCTGTGGCTTACTTTGCAAGTGGCGTTTTACACTACGGTTATATTAATTGTTTTAGGAACTTTGTTAGCTTTATGGATTTCTTGGATTCAGGGAATGAAAAAATCCATTTTGGAAGCAATGGTTGCACTACCACTGGTTTTGCCATCGACTGTTTTGGGATTTTATTTGCTGGTAACCATAGGTCCAAGCGGGCCTATCGGTAGCTGGTGGGCTTCGTTAGGCTTTGCTCCTTTAACTTTTTCAATGTCAGGTCTCGTTATTGGCTCAGTTATCTCTTCGCTGCCTTTTGCCGTGCAACCCTTAATGAATGGCTTTGAACAGCTAGGAAAACGCCCACGAGAAGTGGCGGCAACTTTAGGTGCAGGGCCAATAGATAGTTTTTTTAGTGTCACTTTACCCTTAATGCGCCGTTATTATTTGGTAGCGATTACCTTGACCTTTGCTCACACAGTAGGGGAATTTGGGGTGGTTTTGATGATAGGCGGTAATATTCCAGGGGTAACCCAAGTTGCATCTATTGCTATTTATGACCATGTAGAGGCGTTAGAGTATGGTCAAGCTCATGTTATGTCAGGTATTATGTTAGTGATGAGTTTGTTGGTATTAACCATTGTTTATGGTCTTAATCGCCGTATGGAAACTAAAGCTCTTTCATAGCCACAGACCCTTAAAAGGTATTTTTAAATGTCATCTTCTAGTTCTGTTGGTAATTTCAGTTTGCGAGGCAATTTATTTTTGCATCAGGGTGATTTTACTCTTAATTCAGGAGAGTTTGAACTTCCTGCTCAAGGAGTTACCGCCGTTTTTGGTCATTCAGGCAGTGGTAAAACGACTTTTTTACGTTGTTTAGCAGGTTTTGAAGCCTCTGCAACTGGTAGGGTGTTTTTTGGTGAGCAAGCTTGGTTAAATAATGGCAAGTCTTTGGCAGTTCATAAGCGAGACTTAGGTTATGTGTTTCAAGAAAATAGTCTGTTTACGCATTTAAATGTAGCAGATAATTTGCGTTATGGTCTAAAACGATCCCAAAAACAGCAACGGATTATTGAATTTTCTCAAGTGATTGAATGGTTGGGTTTAACGACGTTATTAGCGCGCAATCCAGAGAGTTTATCAGGCGGTGAGCGTCAGCGAGTAGCGATTGCTCGTACCTTGTTATCACAGCCTAAGATTTTAATGATGGACGAACCTATGGCATCATTAGATTTATTTTCTAAACGTGCGATTATGCCGTATTTAGAAGGTTTAAGAGATGAGCTTGATATTCCAATTTTGTATATCTCACATTCTCCCGAAGAAGTAGAGCGTTTAGCTGATACTGTGGTATTTATGGAGCAGGGTAAGATTTTGTCGATTGAACCAATTGAAGAGGCCTTAAATAGAAAAAATACCCCTCTCTACCAAGGCATGGAGCCGAGGTCTGTTTTTACAGCTCAAGTGGTTTCTCACAGTGAAGTAGATGGTTTGTCGTTAGTTAGAGCGGGAGATGCTCAATTATGGGTCGCAAAGGTCAAGGAGAGTGTTGGGGTTAATGTTAGGGTGGTGATTGCGGCACAGAATGTCAGCTTAATGTTATCAAAACCAGAACAAACAACAGTTTTAAATCATTTGTCGGTCACTATTGTTGCTGTTGAAAAATTTAATGAATCTAGTTATTTATTGCGTTTAAGTGTTAACAATGAAACTTGGCCTTTATTAGCAAAAGTAACTAAGCGCTCGGTTAATAACTTGAATTTAAAAGTAGGTCAAGCTGTTACTGCCGCCATTAAGTCGGCATCTATTTTGATTTAGGTTTAAGTTTTTTTTCTATCGTCGACTGTTGGTAGTGATTAGAGAAAAAGGGATTTGGGTTTGTTTACTTTCACCTTGTTCTTGATCTTTATGATGCAAAATAACCGTAACTTGCCATTCCATTTTATCAAGGGTACAAAATGCCAGCATGGATTTTCCTTGCCATAGATTAGGTTCTGTTTCACTAATAAAAATACGGTTAAATCCCATATACATATTTAATCCAGAGATGTCGATTTCTATTTTATCAGCGACAATATTTTCTAGTATTACTTCAACCTCTAAAGTACGAGCAACTGGGATAGGTCTAGGTGTGATAGATAGTTGTAAGCTCTGCTCTGCATTGTGGGAAGTGCAGGCTTCATAATGTAGGTCGCAGTCGGTAACTAATGGCCATTGAGTGATATTAGCATTGTTATCGGCTTGACAGCCCAGTAAGGACAGGCTTGCCAAGAATAAACCGCTAGTTATGATTAGTTTGTACAAAGTCTGATTCATAGAACTCATGCTAGATTTAATTAAGCAGTCAGTCAAGCTTTAACCTTAGTAAAGTAAGGTTTTATTCACTCTTTGGGTTGACATTGAGGACAGAAAAAACTTGCTCGTTGATTAATGACAACTTTTTCAATGGGATGTTGGCATTTAAAGCAGGGTTGGTTTTCACGCCCATAGACGTTGAGTTCTTGCACAAAATAACCTGGTTGTCCATCAGGGGAAAGAAAATCTTTAAGGGTAGTTCCACCTTGTTTGATTGATTTTTCTAACACTAATTTAATTTGAGTAACAAGTATTTCAGCCTCTGGTAGAGTGATTAGCAGGGCTGGTTTTTCAGGATGAATGCCACTCATGAATAAAGATTCACTCGCATAAATATTGCCAGCCCCAACTACGATATGGCTATTCATAATTAAATTTTTAATAGCCACCTTACGGCGACGAGTTTTTTCAAACAAGTAAGAGCCAGAAAAGGACTTTTCTAAAGGTTCTGGCCCTAATTTGCTCAATAAGGGATGTTTAGAAATATCCCCCTCAAACCAAAGCCAAGTCCCAAAACGGCGGGGGTCATGATAACGTAGCAAATAACCATTGTTAAAGCGTAAATCTATATGATCGTGCTTTTTGATAGCACTATTGTGCGGTAAAATCTGTAAGCTACCAGACATGCCTAAGTGAATAATAATGTGACCTTCTTTAGTTTCCAATAACAAATATTTACCACGCCGTTTAACAGCTAAAACCACCAGACCTGGTAATTTTAAGGCTTGATTCTTGTCTACCGGCCACCTTAGTTGAGTGTGGCGAATATCAATGCCCTGAATGGTTTGGTTTAAGGTTTTGCTGATAATTCCTTTACGGGTGGTTTCAACTTCTGGTAGCTCTGGCATGTTTGTTTTGAATTTTAAATGAAGAAGGAAGTATATTCTACCTAAATTTTTTACAGTGAAATAAAAAAACCTGAATTTGTGACGTTAATGCGGACAACAGGAAAAAGGGAGGATTAATTTTTTTAGGCTCTTCTCCGCCATTATGACAAAAAAGGGATATTAAAGCACCATTTAACCTACGATACATAAGGCTTTCAACGACTTTATAAGGTTAAGCAAGTTTTATTCTGTAAATTTGTTAATTTATTTCACCTTTTATGGTT
>CAZRMK010000043.1:6872-15878 GCA_964601165.1 uncultured Piscirickettsiaceae bacterium | reverse complement strand
TAGTATTGGAATAAGATAATGCTCACTAATCTTCTCTACGGAAGCAACCACTTCAAACTGAGTTAGCTCATCAACAGCGTTAATATGGTAAACACCTTTTTGTTTGTCTAGGTCTCCTTGATGAACTGTATCAATGCGTATATAGCCTGGTCTGCCATTAGGTTGCGGCTTTCTACGCTCAGCGATTGCAACCTTTCGTGGTTTGGTTTTTTCGGTTAAGCAAGTTTTATTCTGTAAATTTGTTAATTTATTTCACCTTTCATAGTTATCGATTATGAACAGAATATTTTGCTTTAGTCTCATTTTATGTTGGAAATAAGCATATATTTCAGGCTCATTTCATATTGGACAAGGCTGAGTCTTGCTCATTATTGTCATGAATGATATAATTATCCACTTTTTTCAAAGTTAGTTTGGGTATATTGTGAATGGGTAATTCAATAAAAGTAGCAAAAACTCCGATTGTGGGCGTCATTATGGGTTCAAAATCTGATTGGCCTACCATGGAAAAAGCGGTTGAAATGTTAGAATTATTCAATGTACCGCATGAAGTTAAAGTTGTTTCTGCCCATCGTACACCTGATGTAATGTTTGAATATGCAAACACGGCCGAGTCAAGAGGGCTAGAAGTAATTATTGCAGGAGCGGGCGGTGCTGCACATTTGCCGGGTATGGTAGCAGCAAAGACTTTAGTTCCTGTTTTAGGAGTCCCTGTTCAGTCTCGTGCTTTAAGCGGGCAAGACTCTTTATTGTCAATTGTGCAAATGCCAGGAGGGATACCCGTAGGGACTCTTGCTATTGGTGAAGCTGGTGCAAAAAATGCGGGTATTTTGGCCGCTCAAATGGTTGCTACAACTCGCCCAGACATTCTTGAAGCCGTTCGTTCTTTTAGGGAAAATCAAACTGCAGTAGTTTCAGAAAACTCTGACCCTAGGGTTTAACACATGACTCTTATTTCAAAAAATATTGGTGTACTAGGAACTGGACAATTAGGCAGGATGATGGCTATTGCAGGCTACCCATTAGGTCAAAAATTTGGTTTTTACGGTGTAAATGATGAGGATCCTTCTGCTTTGCTCGGGCAGATGTTCAAACAAAGTAGTGAGTCTGATGATACGGATTCATTAGAAAAGCTAATAAGTTTCTCTTCTGTTATTACTTATGAAAGTGAAAATGTCGATATTGAAATAATTAAAGAGATTTCTAAAACCACCCCTGTTTTTCCCAGTATAAAATCTTTATACCTTTCACAGCATCGTGGTCGTGAAAAGGCGATGTTTGAACAGTTAAATATTCCCTGCGCACCTTATAAAATAATTAATTCTGCTGAAGATTTGTCAGCTGCTGTTGAAGATATTGGTTTGCCAGCGGTGTTAAAAACCACCATAGAAGGTTATGACGGCAAGGGTCAATTTATATTAAAAGAAAAATCCCAAATAACCCAAGCTTGGTCTGAAATAGGGGGTTGTGAATTAATACTAGAAGCTTTTGTCGACTTTAAAAGAGAATTGTCATTGGTAGCAGTGCGTAATGCTAATAACCAATATGCCTATTATCCATTGGTGCATAACGTACATCATCAAGGTATTTTACGCTATACCATAGCTCCTGCCAGAGGCATTACCGCTAAAATTCAACAGCAAGCTGAAACCTATATGCAAAGTTTATTAAATGAGCTAGATCATGTTGGGGTTTTAACCTTAGAAATGTTTGAAACCTCACAAGGTCTAGTGGTAAACGAGATGGCACCACGGGTTCATAATTCAGGTCATTGGACGATTGAAGGAGCGGTAACCGATCAGTTTGAAAATCATGTTAGAGCGATTACAGGAATGCCCTTGGGTGATACTTCAACACGACAACCTTTAGCGGCAATGATTAACATTATTGGCGAAACTGGGCCAGTAGAAGAAGTCTTGAAAATGCCAAAAACTTTTTTGCACCTATACGATAAAACAGCAAGAAAAGGGCGTAAATTAGGGCATATTAACTTAGTAGCAGAAACAGAAGAAGAACTATTTGAACGTTTTAATCAATTACGGGTATTTTTACCGAAATAAGCAAGGGTAATAAAGTGTTGTCCACCTTTTATAGCGATATTTTCATGTTACAGGATTTAGGTATGAGGTGTATATTGAGGCAAAAGGCAAGACCTGCCCCCACCCTCTATGTTTATTGAATTCCCTAATCCAAAAATAGAAACACGAAATAGTGTGGAATCAATATCTTACACACTATTTCGTGTTTCTATCTTTGGATTAGGGGGATCTATTTATAATAGCCATCCAAATAAGCGTATAATAAATATTTTATAAGGGTCGCAATGACTGTAGATAAATCAGAACCTAAGAAGTTACATCCTACCATTCTTTCCTATGTAAAAGATATTCCCAACTTGTGTTCTCTTTCAGGTCTAGCTTGCACAATATTAGCTATTTACTTCAGCATTTTAGGCGTTTATCACGCTGCAATGATTGCCATGGTTTGGGCTGTTGCATTTGACTGGGCGGATGGTCTTATTGCCCGAAGAATTAAAGGGAGAACAAGCGATGATCGAGCATTTGGTGGACAGCTTGATGTATTAATTGATATTGTAAGTTACGGTGTCGCCCCAGCTATCCTTCTACTGAGCTATGGAAACTTTGAACCTATATTTCTATTAGGAGCCTTTTTAATGCTCGCCGCTAGTGCAATAAGATTGAGTTATTTTAGTGTATTCGGTCTTTCTGGTGGGACAAAATATACTGGGCTGGCTCTTGATAACAATAGCTTAATACTTGTTTTCATATTTTTATTTGAAGGTCTTTTTAGTATGGGGTGGTTTTCAGTTATTCTCTTCATTAGTGGTGTGGGACTAGCGGCTTTGAATGTATCGCAAATCAAAACCCCAAAGCTTTCTGGCAACCCAATTAATGTTTATATACTTGCAGTTTATACGCTTGTAATTTCAGGAATATATGGCTGGAAACTTCTATTTCTATAGAGGGGAAATAAAAACTGGTAAATAATAACGAAAAACATTTTACCTAAATCCTGCAAGCACTTGCAGGATTTAGGTTTTAATCTAGGAGTTAAACAGCACAATGGTAGTATATACGGTAGGAACTTTTGATTTATTACATGTTGGACATCTAGCATTACTAAAATATTGTGCTTCATTAGGTGGTACCGTTGCTGTTGGCATTGCTTCTGATAAAGTAGTTAAGCTATACAAACCAAGGGTTCCTGTTATTCCACTGGAACAACGTATTGAAATGCTTCAAGCACTAAGATGTGTGGATATAGTGATCCCGTATCATGAATTAGATTATCTCAGCGTTTGCAAGAAGGTTAAGGCTGATATTTTTGTTATTGGAGAGGATTGGGGTAGAAAACCTCATAATCAAGATGTGGAAAACTATTTTAATACGCAGGGGAAAAAAGTAGTTCAAATCAAATACAACCCCAGAAATTCGTCCACTCAAATAAAGCAAGATGTCTTAGCTCAATTTCAAGTGGCCGATGCCAAAATCACAGGGTCATAATCACAGAATCACAGGGTCAGGTCTTGCTTTTTACATTTCTCTCTAAGAAAGAATATCTAGTAATTCTACCTCAAGAATAAGAGCAGAATAGGGGGCGATTTTTTGCCCTGAACCACTTGCGCCGTAGGCAAGATTATGTGGAATATATAAACGCCATTTTGAGCCTTGAGGCATCATTTGTAAGGCTTCTGTCCAGCCTGAGATAACACCATTTACTGGGAATTCGGCAGGTTGTCCGCGTTCAACAGAACTATCAAATACCGTTCCGTCAATTAATGTTCCATGATAATGAGTGGAAACTTTTGATTCAGCAGTAGGTTTATCTCCTTCTCCGGTATGGAGAATTTCATATTGTAATCCAGAATCTGTGACGGTGATTTCTGATTTGGTAGCATTTTGGGCGAGAAAGTCCTCACCTTCTGTTGCGGCAACTTTGGCTTTTTCTTCCTGTTTTGCTTTCACCTAAATCCTGCAAGATTCTATCTCATTTTACTCTCGTGACTAACTCACACAAAGGTCTCTAATAGTTAAAATTATTTCGGAAGGGGTTATTCCTGTTTGGTGTTTGTGGTTGGCAATAGCGTCACCTGCATGAGTATGTAAAGCAACGCCTAGGCAAGCAGCATCAAATAAATTTAAGCCCTGTGCTAGTAAGCTGGTAATGGTTCCAGTTAGCACGTCTCCCATTCCTCCTGTTGCCATGCCCGCATTACCTGCAGTACAAATTTCGATGGTTTTACCATCAAAAATAAGAGTTCCATTGCCTTTTAAGACGATAACACCACCATATTTTTTGTGTAATTCTTGAATGGCTTGTAGGCGATTTTGTTGGATATATTCTGTGGAAGTTTGTAACAACTTAGCCGCTTCACCTGGGTGAGGGGTAAGTATCCAATTAGCTTGATGGCTTGTGTTGAGTGGGTCTAGGGCGAGCAGGTTTAAAGCATCGGCATCGAGAACTTTATTAAGAGGGGAAGATGTGATTTGGTTAAAAGCAGATTTTGCCCATTGGTCTTGCCCTAGTCCCGGTCCTATTGCGAGGCAGGTTGCAGTTTGAAGTTGTTGCGGGATCTGCTCTGTTGTGTAGGTCATAAATTCGGGTTGTGCTTGGGTAAGGTGTAGGTTGTGTTCAGCCAAGCTTATTATTTTTACGAGCCCTGTCCCGGTTTTTAAACAGGCTCTACCTGCAAGTTGAATCGCTCCCATCATATTGTGATTACCGCCAATTAAACAGGCTGTGCCATTGCTACCTTTATGGTCTGAGGCGAGTTTTTCAGGCAATCGGTTTAGCCAGTATTTGAGGGAATGATTTTTTGCAACAGGTGGTTGGTAGTCTAAAGATTCTTGATTAAGAAATAGCTCACTAAAGTGTACTTTACCAGCGGTTTCTTGACCTAAGTAACTAGCGAGGCCTATTTTTTGAGTAATAAAGGTGCAGGTGTGGTTAGCCTGAATAGCAATGCCAAGAATGTTGCCAGTATTGGCATCAAGACCGCTAGGAATATCGAGGGCTAAGATTGGTTTGTTGGCTTGATTAATAAGCTTAAACTGTTCAGCTAGTTTGCCATCAACAGGGCGGTTGATGCCTATTCCAAA
Source organism: uncultured Piscirickettsiaceae bacterium (assembly GCA_964601165.1). GTDB lineage: Bacteria > Pseudomonadota > Gammaproteobacteria > Thiomicrospirales > Thiomicrospiraceae > Thiosulfativibrio. Next base: position 10,758 of record CAZRMK010000043.1, on the reverse strand, counting down.
TACTGCATCGACTAAAACATCGGCTTTACTTAAAACTTTAGCGGTTAAAGGGTAGGGGTTAAGCCCAATATCAACCAGTTCATGCAAAGCAGTAAGAGCATCGCCTTTAATTTTGTGAGTAGATCCTAGTTGACTTAAACTAACTTCGAAGCCAGCTAAATAAGCCAGTTGCCCGAGTATGTAGCCATCGCCAGCATTATTGCCTGTGCCACAAATAATATGAATGTGTTTGGTATTTGGCCAAAGTTTATCTAGGGTGCGTAGGGCAAAAAAAGCTGCCCGTTTCATTAATAAAATGCCGGGTATGCCTTGTTGTTCGATAGCAAACTTTTCGATGGCTTGAGTTTGTGTTGCGTTATAAAAAGGTTTCATTTAGAGGGCTCCTTATACAAACCAGATAAGCAAAATAGTACCTACTACTATCCGGTAAATGCCGAAAGCATTAAAAGTGAAGCGCTCAAGAAATTTTAGAAACACTTTCATAGTTAAGTAAGCGGTAATGTAAGCCATAATAAAACCAACTAGCAAGGGAGTCCAAGAAGAACCTGCGAATTCAGAATAATTTTTAATCAGGTCAAAACCAGCAGCCGCTAATAAAACTGGCAGGGCAAGTAAGAATGAAAATTCTGCCGAAGTTTTACGGTCTAAACCAACAAAAATACCCCCTACAATAGATGCACCAGCTCTACTTGCTCCAGGAATAAGAGCAAACATTTGGGCTATTCCTATCCAAATGGATTGTGATAGGTTAATGTCGTCGATATTTTTAGTGCGATGATCACCTTCTTTGTAAAATTTTTCCATAATTAGAAAAATAACGCCACCAATAATAAATAGCCAAGCGACAGTTTCAATGGTAAAAAGTATTTTGATTTGCTCGTGAAACAAAAAACCCATTATTCCGATAGGAATAAAAGCAACGGCAATATTTATCCAGAGCTTAAAATGCTTAAAGCTAAATTTTTCTTTATAGTGAGAAAAAATAGCGAGGATAGCGGCGACTTGAATAATGACTTTAAAAGCTCTATTTTGCTCGGTTTCCTCTATACCTAGCCATTCGCTGGCAATAATTAAGTGACCTGTAGATGAAACAGGCAGAAATTCAGTTAGTCCTTCAATGATTCCTAGTATAGCGGCTTGAAAAATATCCATTTTTTATCTCTTGAGAGGCATTTGTTTTTTTATAATTGGTGGCGTAAATCACGGGTAGTAAAGCCGATTAAAGGATGGTCAAAATCTTTTGTGAGGGCGATGACTTTAAAAGTTTCTCCCATTTCGTTAGGCATGGTTAAGGTTTTGATTTGTTGTGCAACTTTTATTTGTGTGGTGATATTTGCTTCTGGATTAACCGACATTTCTAATAATCCGCTACCCATTAAAAAATGAGCCTGAGTGGTAAAGCCTGCTATTTTAAAACCTGCATCAAATCCAGCCTCTGCAACGGCAGTAAAATCAATATGGGCAGTAATATCTTGTATTCCAGGATAAAAAAATGGATTGCTGTGCGCTAAATGCTGATAGTGGCAACGTAGTGTACCCATGTTGCGTGCAGGCTGATAGTATTCTTGGCGAGTGTAACCATAATCAATTAACAAAACCAGTCCTTTAGATAAAAATTGGTTAATAGAATTTAGCCAAGGTTGAATATGGAGGTTAATTTCAGTTTCGTAACTGCCTTTATCTGGCATGCCAAGCGTATTGACTAATTGGTTGGCAAAATATTGAATTTTTTTGTCGCGAATAGGGCGGTAATCCCAGTTAAATGTTTGAGTGATTTCATTGTAAAGAACTTCGCCTATTAAAGCATGGTCGTTTTCAAGTTTAATACGCTCTACGGGCATGGCATCTAAGACTTCGTTGGCTAAGATAACCGCTTCTATTGGTTTTTTAGGTAAAGTATTCAACCAGATTATTTTTTTAAATAACTCGGAAGGTAGATATTTTTTAAGAGTTTCTTGTTGTCTGATTTGTAAGTCGGCACTGAGTTCGATTATAAAGTAGTTTTTAATTTCTATTCTGTTTTGAAGTTCTAATAAAATATCTTTTGCCATGATGCCGCGACCAGCACCAAATTCGATAATATTGGGTGTTCTCAGAGACCTTAAAACTTGTTCTGTTTGCCTTGCTAAACAATGTGAAAAAATGGCAGATATTTCAGGAGCAGTAACAAAATCTCCTGCTTTACCTATCTTAGGAAGGTAGTTAGAATAGTAACCAAAGTTAGGGGTGTAGAGTGCCATTTGCATAAATTGAGAAAAAGATAAATGACCTTGCTGTTTAAGGCGTTGTTGTATTTTTAAGCTCAGATCAGCACTAAGTTGTTTAGCGGTTTCATTGGGTTCTGGCAAAGTCTTGTTGGGTTTCATTCGGTTTGGAGGCGCTCTTAAACTAGGTTTAGTTTCATCGTTGAATTAGATCTAAATCCTGCAAGTGATTACGCATACATAGCACAATCACTTGCAGGATTTAGGTTAGAGGTTATTATAATATAGACTTGGTACGAGGTTAATGGGTTTTTAGAGGAAAATAATGAAAGTTGGTATTAAAAAAATACATGAAAATGAATGGCAAGTAATCGTTGGGTTTACAGCCATAAAAATGGATCATTTTTCTGTTGAGCTATTGAATATGACATTAGAGCATCTGGTTGCTTTGGATTCTGGAAAAAAACATTCTATTTTAAAGAGCTATATCTCTTTAGGATTAAGGTTAAATCAGATAGATGATATAGGCATGCAAAAGTTAGCCAGAGAAGTGGAGAGTGAAGACTTATTAACTCTAATGCAGGCCACTAAATCTTCTCAGTTAGAAAAACATATAATGAAAAATGTCGGGATAAACCTTGCTCAGCAATTACAGATAGATCTTAAAGCTTCATCTAAGGTTGATGTTGAAAGCACTAAAGAAGGGATTCGTCGCGTGATAATTAAAATGTTTGAATTAGAGGCTAAAGGAGAAATTGAGTTTTCTTTAACAGAGGCAACTTATATTTAGTCATGCAGTGGTTTCAGTAAATTGTTAAAGGCAGGGCAGGAAGTGGACGTAACGACAAATAAAGATAAAAATGGCATTATTGTTTTAGAAATGGGAAATGTTACTTTAGCTTTACCGTTTGCAGTAGTGAGTAGCTTGCATCAAGTAGTTAAAAATCATCTGGGTGGTTCAGGTGAGGCGGAAAGACAAGCATTAAAAAAGAAAATAATGGCATATCGAGCTTTGGCTTCAAAAATGATCGATGTAGATGATCTTATCATTCAAAAGTTTACGGTCGAACTTAAACCCGAGCACTTGGTAACTTTAGTGCGCTTAGCAAGAGGGGATGAGCTTTATAGAAAAGTATTAAAAAACCTATCAAAAGGAAGAGGGAAGCAATTTAAAGCAGATTATAAAGGTTTTAATAAAGTTACTGAGCATCAAGCTTGTATTTATATGGAAATGATAGTTCCTTGCATTAAAAAAGCCGCACAAGAACGAAAGAAAATCATCGCAGATTTGTGATCTATGTATCCTGTCGTAGGATTTAGGTGTGATGTTATCGGGGACGAGTGATGCGAATGCCTACAATATTAGCTTGTAATACAGCTTGAGGTTTTTTAACCGTTAGAGTCAGGGAGTCTATACTTGGGTAGGACTTTAATATTGATTGGCAAAGGTCTTCGGCAAGTGTTTCTAATAATTCATACCTATTTGCTTCAATAAATTCAATAATATCATCACTGACTGTTTTGTAATTAACTGTTTTATTAAGGTCTTCTGTTTGTGCAGATGCTCTAATGTCGGTGTGTATTTCAATATCTAAATAAAGCGGTTGTTTAAATTGTTTTTCCCAGTCGTATACGCCAATGATGGTATCAACTCTAAGTTGTTCTATAAAAATAGTGTCCAT
>CAZRMK010000043.1:0-6772 GCA_964601165.1 uncultured Piscirickettsiaceae bacterium | reverse complement strand
CCTAGAGAAAATGGCTCTGGAAATCCTGGTGCGACTAATGTTAAACGCTTGTATGGTTCAAAGCCAGCAGGAATCACCCTAGCTGGTGACATGTTAAAAGGTCTGCTTCCAGTGCTGCTGGCTCAGCAGTTAGGTTTTTCCTCTCTTATTATTATGTTAGTTGGTTTTGTGGCTTTTATAGGGCATTTGCTTCCCGTTTTTTTTCAGTTTAAAGGCGGTAAAGGGGTGGCAACCATGTTGGGGGTTATGTTTGGCTTGTCTTTTCCAATAGGCTTAGCGGTAGCGGTGACTTGGTTGGTTGCGGCTAAGGTATTAAAAATATCTTCTTTGTCTGCACTGATTGCAACCGCTCTTGCACCAATTTATATTTATTTTTTGTCGGGCGAAATAAGCTGGGTTGTTTTAACCGTGATTATGTCAGTTATTCTGTTTTGGCGTCACAAGGTCAATATTCAGCGGTTATTAAAGGGTGAGGAAAACTAGGGCTACAGTTCTGGTAGTGTTTCTAAATTCCAACGTGGCTGGCAAGAAAAATCTAAATTAGTTTGTTGATTGGCAGCAAGTCGTTGTGCGCCAGCATAGGCAATCATCGCTCCATTATCGGTACAAAACTCTAATCTTGGGTAAAAGGTTTCGCCTTGGCGTTTAGCCATTAAAGTATCTAGTTTTTTACGAATTTCACGGTTAGCACTGACTCCTCCTGAAACCACTAGGCGATTTAAACTTTCTTGTTCTAAAGCTCGTTTACACTTAATAGTTAGCGTATCTGCGACGGCGATCTCGAAAGCTCGACAAATATTTGCTTGGGTTTGTTGGTCAGTATTGCCTTGTGCTTTTTCTTTTAACCAGGTGTTAAGGGTAAAGGTTTTTAAGCCACTAAAGCTCATATCTATGCCTGGGCGGTTAACCATAGGTCGTGGAAATTTATATTTATCAGTTTTACCTTTTAAAGCTAGTTGAGAGACAATGGGACCGCCTGGATATCCTAGACCTAGCATTTTAGCGGTTTTATCAAAAGCTTCACCTGCGGCATCATCTAGAGTTTCACCCAGTAGCTGATATTTTCCTATGCCATCAACTCTGATTAGCATGGTGTGTCCGCCTGAAATGAGCAGACAAATAAATGGGAACTTGGGTTGGTTGTTTTCTAGCATGGGAGCGAGTAAGTGACCCTCCATGTGATGTACTCCGATAGCAGGAATCTTCCAAGCAAATGCTAGGCTACGGGCGACGGCTGCACCTGACAACAAAGCTCCCATTAATCCTGGGCCTGCGGTGTAAGCAATACCGGTGATGTTGGTTTGCTTTATTTTGGCTTGAGATAACGTTTTTTTTATTAAGGGAAGAAGTCGAAGAATGTGATCTCGAGAGGCAAGCTCAGGTACCACACCACCATATTCAGTATGAAGATCTACTTGGCTATATAAGTTATGGGCGAGCAAGCCTTTAGTGGAATGGTAAATGGCAATGCCAGTTTCATCACAAGAGCTTTCTATTCCTAGCGTAATTTGAGGTATGTTTGAGTTTTTCATAGCAAGTAGAGTGGAGGTAGTGGATTCGTAAAGAGAGACTTGAATTTTAACAAAATATTGAGATATATTCATAATATTATTTGCATTTATTTATATAGAAAGTTTATAATTAATCCTTTCAAATGTCTTAAAAAATAATCTAAGGCATTGTTGAGACCTTTGCACGAGATTATTCTCGTGACTAACTCGTGCAAAGGTCTCTATTAACTAAATTTAAATTAGGAAGAGAACTACCTATATGCCAAGCGTAAAAGTAAGAGATACAGAGCCTTTTGATGTTGCACTACGTCGTTTTAAGCGTGCTTGTGAAAAGGCTGGAGTTTTAACTGAGTCACGAAAGCGTGAGTTTTTTGAAAAGCCTACTTGGGCGAAGAAACGTATGAAAGCAGCGGCGGTCAAACGTTTAGCTAAACGTTTGTCGCGCGAGAGTCGCCGTACAGTACGTATGTATTAAGGTTGTCAAAATGTCTAGTGAGTTAAAACTAGCCTTATCTCAGTCAATGAAAGACGCGATGAGAGCAAAAGAAAAAGACCGGTTATTGGTTATTCGCACGATGCAAGCTGCGATAAGGCAAATTGAGATCGATCAAAAAAGAACGATTGAAGATGATGCAGAAATTCTGCCAATCTTGGATAAAATGCTAAAGCAACGCCGTGAGTCTGAAAAACAGTTTCTTGAAGCTAAGCGACCAGAATTAGCAGAAAAAGAATCTTTTGAAATTACGGTTATTCAAGAGTTTTTGCCTCAGCCTTTAACCTCTGAAGAGATTGAGGGAATGGTCACTGGTGCAATATCTGAATCTGGTGCGGTATCGATGCAAGAAATGGGTAAAGTCATGGGGCTTTTAAAACCTAAGATGCAAGGACGTGCTGATATGGGTAAAGTTAGTCACCTAATAAAGGCAAAATTGAGCTGAATTTGATTAAATAAAATCTGTTTATGTAAGCTTGTGAAGTCATTTAAACCCATCAGTTTACTGGTGGGTTTTTTGTGTTTTAATTCTTTTGAGATTTTGTTGTAGGCTGTTTAGGAACGTGCATGAAATAAATTGAGTAATTATGGCGACGAATTTTTATCAGGGATAAAAAGGCAAGCCATAATGCTCAAGTTATTTTATGCACGTTCCCTAGTGGGCAGGGGGAGCTTTTGTCAGGGTATCAGGGAAGTATTCCAAGAATCTTTATTGAGAGTCTGTTAGCACGATCTGATATTGTTCAGGTTGTGAGTCAGCGTATTGCTTTGAAAAAGGCAGGAACCTCTTATAAAGCCTGCTGTCCTTTTCATGGCGAGAAAACACCGTCATTTAATGTTAGTCCTCAAAAACAATTCTATCATTGCTTTGGTTGCGGAGCCAGTGGCGATGTGCTCAAGTTTATGATGGAGTATGATGGTTTGAGTTTTGTTGAGGCTGTAGAGACCTTAGCTGCACAAAATGGTATGGAAGTTCCTAGAGAAAAACTGTCTTCTGAAGCGGTTAAACAGCAAAAACAGCAGCATGATCTATATGATGTCATGCATTTAGTGGCTAAGTTTTATCGTAATCAGCTTAAAACTCATGAGTTTTCTGGAGAAGCAAAACAATATCTTAAAAATCGTGGTTTAACGGCAGAGGTAGCTAAAGATTTTGTAATAGGGTTTGCTCCGCCAGGTTGGAATTCATTAATTCCTGCTTTAAAAGCTGACGATAACCTTACTCAAGAATTAATTTTGTCAGGCATGCTAGTTAAAAAAGAGGGTTCTGGAACTTACGATCGTTTTCGTCATCGAATTATGTTTCCTATTCGTGACGGTCGCGGCAGGGTGATTGCTTTTGGTGGCAGAGTTATGGGCGATGAACAGCCTAAGTATCTTAATTCTCCAGAAACCCCTATATTCCATAAAAGTTATGCTTTGTATGGATTGTATGAAATGAGGCAGACTAGGCAGTCTTTTAATCATGTTTTGGTGGTTGAGGGATATATGGATGTGGTTGCTTTAGCTCAATTTGAGGTGCGTAATGCTGTAGCAACACTCGGAACGGCAACAACAGTTGAGCATTTAGAGTTGCTTTTTAGAGAAGTGAATGAGGTTGTTTTTTGTTTTGATGGTGATAAAGCAGGGTTAGAAGCTGCTTGGAAAGCTCTTAAGTTAGCTTTACCTATGTATACTGGCGAACGTGTTATTAAATTTTTGTTTTTAGAAGAAGGAGAGGATCCTGATTCGACGATTCGGAAAGAAGGTAAGGAAAGTTTTCAAAATCGAATTAATAATGGCATGCTATTATCGAGTTTTTTGTTTGAAAAACTGAGAGGTGAATTAAGCGTTCCACTTGAAACTTCTGAAGGTCGTCATCAGTATGTGGCTAAACTCAAGCCTTATATTACATCAGCTCCAGTAACTTTTCAGGATGTGTTAACGGGAGATCTGTCTTTGTTGGTTGGCTTGCCTGTTTGGCGGTTAGGTCAAATAATGGGGTTAAGGGTCGGCTCAACTAGAAAGTTTGAAGATAAGTTAGCGGTTGATAAACCCATGTCTAAAGTCACGCATTTAATTTTAAAGTTGATGAGTGTTTTATTTAAACGTCCAGAATGGGCCAGCGTATTTTCAGCAGAGTTACTAGATGAGCTTGGAGTATCAAAGGTTGCAGAATATCGGTTTCTTGCGATTATGGTGGTGTATTTAAAAGAGCATGACTGCTCAAAAGAATCTTTAGATGATTTTTTTTCTGATCCCGATAAACAGCATGTTTTAGAGCAAATAAAAGCTTTTCCATTGAAGAATGACGAGGCATTTTTAGTTGCCGAATATTCTGCAATGACCCGTCAATTGGTGGTAACTTTGGAATCTTCTAGAGAAAAAACCAAAGCTATTGGTGATGATAAGGCAATGGCAGAGTGGTTTAAAAGGCAAGTAAAAAATAAAACCTAAATCCTGCAAGTATTTGCACGCATATAGCACAAGCTCTTGCAGGATTTAGGTTATACAAAGGTCTTAAGTGAGATTAAAGTCTTGAAAGTGGCAGTTGTCGTCACTATTTAAAAGTACATAAAATTTTAGTAAAACAAGCGGTTCTGTTTTTTTGCAGAATTACGGATATTTTAAATTAGGGCGGGGGCGGGGTCGGGCATGACAAGAATTGAAAGAAAGCAACAGTTAATTGACTTGATTGAAAGAGCAAAAGAATTAGGTTATTTAACCTTTTCTGACGTAAATGATATTTTACCTGATGATGTCGAAGAAGATCAACTTGGGCAAGTTTTGACTATTTTAAGAGACTTTGGGGTTCGTCTATTTGATTCCGCTCCTGATGTTGATGAGCTGTTAACCAAAGAAGGAGCGGCTTTTGATGATTCAGCGGCTGAGGTTGCTATTTTAGCTTTGGCAGAAGTCGATGGAGAGTTTGGTCGTACCACTGATCCCGTTCGTATGTATATGCGAGAAATGGGATCTGTTGAGCTTTTATCTCGAGCAGGCGAAGTGGATATTGCAAAGCGTATTGAGTACGGTATTCGTGATATGCTCGAAGCTCTGGCAAAATATCCTTCAACGGCTGCTAATTTTGCAAATAACTATGCAAAAATTGCACAGGGAGAAGGCAAGGTTGCGGATTTTTTACAAGGATTTATTCGTGCAGCAGATTTAATTGATATTCCTATTGAAGAACTTTCTCCTGACATGGATACAGGAATAGTGAGAGAAGATGGTATCAACCCAGAAGAGCTAGCAATTTTTATTAAAGCCATTACAAAAGCAAGTGAAGCCGCGATTAAGTTTGAAGAAAAGCATGGTTATGAAGATCCAAAAGCGATTAAAAAACGCGCAGAAGTTGTTGTGTTTTTGAAAAAAATCAAGCTTTCTCCGATATTTGTAATTAAATCTGTAAAATTAATTAAGCTTAAAATATCTCAAATTCGTGAACAAGAAAGAACTATTGTCAATCTTGTAATGCGTCAGGTAGGCGTTGCTAGGACTGTTTTTTTAAAAGCTTTTGTAGGATCTGAAACAGATTACAGCTTGATTGATGTTTTAAAAGAAAAGAGCCCCAAAAAAGCAGAGGCACTTGAGCTTATTCGAGGTGATGTTAAGCGTGCCCAAAAACGTTTGGATATGATTGAAATTTCAGAAAAAATGCCTATCAAATCTTATAAAGATATTTACAAAGTATTAAGTCGTTCTGAGACTAAAGCGCGAGCGGCCAAACGTGAAATGATTGAAGCAAATTTACGTTTAGTTATCTCTATTGCTAAAAAATATACTAATCGTGGTTTGCAATTTCTAGATTTAATTCAAGAAGGGAATATAGGTCTAATGAAGGCGGTAGATAAATTTGAATATCGTCGTGGTTACAAGTTTTCTACCTATGCAACTTGGTGGATACGCCAGGCTATTACTCGGTCAATCGCTGACCAAGCCCGCACTATTCGTATTCCGGTTCATATGATTGAAACCATTAATAAGTTAAATCGTATTCAACGTCAGCTATTACAAAAAATGGGACGTGAACCTACGCCTGAAGAGCTAGCAGAAGAAATGGAAATGCCAGAAGATAAGGTTCGCAAGGTTATGAAGATTGCTAAAGAACCTATTTCAATGGAAACTCCTGTAGGTGATGATGAAGATTCTTCTTTAGGTGACTTTATTGAAGATTCTAATATTCTTTCGCCACAAGACGCCGCAGATTTAGAAGGAATGGGTGAAACAACGCGTGAAATGTTAGGAACCTTAACGCCGCGTGAAGCCAAGGTTCTTAGAATGCGATTTGGGTTAGGGATGAACACTGATCATACTCTTGAAGAAGTCGGAAAACAGTTTGATGTAACACGTGAACGTATTCGTCAAATTGAAGCTAAAGCACTTCGTAAATTACGTCACCCTAGTAGAGCGGAAAAGTTGAAAAGCTTTCTTGATTAGGATTAAGGGTGTTTTTTTGACAAAGTTTAAAAACTTTACGAAAACACTTTTGTAAAGTTGCGATACCACTATATTGTCTCTATAATACGCTCCATAAAATAACCTGTCTTGGTTGTTTAAACAAAGTCTAATTCTCTATGCAGAGATTTGGTTAAAAGTCTATCTAATTTGCCTTGTTAGCTCAGTTGGTTAGAGCACCCGACTCATAATCGGTAGGTCCCCAGTTCAAGTCTGGGACGAGGCACCAAACACCTATATCAAGCCCTCTCATGAGGGTTTTTTTATGCCTAAAATTGGTTAAGCAAGTTTTATTCTGTAAATTTGTTAATTTATTTCACCTTTTATGGTT
>CAZRMK010000042.1:0-16010 GCA_964601165.1 uncultured Piscirickettsiaceae bacterium | reverse complement strand
ACTTTTTAGGAACTTAAATTTTAGCAAAACTGTTTGTTTTTCTTGGGGTAGTATACTATTGGTTTATGTCCGGATAATGCTATATCTATTGCTTGCTGTTTTAATTCTGGTGCTATCATTACTATTTTTCCTTTTCAAAGTGCTGAGATTATCTCATTTCTTTGTGTCGGTTTAGCATAGCCATTCCATATAACCACTAAAAGAAGATTGTCATTGTTTTGACAAATTACAAGCGACGACTTATTGGCGGTAAATTTGGTAGTGCGGTCCTATAGTCCTTTATTTATGGGGTAACGCGCCTCCCGCCCAGCTCCACCATATATAACGATTAAGTCCTATTGTTTGGGCTTTTTTTATGTCTGAATTAAGCTTGTCCCAAAGATGTTTTAGTTTTGGTAGCGTTTTTCTCTCCAGTAGAGCCATAACTACTTGGGACGTGGTCTATTTCACCTTTAAATAGATTTAAGGAGGCTTGATTTAAATTGCTAAGTATTTTAACGGTCATGCCGTTAGATAGGTTTAGGTCATAACACTGATTAGTTTTTGAAATGATTTCCTTAATCTTATATTGAAGTTCGGTTGAAAAGGTTGAGTAAATTTTAGATTTTATTAACTTATCTAGAGGGGTATTTTCTTGGTTAAGAGATTGGTTGAATAGTTTAAAAGCCTCGTCAAGTTCAAGAGAATGACGTGCTTTTTTATCTAAGAGTAAATTAAGGGGTTCAGTTTGGTTAGATTTAAGAAGTTTTTCTTCTTTAATTAACAGGTCTTTAAAATTAGCTAAGGATTGAAGTAATTGATTTACGTGGTAGCTAAAAGAGGTCAAATCAATTGCTTTTGTCATCGAGATTTTAAATACCTGTCATTAATTTTTCAGTTTGAATAAGGTTTTTAGCGATATTTTCGGCATTAATCTGATAGTTACCTTCTTTAATGTCAGTTTTGATTTCTTCAATACGGGTACTGCTGTCTATATTGCTAGCAAGGGCTTTTGCTTCAAGGTTTTTTACTTGCGACGACGCCTCTGTCAAGGTAACTTTATCGGCTGTTTTAGCGGTAGAACTTGTGCTTGAATTGGTTTTAGCCGTTGTGTCCCCTTGTTTCTCATGGGTTTTTGCCGAATCATTTAATCGGCTACTAACCATGTTGGAGTTAATGCTTTTAACGTCCATAATTGATACCTCTCTTTTCCCTTAGCTAATTCTATCAGCATTATTTGGTTCTATCTGGATTTTATAACGGCTATATTCTAAATAACTTTAGTGTTTTTTTAAAAATTATTTAAGGAACTCGTACAGTATTGGGAGCAATTACTGTACCCTTTACTGTCTTTTTAGAAGATAAATTTTTAACGGGTATTTGTTCTTGTTTAACTCCGCTTTTTAAAGCGAGACCTTTGGTTTCTATTTTAATAGATCCTACTTGGCTTATAAGAGTGACTTGTTTATTTTTAAGCACCAAATATGGCGGTTGTACTAATCTTGCTGTTAATATTCTATTGGGACCAATAGATCTTTTTGCTCTCAATCCAATGACTTGTTCGACTTGAGTAAAGCCATCTTTTCTTGCTCTGCTATGGGCGACAAGAATTCGTTTAATGTCTTCAGGCTTTATAACGGCTTGCCTGTGAATTCCTTGAGTTGAAACAATAACGGGCAGCTCTCCTGTAATAGTGGTGGATAAGAAGATGTTCCATTCTGGCTTGGAGCAACTAATTCTTAGAGTATTACGTCCAGTAAATTTTTGTGGATCTCTATCTCTTAGGGTAATAGGTACTTGGCATTGTGCGAGTTTAATGTGTTGGCTTAAATTTTGAATGTGAAACTGGGGGTTAAATAGTTTTTGGTCAGTTTTTTGCTTTAGGTGTTCAAGTGCTAGTTGATATAGGCTATCATGTGATTGAAAGTTGTTTTGACTTGTAGCGTAGCTAGAAATGGGAATAAGCAGACAAATTAGACCTAATAGAAGCCCTTTGTAAGTATTGAATAAGGTGGTTTTAAATTGCCTCATTTTGGTTCTTTATCTTATATTATAATGGGAAGGCATCTCATAAAAACACCTTGGAATGATTTTAACTGAATTAACATTAAAGATGTAAAGATTAGGATAGAAGTTTTTAAATATTTTTTTAGCGAATAAGTTTTACCTAACTACTTGTACTCATATTTGTAGTTTAATTCGTATTAACCTTTTAAAAAGGATAAGCATGTCTAGTTTTTTAACAAGTGTTGACCAAAGAACGTCTTTAGCGGGCATGAACCGTATGGAGTTGTTGCTTTTTAAAATACGCGGTGACCAGCTGTTTGGAATTAATGTTTTTAAGGTTAGAGAGGTCATTCGAACCCCTTTGATTGTTCCAGTCCCTAAGTCTGATAGCCGTATTCTGGGGGTGTCTGATATTCGTGGTAAAACCATGCCAATGATTGACTTGGCTGGATCACTAGATTTAGAACCCGTGAGCATGGATAATTATAGAAAAAACTTGACGATAGTGACGGAGTTTAACTCCTCTGTTCAGGGTTTTTTGGTAGAAGATGTCGATAGAATTGTGCATTTACGTTGGGAAGATATTTTAGCACCACCAAATTCTTTACAGGGCGTTAATTATTTGACGGGAATTACTCGCGCTCAAAATCAGATTGTAGAAATAGTTGATGTTGAAAAAGTATTGGTTGAAATCTCCGGTGGTAGTGAAGAAATGAGTCCTGAGTTTTTAGAGGCTAATCAAAGTAAAACTAAAGATCATAACTTTTTTATTTTAGGGGCTGATGATTCTGTGGTTGCTCGTAACCAGCTGAAAGGGATTTTAGATAAGTTGGGTATAGCGAATAAGATCGTGAATAATGGCAAATTAGCTTTAGAGTTTTTACAGAAATTGGCTGATGAGGCAGATAAAGGCATTAATCAGTCTGTTGATAAGCGAATTTTAATGGTTATTTCTGATATTGAAATGCCAGAAATGGATGGCTATACCTTAACTACAAATATTCGAAAAGATCCACGTTTGTCTGGTTTGTATGTTGTCTTAAGATCATCTTTAAGCGGAGGATTCAATGACTCTTTGACTGAAAAAGTGGGGGCGAATAAATTTATGTCTAAATGGAATCCAGAATTATTGGCTCAAGAAATAATTGATAGGATTGATGCGATTGAAGCTGATTAGTGCAACCTAAGTTCTGCGATTACTTGCAGGACTTAGGTGTAAATATTTCTAGAGGTATTTCTATAATGATGCGTTTTTTTCAAGTGGTTTTATTAAGTTGTTTAGCGTCAGTTTCTTGGGCTCAGGGAGCTGTTGCATTAGATTTTGAATCATTAGTGTCGCCGCAAAAAAATGATTCCTATCATTGCGTTACTGCAATAGGAATGGCATCAACAGAAGGTGTTACTCAAGCCTTTGCTAGGCAAATGGCTATTCGAGATGCTCTTAAAAATGCCAGCATGAAAAATAATTTAAGAGTTTCTGTTTCTCAAGAGGTGACAAATTATAAATTAACTAAAGCTGTTGGAAGGTTTACTACTCAAAGTAAAGTGGTTAAGTATCATATTATTCGTGAAGGTCTGCAGGATCTTAATGAGATAGAGCGTTATGATTTGTATGGTGTAGAAATTAAAGGAGCGGTAGAAAAGGCTTTAGCTACTTACGTGGTGGAGATAGAGGCTTGTTTGACCGAAGATCCAAAAGCGTGCGATCAAATATTGGGCAATCATTATCAATTGAGATTAGCCGTTGCACAAGTTGCAATGGATGCTAATAAGGCTCAAAGTGTGGCAGATATTGCCAACTTTTTAGAAGGCTATCATGCAGAGCTTTATCGCCGCTTAATTGGGTCTGGCTATAGAAATTTGATAAAAATGGATAGGGGAGCGGCATTATTTCCTCACCAAGCGATAACCCCAAATGTTTCTCCAGCTATCTTGCAGCCGATTAGAGATGAAACGGGGGCGCAGTACTTATTGTTAACCGTCATTAACTCTGCTTCTAGGCATAATGATGATTCAAACCTGAAGAATAATTTTAAGCGATTTTATCATCATGAAATCAAACCTAATGCTCGTTATATTGAAATAGATTGGTATTTAATTGATTTAATGAACTATAAAGTCTCTCATCGGCAGAGAATTGGTTTTGATGTTAGGGGTGATGTTACCGTTGGACGAGATAAGCCTTTTGGCAGTAATGCTTTTTTTTCGACAGATACCGGCATGGTATTTCACGCTTTGTTAACCAAGCAAGTGCGTTCGGTAATGGCAGAATTGAGTTGTAAGCCTTTAGAAACGCAAATTATTGATATTCGAGATGGAGATTATATTGTGTATCTATCGGCTGATTCTGGAGCTCAAGTAGGGGATACTCTAGCCGTTTATCATAAGTTTGGCCGTAATGTTCAGTTCCAAGGGGTTGATTTAGGGATGGATAGTGAGCCAGTTGGATTTTTAACAATTAAGAGAATTCATTCTAAGTTTGCAGTGGCTGAGTTGGCAGGTAAACGTGGGGTGATTGCTGTGGGTGATACAGTAAAGTCTTGGTAATCATCTTTAGCTATTACCTAAATCCTGTAAAGGTCTCATCTTACCCAATAGGCAGTTTTTGCCGAAAAATTAATTATGCAGCGTTCAAAGACAAGATTCTTAAATGTTTTTGAATGTTTTTTGTCTTTTAACGTTAAGTTTTCTTTATTTCTGCCGATAATTTATAGTTTTTTTAAAACTTGGCATTGTCATTGCTTCATGCTTTCCAGATATTTTTGAATAATGAAACTTTGATCAAAAAATAGAGGACAACCTCTTAAGGGGATTTGTATGATGGACGGTATGTTCGGAATACTTGAAAAATCATTGTTGGTTCGTAGTCAGCGTCATGAAATTTTGGCGAATAATCTTGCTAATGCCGATACTCCTAATTTTAAAGCTAGAGATTTAGATTGGCGTAAACAAATGGCTGCGGCACAAAATGATATGAAGTCTAGTTCTTTTCGTCCAGATATGACTAAAACGCATAGCCGTCATATTGATGGTTTTGCCAGAGCTACGGCGGATGATTTTATAAAATATAGAGTTCCTTCTCAGCCTTCTTTAGATGGTAATACGGTTGAAACTCATATAGAAAAAGCTAAGTTTTTAGAAAATACTCTGCAATATCAGGCTACGTTAAGGTTTTTAGATAGCAGAATCTCTGGTATTCGTAGTGCTTGGAAAGGGCAATAAGGAATAGGTTATGTTTAATATACTTGATATTTCTGGATCGGCATTACATGCACAGACAGTGCGCTTAAATACCATCGCTTCTAACATGGCTAATGTAGATAGTATTAGCTCAAATGCTGGAGAGACTTTTAGGGGTAAAAAGCCAATTTTTGAGGCGATACTTAATAATGCAACAGGCTTGCCTATGGGAGGGGTTAGGATTAAAGATATTGTTGAAAATCAAGCTCCTTTAAAAATGGAATTTAAGCCAAATCATCCTATGGCAAATGAGGAAGGATATATTTTCCGCCCTAATGTCAATATAGTTGAAGAAATGACAGATATGATTAGTGCTTCAAGAAGTTTTCAATCTAATATTGAAGTGATGAATACCACAAAGCAACTGTTATTAAGAACTATTCAGTTAGGTCAGAACTAAGTAGGTAAAGGAATTAAATTATGTCCAGTATTTTTCCCAGCACAGGTGTAAGTTCTGCTGATTATATTCAGTCTTTGCAACAGTCATCTGATCCATCAAAAACCGCGCCTAATGACATGCTTGATCAGGCAGACTTTTTAAGGTTGTTGACCGCACAATTAATGAATCAAGATCCTACTAAGCCGATGGATCCTACTGATTTTATTAGCGATCTTACGCAAATGAGTCAGCTAGAAGCAACTACGCAAATGAACGCTTCGGTATTGGCGATGACAGAAGGTTTCCAGTCTTTACAGGTTTTGCAAGGTGCGGCTTTGATCGGTAAGTCAGTACAGGCTGAAGGTGAAGAAATGAGTCATATTCAGGGGGTAGAAACCAAGTTTCAGTTAGATCTACGTCAACCTCTTACGGATGTTACCGTGGTAATTTCTGATGGGAGTGGTTTGGTAAGACAGTTAGATTTAGGCAATGTTAATCAAGGAGAAAAGCAAGTTGCTTGGAATGGGGTTGATAATGTCGGTGCAGAACGCTCATCTGGTCAGTATCGCTTGACTGTGTTTGGAACTGATGCAAATGGTGAGCTACAGTCGATTCAATCGATTGTACCAAGCCGAGTCAATTCGGTAGGTATTAATCCTGATGGGTCTATGCATTTAACCTTGGCAACTGGTGAAAAGGTAGCCTTAGAAGCGGTTAGAGAAATTAGTAAGTAATTAGTTAGTTATACGCCTTTAATTTAGGTATTTATGTTTAATTAGGAGAATTATTGTGGGTGCACCTTTTGATTTAAATGCATTAAGTGGAATTAACGCAGCGTCTAAGGGGTTAGCAGTTATTGCTAATAATTTGGCCAATTCGCAATCAGTTGGTTTTAAGTCTTCAAGAGCTGAGTTTGCGGATATGTTTTCTGGGGCTCAAAGCTCTGCTGGAAATGGGGTGCGTGTAGCGGCTGTTACTCAAAACTTTTCTCAAGGAACTATTAATGGTACGGGTCGTGCATTAGATATGGCGATTTCAGGAGATGGTTTTTTTGTTTTAGAAGATAGAACTGGTAAGTTTGATAATGTCTATACTCGAAATGGCTCTTTTAAGTTGGATAAGGAAGGATATTTAACTTCTCAAGAAGGTAATAGGGTACAAGGTTTTCTGTTAAACGAAGCTTTATCTACAGAAGCTAGGCCAGTTTTTGATACTACATTAAGCTCTATTGATTTAGATGCTTTAAATAGGGTTCCTAAAGCCACTGATGAAATGAGGTTTGATATTAACCTTGATGGTCAGGAGGCTAATAATGCGGATAATAATGCCATTTCAGTAGGAAATAATACCGCAGGGAATTTAGCTAGGCTAACAAATATCGATGGAGCAGCTGGTGCTTATGGTGGTTTTCCAGATTTTTCCACCAATAAAATTATTCATGATTCTTTGGGCGGCGAGCATCGTTTAACGGCAAATTTCTTTAAAAGAGATGTCGTAACTCAAGCTCTGTCAACGGCAGATGCTTCTGGGGGAGTTGTAGCAGCTGGTGATCCTGCTGCTGTGAAGCATACCAGTTGGGTTGCTCAATATTCAATACAAAGTTTTGATGAGGAGTCTCAATCTTGGATGACCAGTGGACGTACAGAGTCTGCCACAGCAGGCTTGGCAACTGGTGACGAAGGGATGCTGTTTGAGTTGCGTTTTGATACTAGTGGCAAGCTGATTGATATTAGGGAGCAAATTGGAGTGGCTCCTGCAGCAGGAGCAAATTCTAATCCTGTTGGTCAAGATGCGGCCAATACTGGCTTGCCTGATGCGAGCTGGACGAGTGTTGGAACTCAACCGACGATGGCTTGGGTGATTGATACGCCTTTAACTGGTGCAACGGATCCTTTAGGTGCTACTACCGCAACTAGTACCAGTATTGTTGTTAATCTTCAAGAGATGACTCAGTTTGCTGGCTCTTACAATTTGCGAGGAGTAACCCAAAATGGCTTTCAGATTGGTGATTTAGTTGGTTTAAGTACAGGGTTAAATGGTGTGATTGAAGCACGCTATTCAAATGGTCGCTCTGTTGCTGTTGCTCAGTTAGGTATGGCAAATTTTAGTGATAAGAATGCCATGGAAAAACTAGGGGGGATGACCTATGCCGAGACCTTTGGTTCGGGTACGAGGCAACTAGGAAAACCAGAAAATAATGGTTTTGGGTCGATACAGGCAGGATCTTTGGAATATTCAAATGTGGATACGGTTTCTGAATTGGTACAAATGATTCAAACTCAAAGAACTTACCAAGCATCAGCACAGGTTATTTCAACTTCGCAGACTTTAACCCAAACGATTTTAAACTTATAAAATAATTTGAGAGCTTTATCTTTGTAAATTACCGGCATATTTTGCCGGTTTTTTTTTGTTTAAAGAATCCTTAATAAGGTTATCGGCTGGTTTCTCTAGTCTTTAGTTTTATTTTTATCTAAATTGGCACGGTGAATGCTTTATTCTTTTTGCATATAAAAAACGTAAAAGCGTTAATGCACAAGGGAAGAAGTATAGAGCGAAGACTCAAAGGGTTAGTTTTAGATCTTTAAAAGTGTTTCTAACATTAATGAATGTCTTTGTTTTAAGTCATTCATTATTTTTTTACCAAATTTGAAATTTAGGTCTTAAGTCAGAGGTTATTTAAATGGATCGCATGCTATTTATCGCAATGTCGGGGGCAAAAGAGGCAATGATTGCCCAGGCAAATAATGCCAATAACCTTGCCAATGCTAACACTAATGGTTTTAAACAAGATTTTAATCAGTTTAGGGCGCAGCATGTTGAAGGCCCAGGTTGGAATTCTCGTACTTATTCTATGTCTGAAAGACCCGCTACCGATTTTAGCCCAGGTGCAGTTAGGGTTACGGGTAGAAATTTAGACGTAATGACCCCGCAAGATGGTTTTATGGCAGTGCTGTCACCTGATGGAGAAGAAGCTTTAATTCGCACGGCTTCTATGTTGGTGACTCCAGAAGGAGATCTGGTTGATATAACAGGCAATCCTATGTTAAATGCAGGCGGGATTCCAATTAATGTTCCCCCCTTTAGAGAACTCTATATTGGAACTGATGGCACAATTTCGGTTATTCCAGCAGACGCTGAAAATAATATTATGGTTGCGATTGACCAGCTTAGGTTGGTTGAGCCTAATATTAGAAATTTAGAAAAAGATTTAGCGGGGTTCATTCGTCACACGGGAGAGCCTTTAGATCAGGCTGGAGTTAAAGTTATGTCGGGTGCATTGGAGTCTAGTAATGTCAATACTGCTCAAGCTTTGATTAATATTATAGAGCATTCACGTAAGTATGAAATGCAAGTTAAGATGATGGCAACTGCTAAAGAACATGCTCAGGCATCAGATAAATTATTAGCAATGCAGTAAGACTTTTGCAAAGATCTCGTAGTACCTAAATCCTGCAATCACTTGCAGGATTTAGGTAGTAATTGAATAAGTTGGAATAGGAGAAAAAAATGAATCAAGCACTTCATATCGCTAAAACAGGTTTAGAGGCACAAAACTTTAGGTTGGCTGCTATTTCAAATAATATCGCCAACGCCAATACCTTTGGATTTAAAGCGGGTAGAGCAGAGTTTAATGATTTACTCTATCAAAATATTCGCCAGCCTGGAGCCCAAGCAACACAAGATGAATCTAATACTTTACCTTCTGGCTTACAACTTGGAGTTGGGGTTCAGGCTATTGGGGTGCAAAAAATTCATACCCAAGGGAATGCTATTATTACGGATAATCAATTAGATGTAATGATTAACGGTAAAGGTTTTTTTCAAGCGTTGAATCAAGACGGTAATATGATGTATACCCGTGATGGTTCTTTTCAGGTTAATCAAAATGGTGATCTAGTTACTTCTTCAGGATTTTTGGTTGAGCCAAATGTGAATATTCCGTTAAATTCATCAGAAGTATTTATTGCTAATGATGGCATGGTATCGGTTAAAGAACCAGGTAATCCTATACCAGTTCAGATAGGACAGATAGAGTTATCAACTTTTATTAATCCCGCAGGGCTGGAAGCTATTGGTGGAAATTTTTTCATGGAAACCCTAGCGAGTGGCACGCCTAATGCAAAAAATCCTGCAACAGAAGAAGCGGGAAGTTTGTTACAGGGAGCTTTAGAATCTTCAAATGTGAATACGGTAGAAGAATTAATTGGCATGATTGAAGCCCAGCGTACCTATGAAATGAACGCCAAAGTAGTTAGTGCAGCAGATGGAATGATGCAGTTTTTAACTAATCACATTTAATTTGTCATAAAGTGTATAGGGAAGAGGGCTAAAAAATGAAACTAAATAAGTTACATCTGCTGGTGCTTGTAATGCTTGCGGTAAGTATCCTGTCTGGTTGTTCATCAACCCCTCCAGAGAGAATGGAAAAGTTTTCTTATGAGCCGAGCTTTCCTTTAAATATCCCTCAAGCGAATTTGCCTAGAAATGGTTCTTTGTTTCAAGCAGGGGAAGGCTTGAGTCTTTTTAATGATTCTAGAGCACATAGAGTAGGGGATATTATTACCATTAACTTAGAAGAAAGATTTGATGCTAAGAAAAGAGATCAAGCTAAATATAACCGAAGCAATCAACAAGATTTTGGGGTACAAACGCCTTTAAGTATATTTGGTCAAACTGTGGTATCACCTTTTTCAGCTCCTTTTACTGATGGTGATCCAACGGGAATTGGTTTTGGTTTTGGGTCAGAGGGTTCTTTTTCGGGAAGCTCTGATGTTAAGCAAAAGTCGAGCTTAACAGGCTCTATAGCGGTTACGGTTATTGAGGTAATTTCAAATGGTAACTTGATCATTAGGGGTGAAAAATGGATTACGATTCATGATGGTGATGAGGTGATGCAATTTGCAGGAATTATTAGGCCTCAAGACATTAGTCCTGATAACACCATTAATTCAGCAAGAGTGGCTGATGTGCGGTTGATTTTTAAGGATACGGGTATTTCTGGCGATACTGCTAGAGTAGGGGCTTTGACGAAGTTTTTATCCAAATATTGGCCTTTGTAGATCTCAAATTAGAAACCATTAAATAAATTCTGGGAGAAAAACATGTTTACTAAAAAAACGGTTATTTGGTTAATCTTGTTGATGGGATGGAGTTCGTTAACCTATGCGTCTTCTAGAATTAAAGATATAGCAGATGTTGCTGGAGTTCGCTCTAATGCTCTTATTGGCTATGGTTTAGTGGTCGGGCTGCATGGTACTGGCGATAAAACTGCTTTTGCAGACCAAAGTTTGCTATCTATGTTGAATAAGTTTGGCATTAATTTACCAGCAGGAACACGGCTTAATTCTAGAAATGTTGCTGCTGTTGCGGTACATGCTACCTTGCCAGCTTTTGCAAAGGCAGGGCATAAAATTGATGTTACCGTGTCTTCTTTAGGTAACTCTGATAGTTTGCGTGGCGGTACTTTATTATTGACCCCTTTAAAGGGTGTGGATGGCAATGTTTATGCTTTAGCACAAGGTAACTTGATTGTAGGCGGGTTGGATGCGACAGGAGCGGATGGCTCAAGAATTACGGTAAATGTTCCCAGTGTTGGGCGAGTTCCAGGTGGTGCAATGGTTGAAAAAGAGGTTAATACAGGTTTTGATTTAGGAACCACGATTACTCTCAATCTTAAAACTCCAGATTTTACCACGGCAACTAATTTGGTGAATGTTATTAATGAAAAGTTAGGTGCAGGTGTTGCTATGGCTAGAGATGGCAATTCTATTGACGTTATGGCTCCGAGGTTACCTAATCAAAGAGTCGCTTTTTTATCAATGATAGAAAATCTTGAAGTAACTTCTGGACGAGCAGCGGCAAAAGTAATTATTAATTCTAGAACTGGAACGGTAGTTATCGGACGTGACGTGAGAGTGACTGCTGCTGCCGTAACCCATGGTAGTTTGGTGGTTAGAGTTATGGAAGACTTTGACGTTAATCAGCCTGGTGCTTTTGCTGGGGGCGATACTCAGGTAACACCTGATACCGTATTAGATGTTCAAAATATGGGCGACGGTCGCATGTTTAAGTTCCCAAAAGGAGTTTCTCTTGATGACATTGTGCAAGCGGTAAACAATGTAGGAGCTGCTCCAGGAGATTTGGTGGCAATTCTTGAAGCCTTAAAGCAGGCTGGAGCATTAAAAGCTGAACTGATTGTTATTTAGTCATAAAATTTTCAGGAAAAGATAATGAGTGAAGTAAACCAACTACAAAGTCATCAAATAGTAACGGATATAAGAGCTTTTAATGATTTAAGGCAAACCGCTAGAGAAAATCCTAAAGAAGCTTTACGAGCTGTTGCGGAGCAATTTGAAGCTATTTTTGTGCAGAAGATTTTAGAAGAATCAAGAAAAGTGCAGTTAGATGGTGGTTGGATGGATGGTGGGCAGTCTGAATTTTACCAGTCTTGGCATGATGAACAGTTGTCACAATTAATTGCTACTAAAGGTTCGTTAGGGTTAGCCGATATTATTGTAGAGCAGCTTTCACCCAAGTCACCGTCTTTGTCACCTGCGGAGCTAGAAAGTTATAAACAAAAAATGGCAGATCGAGATGAGCAAAAGCGTCAAGAAACCTCCTTAAATCCAGTCGTTTCAATGCCAGTATCTTCTACTCAAAATGCCCTCTCATTACGGCCTTTTGTACCATAATAGTGATGCATTTTTGGGATGGTTTTAGTTCATTTTGATGTGAATGCAAAATAAGGTAACTTTATATGGCAGATCTATTACAAATTGGCTCGGCTGCCACTGCCGCTTTTAGAAAAGGGCTGGATGTAACTGCTCACAATATTGCCAACGTCGGTACGGAAGGTTTTAATCGTCAAAGAGCGGAGCTTGTTAGTAATGCTCCACAAGTAGCGGCAGGCTCTTTTTCTGGAGGCGGAGTTAGAGTATCTTCTGTCGAGCGTGTTTTTTCCCAGCATATTCAAACTCAGATGGTTTCTAGTCACTCCTTAATGCAGCGTTACGATCAGCAACTTGAATTGTCAAAACATATCGAGGGTATAGTCGCTTCTAATGACAAGGGTGTTCAGGAATTTATGTTTCGGTTTTTTGGTAGTATGCAAGATTTATCAAATAACCCTACCTCCGATACCAGTCGCCGTTTATTACTAGATGAATCTAGGAATATGGAAAGCTATATTGATAACTTAAGTACAGCGCTACAAGCTTCTCAGGTGCAAGTTAATCATCAAGTTAAAGACTTAACTAGAGAAATTAATAGTCGCCTAGATTCTATTAATAGCATTAATCAACATGTAGGGAGAGCTCTTAATGATGGCTCTCAAGTACCTAATGATTTGCTTGATAAAAGGGATCAAGCCATATTTGAACTGGGACGTTATATGGATATTAAGCCTTTTCATCAAGCAGACGGACGAGTTGATATTCATACCGGAAACGGCAGGCTGCCTCTTATTAGTGATGGCACAGTTACCTATTTGCAGGCAAATTTCAGCGATTATCCTGATGATAATCGGATGGAAGTGTTTATGAATATAGGCGGACAAAATCATAATATAAGCCAACAAATTCAAGGTGGGCAGTTAGGAGGGGTGTTAGATTTTAGAAGCAATATGCTGGATAAATCTATGCGTGATATGGGTTTAATGTTAAATGGATTAACGGCCTCGGTTAATTGGCAACATTATATGGGTTATGATGATAATGGTGATCCAGGCAAAGCTTTTTTTACCCCTCTTGATGCCAATGTTTTGCAAAGTCGTAATAATGATTCAGCATCGAGTGACGGTAGTTTTATTAATTTTGCCTTTAACCCCAAAATACCTTCTACTACCGATGCTAATCCGGTAACTGCTAACTTTTCACAAACACCGCCTTTTAATAGTCCTCCTGTTGCAGGGGTTGATCCGAGTAATTTTGGGGATCAACAAATTTATTTAGAAAGTGCAATTCGTAATATTGGCGAGATGGTTTCTAGAGAATATGAATTACATAACGTTAATGGCACTAATTTTGAAATACGAGATAAAAAAACTGGCGAGTTATTAACTTTAACCGATCGTTCTATTGCAGGTTATCCAGATGCCCCTGCTTCTCAAACCAGCACCATTGTTCCTGGAGTAACTTATAGTATTGAAGGCTTTGAAATAACTATTGATCCCGCAGGTAACTTTCAAAGGGGAGATCAATTTATTATTAGACCTCATCAAGATATGTTAAATAATTTTCAAACGAGTTTACTTGATACTAGAGAAATTGCCACTAGAGGGCAGTCTCCTGTGGATGCAAATAATGATGGTTCTATTTTGGATGAAGCTCTGCGAGCATCTGGAGCAGGAGATAATGTCAATATCGCTAATATGGCAAGTTTACAATCAAAAGAATTATTGTTTGCAAATTCTGCTGGAGTAGCATCTGAAAGTTTATTGGGCGCTTATTCAAAAATGGCAACTAATTTAGGAATGTATGTTCGTAGCACTGAAATTCAGTTGAGTGCACAAACCAATGTGTTTGAACAAATCCAAAACCGCAGGGAATCTATGTCGGGTGTGAGCTTGGATGAAGAGGCAATTAATTTAATGAGATTTCAACAATCTTTTCAGGCGGCAGCACAGTTAATTTCAACTTCACAAACACTTTTTCAAACCTTGTTAGGCGTTATCTCACGATAAATTAAGGATGATTGAATTATGAGAGTTTCTACCAGTCAATTTCATGAGCAAGGCATTAATTCTATTCAGAATCATCAAGCAAATTTATTGAAGATTCAAGAGCAGATGTCGACAGGAAAGCGGATTAATAATCCCAGCGATGATCCTTCTGGCATGAATCAAGTGCATGGTTTGAATATGGCGATGAATAAAATTGAGCAGTTTGCCAAAAATGGTGAATTTGCGAAAGCCAGTCTGGTGCTTGAAGAAACCGCGATATCTAGTACAGTAGAGTCTTTGCAAAGGGCACGTGAGCTAAGTATTCAAATGATGAATGATACTTTTTCAGCTCAAAATAGACAAGCAACAGCTAAAGAAGTCGGTCAAATTATAGAACAAGTTCGTAATATGATGAATTTTACCAATTCTGAAGGAGAAAAGATTTTTGCAGGTAACAATGTAAATGTTACCAGTGCATTTGTAGAGGATACGGTAAATGTACCTGCCAATAATGGTTCTGGAGAACCTTTGTTAGCGGGTAATAAATTTTTTGCTTATATTGGTAGCCCTAATGCAGGAGTGCATCATGATGCAAATGCTAATTATGGAGCGAGATTTGTACAAATTGGTTTTGATAATGATAATAGGCTAATTCCCAATGATTTGGGTGATCCTAGTCGAGTGAGAATAACCGATAACGGTAATAAAGTATTTAATCTGCCTGATGGAGCAAGCTCGTTACCTGCTGGGGTAGATCCTAATATATTGAATGTTTTGGTTAATCTTAAAGATCACCTAGATAGAGGGCTTGCCCCGCCAGACTCAGTGTTGGATGATTTAAAAGCTGGTTTAGAACAACTTAGTTTAGTGCGAGCTGAAATAGGGGGGCGTCAAAACAGAATTGAAGCACAGCATGACTCTGGTGAGTTTTTTAAACTCGCTTTAGAAGAACGCCGTATGAAGATTGAAGATATGGATATTGTACAAGGTGTCTCTGATTTTACCCAAGCACAAACCGCACTGCAAATGGCACAGCAAGTTTTTACTCGTGTGCAAGGTATGTCTTTATTTGATTATTTGCGTTAAAAAATAACTGGTTGGTATTGGTTTTGCTTCTGCCTCTAGTATTAAATTAGATATTTAGAGAAACCTTGTGCTAAATCGAAAAATTATTATTTATTTGTTGGTCTCTTTGACTTTACTTGTGCTTAGTGGTGGTTTCTTAACCTCATTTCAGCTGTGGGTTGGTCAGCAGACACAAAAAAATCTGCATAGCCAGCAAGATATTCCATCTTTTAGTGCCGCTTCGGGTATTAGGAATATAGTTTCTTCTCCGCAGAATTTACCTGCTGTTTTTAAAGAGCAAAATGTCCATGAAAAATCGGTTAATGTTGCTATTCAAGAACAATTTGTACCTGGTAGAAGGGTAATTTCTAACCCTGTTTTGGAAATAAAAGAGAGCTCTTTTAAAAAAGATTATGCTAATTTACACCCTACCTTAATTCATTATCCTTCTGAATTAGTTTTAGAATTCCCACAGCAAATAGCTTCAACAATGAATGTTAGAAGAGCTGTTGCTCGTTTGTTGTTGAGTCAAAATCCGTTTCAGGAATATAATTTGTTAAGTCGGCAAAGAATTAATTTACAGCAATCACCTCATTTATTACATCATGTCTTAGATCAAAATGGTCAGCCTATTCGCTTTCCTAAGCAGGCTTATGCGTATGCAGATTATTTATTATC
>CAZRMK010000041.1:0-16167 GCA_964601165.1 uncultured Piscirickettsiaceae bacterium | reverse complement strand
ACGAATTAATAGCTTACGATATATGTGTGCAAGCACTTGCAGGATTTAGGTTATAATCCCTCTAATCTAGAAATCGCTTTTGTAGCAGCTCTATCCTTTGGATACATATCTATCAACTGTTGATAAAGCAACTTAGCTTGTTCTAATTTATTCATATTTCTTAAAGTATCAGCCTGTCTTAATAAGGCATCTGGAGCTTTCATGCTTGCTGGTTGATGCTGTTGAACCCAGCTAAAAGATTCTAAAGCCTTATCCTGCTCTCCCAAAAGCAACAAAGCCTCCCCAGCCCAATAAGCACTATTACTCGCTAAAGAACTGTGGGGATAGGTCTCTTTAAAAGCTTTAAATGCCACTACCGCTTCTTGATATTGCTTTTGCTTCATCAAGTCAAAAGCTTGCGAATAAATCTTTCTTTCTTCATCGGTAACTGGCTGTATTTCAATCACAGTAGCAACAACTGCTTCAGGTTTAGAAACCATCACAGAACCCTCTACATCTAACTTTTCAGAAGGCTTAAACTGTTCCTCTTCAATTATAGGTTCTTCATTTCTTGCTTCATCTAGTATCGTCGTCAGTGCTGTATGTGGCTCAGACTGAGCGACTAAAGGTCTCTCTAAAAGATTCAAACGCTCATTAAGATCACGATACTTTTTAACTGAATCTTGACGAGACCTCTCAAGCTGATGCTTTAAGCGATCTACATCGTCATGTAAACTTGCTATTTCTCTTTGTTGTCGTGAAATTTGCTGACTTAATCTAAGTAAAACTGGATTATCAGCCATACGTTCTAATCTTTGAACCCTATCTTCAAGATCCGCCGACACTTCAGCTGCAAAAGAAGCCATACTTGTTAGTAAGATAGCAACACTTAGCAGACCTATAAGCAGTTTTTTTATCATCGTAAAAACTCAGTTATTCAAAAATATTAATTTCAACTCGACGGTTTTTTGCCCAAGCTTCTTCTGTTTGCAAGTCAACTGCGGGTAATTCCTCACCCATACTAATCACCCCAATACGAGACATCTTTACTCCATACAACATAAAGACTTCTTTTACAGATTTAGCCCGTCTTTCTCCTAGTGCTAAATTATAAGACGAAGTTCCTCTAATATCAGTATGACCTACTAGGGTTAGACTTTCATTCAGATTATCATTCAAATAGTCAGCATAATGCTTGATAATAATATAGGCTTCTTCTGTTATGATTGATTTATCAAGTTCAAAATAAATAACTGGCTGAATCCCTTGCGCCATCATTTCGCGCTGTTTTTCTAAATCTATTTTTGCCCATTCTTCAGCAGATAACTGCCCTCCTCTTAGATCTATACCTCTTAACTCACTTCCTGTCGCACCAATAATCTCAACCCCCGTTCCTTCTTGAGTGCCAAATTCCCCTTGAGCTCCTCCAGAAATAGGCTGATGAGTTGGATCTTCCTTAATAATCTGCGAAGAGCCTCCTCCACAAGCTGCCACTGAAAGAGCAACGACAATTACAAATAGCACCTGTAGTGTTTTCATTTTTTTACCTATTTATGTTAACTAAATCCTGCAAGTATTTGCAGAATTTAGGTGTTATTTAATACTAAATTTTCACACTCAGATCTATGGCTTCAACAAAGATTAAGGAGTGCTTTTAATCTTTAAAAGGCCCCCATGCGGGTTCCCTTACTTCTCCTGATTTGACACTAATAAACTGGGTAATACGACCATCTACTGATACAGATGCTAAACGACCTTTCCCTCCTCGGTTCATCGAATATAAAATCATTTCACCATTGGGTGAAAAACTAGGAGATTCATCTAAAAAAGTATCGGTAATGATTGAAAAATCATTATTAAATAAATCTAAGACTCCTATATTAAACCCTGTAGAAACATGAACCATCGCAATATAACGCCCATCTGGAGAAACTTCAGGATTAGCATTATGCCTACCTTCAAAAGAAATTCGTCTCTCCTCTCCTGTATCTAAAAAGACTTGAAAAATTTGTGGTTGACCTCGTCTATCGGAGTTATAAAATAGTGAACGTCCATTGCTAGCCCAAACGGCTTCAGTTTCAATAGCCCAATTCCTCGTCATTCTACGCAGTTGACGAGTAGCTAAATTCATAATGTAAATATCTGCCGAACCATCTTTAGACAAAGTCATTGATATATATTTACCATCTGGAGACCAAGCAGGCGAACTATTAATGCCTTTAAAGCTAGCAATTAATTCCCGAGATGAACCGTCTAAGCTTTGAATAAAGATTTCTGATCTGCCATTTTCAAAAGAGACATAGGCCAGTTTTTTACCATCAGGAGACCACGATGGAGACATAATAGGATAAGATGATTTAAGGATTTTTTGAGCTCCATAACCATCAGCATCGGCTACTTCTAGAGCAAAATGTCTTTTACCATTCACTCTATTTAAGGTCACATAAGCAATTTGAGTGCTAAAAACCCCACGAATGCCCGTTAACTCTTCATAAATTAAATCACTCATTTGATGAGCAACTTTTCGCAATAAATTTTCAGGAATATTAGACCAACGTTTAGCAAACACTTCTTTTTGCCTTAAAACATCCAAGAAGTGCATATCAATGGTGAAAAACCCTGTTTGCTCTTCTGCAGTAATAGAGCCTATTAATATATTATCAACATCTATATTGCGCCATTGCCTATAATCTACTTCAGACACTAGAGAAGGCTGTTGTGGCATTTGTGAAGGGGCTATGGGCCTAAACTTACCCGTTCTTAAAAAATTAAAAGCCATAACATCAGAGATTTTTTCTGGCGGATCCAATGTAGTTCCTTGCCAAGCTAAGGGTACAATTGCTATAGGCAAGGCATATTCATCACTTTGGTCTATTTCAATAATTAAATTAGCCTGAGCAAACCCCCAAACTAACCATATCAAGGCAATAGCTGATATTCTTTTTAACATTTTTTTATCCTGTTTGCGTATTTTGTGTGTAACCCTAAACTCAATTTTATATCAGAGGATTTTGGTCAAAAATTAGGGTTTAAATATAAATTTAATATCACTTTCAAATAGTTCTTCCATTTGAGGTGGTGGTAAAGGCGCTGATCTACGCACAGCATTGACAGCATCTCTTTTAAACTGCGGAGAAGTTTCTGGAGTACAGTTTAATACTTCTGCCCTCACTATCTCACCCTTTCTAGTCTGAGTAATAGATAGGGTACATTGTGCATGGGGCGAAATTCTAGCAACCGTTCTCCAATTAGAGATTACCCTAGCACGAATTGATGCTATATAAGCCTCCCTTAAATTTGCCATTTCTTGCTGCCTAATATTAGCACGCTTAGTAGCATCTGCTGCAGCTAATTGACGCTGCAATTTGGCTTCGGCTTCGGCTTGCTCTCTTTGCTTTCTTGCCACTGCAGTCTGCTGTTCTAATTGCTGTTTTTCTGCTACTCTTTGCTTAATTTCAGCTTGCAGATGTTTAGTTCGCGCTTCTTCAGCTTCACGTTGCTTTTGTGCATCAGCTACTTTTAAATCGGCTTCTTTACGCTGTTTCTCGGCGAGTTGAGTGGCTTTTCTTGCCTGCTCAGCTCGGCGCTCTTCTTCCTCGGCACGTTTTTTCTGAACAACTACTTTTTGCCGTTCAATATCGGCTAAACGCTTGGCTTCAGTGGCTTTACGCTGTTCAGCAGTTGCTTTTTTACGGGCTTCTTCTGCTCTTCTTGCTTCGGTTTGTTGTTGTCGTTGCAAATCGGCTAAACGTTTTTTGTCATCTACAACTTGTTGCTCAAGCTGCTTTTGAGATAAAACCTTAGCTTTTTCTTGCTCTTTAAGTAAGGCTAGCTGTTTTTGCACCAGAGAACTGTCTACCGCAAAGGTTCTCATGGGTTCCATTTGTTTTATCGGCGGTCTAATGGCTTCTGTGTCATCACCTACAAGCGATACTTTTACTACTTCTGGCTCATCAGAAAGGCTGGCAGAAACAAAACTTGCAAAAATAACAACATG
Organism: uncultured Piscirickettsiaceae bacterium; assembly: GCA_964601165.1. GTDB lineage: Bacteria > Pseudomonadota > Gammaproteobacteria > Thiomicrospirales > Thiomicrospiraceae > Thiosulfativibrio. Next base: position 12,191 of record CAZRMK010000041.1, on the reverse strand, counting down.
CAATAATAGAGCAAAAAAACTAGAAATTGGATAACGTGCAATAAAGGCAAACATAACTACTAGGTCTCGGGTATTGCAGGCTGAGTTAATAAAGAAACCGTTTCTATTCCATTTGCTTTCAATAATACAAACAAGTTAATCACCTTACCATAAGCCGCTTGTCTATCTCCTTGGATATGAACAGGAGCATCTGGGTTTAATATATTTCTTGCCATAACTTCAGCAATCAAGCTTTCTAAATCTTCTTTTCCTAAAAGGATATCAGGGTTAACACTGGTTTTATAAAACCCTTCTGCCGTGACACTAATCACAAAAGGAATTTCTTCTGCAGTAAAAAGCATTTCTTGGGTAATTTCTGGTGTTTGGGGCAGATCCACTGTCACTGCTTGTTGCGCTATTGGAGCGGTTATCATAAAAACAATCAGCAATACAAAGGTAACATCAATATAAGGCACGGCATTAAGCTCTGCCATCAAGCCTTTTTTCTGTCTAGAACGTCTAAAATTTGTTTGCATAATATTTTCTCCGCATTCAAGGCTTTGTTCTAATTTTTAATAGAATGAGATTGACGCTGAATGATGCTTAAAAACCCTTCGGCAAAGTTTTCGTAATCTGTAATCACTTTATCGGCTTTAACGCTCAGTTGATTATAAAAAATAACCGCGGGTATTGCCGCAAATAAACCAATTGCAGTTGCAATCAAGGCTTCAGCAATTCCTGGAGCAACCGCAGATAAAGTGGCATGTTGCACTTCACTTAAAGCGACAAAAGCATGCATAACTCCCCAAACTGTTCCAAACAAACCAATATAGGGTGCAGATGATCCAATAGATGCCAGAATCGGAATGGTACGCTCTAACCTTTCTGCTTCATTTGAAAATGCAATTTTCATAGCTCTTTGCACCCCAGACACCAAGTCTGCCGTATTAACAACCCCTTGCTTTTTTAAACTAACAAACTCTTTAAAGCCCGACTCAAAAATAGAATCTAAACCTTGATTGTCCATAGAATTTGAAGAAACCTGATTATAAAGTTGGGTTAAGTCATGAGTTACCCAAAAATCACCATTAAACTCTTTACTGGCTGCTTGCGCTCGTCTTAGTTGGGTGTTTTTTGCAAAAAAAATCGCCCACACCATAATTGACATAAAGAGCAATAACAGCATGACTAATTGCACAACCACACTGGCATCTATAACAAGTTGTAAAAGAGTTGTATTGTCCATATTTCAATATCCTTTGAGAAATCTTCCTAAATTTATGTCTTTATTTGTGGCTCTGTTAGTCCTAAATGAGCATAGGCATGACGGGTTGTTATCCGCCCTCGAGGCGTTCTCATTAAAAAACCTTGTTGCACAAGAAAAGGTTCGATCACATCTTCAATCGTACCGCGTTCTTCTCCTAGCGCCGTTGCAATACTGTCAATACCAACCGGCCCACCATCAAAGTTTCCTATCATCATTTCCAATAATCGGCGATCCATTTTATCTAAACCGAGAGAATCAACTTCTAATAAACGAAGGGATTGATCTGCAATACTTTGAGTAATTATGCCATCACCTTTAACCTGTGCAAAATCTCGTACTCGCCTAAGTAAACGATTAGCTATACGCGGAGTTCCTCGAGAACGCTTAGCAATTTCTAACGCTCCTTGCGGTTCAGAATGTATTCCTAGGATGTTAGCAGAACGCTCAACAATTTGTTTTAATTCTTCATCTGAATAGAACTCTAATCTTTGTATCAAACCAAATCTATCTCTAAGTGGGGCAGTCAATAGCCCTGCTCGCGTTGTCGCCCCCACCAAAGTAAAAGGCGGAATATCGATTTTAACACTTTGTGCCGCCGGACCATCGCCTATCACAATGTCAATTTGAAAATCTTCCATTGCAGGATAAAGCACTTCTTCAATAATTGGAGAAAGACGGTGAATTTCGTCAACAAACAAGACATCATGTGGCTCTAAACGTGTCAAAATAGCCGCTAAATCACCTGGCTTTTCAATTACTGGTCCTGATGTTTGGCGTAAAGTAACCCCCATTTCTTCGGCAATAATATGTGCTAAAGTGGTTTTACCTAAACCCGGAGGACCATATAATAAGACGTGATCTAAATGCTCAGCACGCATTTTAGCTGCACGAATAGATAGCATTAACTGCTCTCGTACCGCTTGCTGACCAATGTATTCATTAATTTCTTTAGGCCGAACGGTTGGCAAATTATACATTTCTGCTTCGGTTGCTTGCCCGCCAACTAAGCGATCGGTTTCAATCATACTGTTATTTTCTATTCCAACTACCTAATACTAACACTTTGCAATGCTTGCTTAATAAGAGATTCTAAAGATAAATTTTTATCTTTAATTTTACGCACCATTTTATCTGCCTGAGTAGATTTATACCCTAAGCTAACCAAAGCTTCAATAGCTGATTCTTGAATATCATTGAAAAACACTGACTCTGATCCTAAATCAACATCTCCTTTAGCCTTATCTGCCTTATCAATTGCCCAGTTTTTCAACCTATCACGCATTTCAATAATAAGTCTTTCAGCAGTTTTTTTACCTACTCCAGGAATACTGGTAAGCCCAACGGCATTTTCTTGTTCTACCGCTGTCACAAAATCGTTTACCGACATCGCAGAAAGAACTCCCAGTGCCATTTTAGCTCCCACGCCATTAACTTTAATCAATTCCTTAAATAAAGCACGTTCCACTGCTGTTGCAAAGCCAAACAATAACATAGCATCTTCTCGAACATGCAGGTGGGTTAAAATAGTTTGAGTTGCATCCAAATTACCCAGTGCATAAAAAGTCGACATCGGGGCTTCTATTTCATAGCCAACCCCATTGACATCCAAAACCAAAGCTGGCGGTTGTTTAGAATGAAGCCTACCCGTTAAAAAGCCAATCATAATGCTTCCCTTTTCAAAAGCGTGTCCCCTTAGATAATTTTTCGGGGTCAATCCCCAAAGACATATAACGATCATGACACAAGGCACAGGCCAAAGCATCTGCCGCGTCTTCTTGTGGCATATCTGTCAACTTTAACAGGGTTTGTACCATATATTGCACTTGTGTTTTACTAGCATGCCCTTTGCCGACAATGGTACTTTTTACTTGAGTTGGAGTGTATTCCAAAATAGGCACGTTTTTTAAAGCGGCGGCACACAGAATAACTCCCCTAGCCTGCGCTAACACTATGGCAGAATTAGGATTTTTATACACAAAAACTTTTTCGATTGACATTACATCTGGTTGATACTGCTCAATTAGTTGCGTAATAGAGTTAAAAATATTTTTTAATCGTTCTGAACCTGAATATTTCTCAATCCTAATCACCCCACTCACTACATAACTAGGATGATAACGCCCTGATTCAACAATACCAAATCCAGTTTTACGAGAACCAGGGTCTATTCCTAAAATACGTTTCAATTTTGCCAAGACAACTCCGATATGACACCAGAACAATCATGCGGCATTAGATTTCACCAAACCTTGCGATCTTGAAAAGGCTAACATTCTATCAACCGACTCTAATGCCTTTAGGCGAATAGTTTCATCAACCAGAACCTCTCCTGTTTGCTTTTCAAGACATTCTGCTAGGTTTTCTAAGTTATTCATTGCCATCCAAGGACAATGTGCACAAGAGCTACAGGATTTTTCTTGACTACCTGTTGGAGCAACAATCAAAGTTTTTCGAGGTGCTAGTTGTTGCATCTTATAGAAAATACCCATATCCGTTGCCACAATAAACTTTTGATCTGGCATAGTTTCAACAGCTTGAATCATCACTCTAGTTGACCCTACAATGTCTGCTAATTCGACAACTTCAGCAGGAGATTCTGGGTGAACTAGCACCTTAGCATCAGGATGCTTTAGCTTTAAAGCTTCTAATTCATAAGTTTGGAATTCATGGTGAACAATACAATTACCCCGCCAACGAATCATTTCCACGCCAGTTTCTTTTTCAATCCAATGCCCTAAATGCTCATCGGGAGCCCAAATAATTTTGTGGCCTTGAGCTTTTAAATGAGAAACAATTTCTAACGCATTACCAGAAGTAACAACCCAATCAGCAACCGCCTTAACTGCCACACTGGTATTAGCATAAACTACAACTTTATGTTTAGGATACTGAGCGCAGAAGTCTGCAAATTTATCCGCAGGACAGCCTTCATCTAACGAGCAAGTTGCCTCTAAATCTGGCATTAAAATAGTTTTTTCTGGGCTTAACATTTTAGAAGTCTCCCCCATAAAACGCACCCCACAAACCACTAGAGTTTTAGCTTTAGATTGCACTCCAAAATTAGCCATTTCTAAAGAGTCTGCAACTTTTCCACCCGTCTCTTCTGCCAATGCCTGTAAATCCGCATCAACATAATAATGTGCCACCATCTGGGCATCATGCTTTTTTAACAAGCCTTTAATTTTTTCTTTTAAGCGATCCTTATCACTTTGAGAAAGCCAAGGTGAAGTAGGAGCAGATAATGCCAACTCATTAATACGAGACTGCAATCCTGCAGGAATTGTTTTTGCTTGTAAATTTAATATATCCATAAGCTTACATAAACCTCAATAACCCGACTAACACAGGTACCCTCTAACCTTTCCCACAAACGCTTAAGCTCGTTTGAACCGGAGATGAAAGCATGCCCATGTGCAACGATTTGTTATGTGTACTATCTTTATATTCAAAACAACCTGTTTTATGTATTTCCTTAATTATTGCTTTTAATACATTTACAGCAACACTATTTCCAAATTGTTTATAGCTTTGAGTTAATAAGGAATTGACTTTGAATGAATCTGGAAAACCTTGCACTCTTGCACACTCTCTAGGACTTAATTTTCTTATTCTTTCGTTAATATAATATAGTCCAGTTTTTGCACCTGCACCACCCCCATAAGCAGAAAGAGTTATTGCATGTCCATAAGGACTATAAATGCGTTCACCTTGTCCACCCTTATTGACATACCCAATTTGTATTGGTTTGTTGGGCAAATCAACTTCACCAAACAAGTTGATTTGCGGTTTAAATATTTTTGTGAAAACTGTATCAGGTCTGTCAATTATTTTAGCATTTTGGGGATTATCTTCAAGGATATCAGATAGGCTAACTTTTTTACTTATAGGTTGCGGAAATTCAAAATCTTTTATTAGCAAGTCTTTTCTAAAACAAACTATAAATATTCTTTCCCTATTTTGTGGTAATCCGTAATGACTAGCATTTAGCACTTTATAATAAACATCATAATTAAGGTTTTCTAAAGTCTAAGTAATAATTGTAAGAGTTTTACCGTCATTATGTTTTTCGAGATTACGAACATTTTCAAGTAATAAAACTTTTGGTTTATGGTGTTTAATAATACGAGCAATATCAAAAAACAATGTTCCTCTAATATCTTCAAACCCTTTTTGCTTCCCAGAAATCGAAAAAGCTTGGCGGGGAAATCCTCCACATAAAATATCATGTTGTGGAATATCTTCTTCTTTTATTTTAGTAATATCTCCCTCTGGTCCAATTCCATAGTTTACAAAATATGTTTTAGCCGCTTCTTTATCCCATTCAGAAGCGAATACGCATTTCCCATTAAAAGAATTCATTGCCTGATGAAAACCACCTATTCCAGCAAACAAATCAATATATTCAACTTTATTCAACATTCTATGCATCAAACAAATCCAAAGGGTTGATTTTAAATTGTAAACTTGTTGGATCAGGAGTTCCACCTTTTAGTTGCATTGTAGCACGACCAATTTTCAAGCTACCTCTTGGGCTCAAAATTACACCACCTTGCACATAGAAATTAACTACGGTATTTATATCTTTTAGTATCCAATCTAATGAGTTATCATTATTTTTTCTTGTTACAAGAAACCATTCTGCACTTAATCCTCCTCGTCCTCTTAAAATATCAGAAATTATAAGTGTTATATTTTTGTTAAAGTAGTCAATAATGCATTGGAGTTTATTGTCGGGAATCTCCGTTAGAAACAATCGCCTTTCATCTCTTATATTGCATAATTCATTTTTTGATAATACTTCTTGAGGAAGTATATCTCCTGTAAATAATCTTAGCCATTTTGCCACATCATCGTTAAATCCCCATATCTGCTGATAAGTTAAAACGGACCTTTTATCTACTTGGTTAAAGCCTGCAGACTTATTAGCTTTTTTAGAGAAATATTTTCTATGTGCAAAATATCATCAATGATAATTTCGATTCTAACTTGAATATCAGCTTTTTTAAACTTAATTGTTTCATTATGAGACCTTTGCATAATTAAAGTGCGGTTTAGGAAACGCACTTTAATTATGCAAAGGTCTCATTATATTTTTCTTTAGACACACCAAGTGATATAGCTTTTTCCAGATTGGTTCTTACAGGAATTTGAGAGGCTGATAACTTCTGTATTTTTTGAGGATCATACCCCATTATTGATAGCCAAGATTTTGCCTCAATATCGTTTTTATAATCAAGAAATTTTTTACAAATATCAGCTTCATTTATAAAACCTTCTTTTGCTGTCATCGACCCTATTTCTTGCTTATTCATTTAAATTACTTATTTCCTTGCCCTAAAACAGGCTTCCTAAACCTCAATCCTAGATCAGTTAATTGCCCGTTATCTACTAAACCAGGGGCTTCTGTCAGCATGCAAGCGGCAGACTGGGTTTTAGGAAAGGCAATAACGTCACGAATTGATTCTTTGCCGGTAATAATCATCACTAAACGATCTAAGCCAAATGCCATACCCGCATGGGGCGGACAACCGTATTTTAATGCTTTTATTAAGAAACCAAACTTGTCTTGGGCTTCTTCATTAGAAATACCTAACATTTTTAAAACCGCTGCTTGCATTTCTGAATCATGAATTCGTACAGACCCTCCCCCGACTTCTAAACCATTAATTACTAGATCATAGGCACGAGACAGCATTTGTTCTGGCTCATCATGATTTAAAATCTCTTCTGTTGTTGCCTTAGGTTGAGTAAACGGGTGATGAATAGCCGCTAAACGAGCCGTTTTTTCATCCGCTTCGAACATTGGAAAATCAACAATCCAAACTGGAGCCCATGGCTTTTCTAACATTCCTAAATCTTCACCAATTTTGCAACGCAAAGCACCGAGGGCTTCATTAACTATTTTAGCTTTATCTGCACCAAAAAACACAATATCGCCATCTTCTGCTCCAACGCGTTGCATAATTTCCATTACTTGATCAGGAAAAAACTTAACAATAGGCGATTGCAATCCAGCAATACCCGCAGAGAGATCATTAACTTTTATATAGGCTAAACCTTTTGCCCCATAAATACCCACAAATTTAGTGTAATCATCAATCTCTTTACGTGACATTTTACCACCTTGTGGAACACGTAAAGCAGCAACACGACCTTTAGGGTCTTTGGCAGGAGCGGCAAACACCTTAAAATCGATATCTTGTAATAAATCAGCCACATCAACCAATTGCATATTAATCCGTAAATCAGGGCGATCAATACCATATTTTGCAATCGACTCGGCATAGGTCATACGAGGAAAATCATAGTCTAAGTCAATATTGCCTGCTTCACTAAAAATAACCTTAACTAAACCTTCCATCATCACCATAACTTCTTCTTCTGTCATAAAAGAAGTTTCAATATCTAGCTGGGTAAATTCAGGTTGACGATCCGCTCGCAAATCTTCATCACGGAAACAACGAGTAATTTGATAATAACGATCAAAACCAGACATCATTAATAATTGTTTAAACAGTTGTGGAGATTGCGGCAAAGCAAAAAACTTATTTTGATGAGTCCGACTCGGCACTAAATAATCTCGCGCTCCCTCTGGGGTTGACTTGGTTAAAATGGGAGTTTCAATATCCATAAAGCCATTATCATCTAAATAACGACGCATAGAACGAGTTACCTGATAACGCGTTTTCAGTGTTTTTTGCATTTCATCACGACGCAAATCTAAATAACGATAGGTTAAACGCACTTCTTCTGAAATGTTTTTATCATCTAACTGAAAAGGAATTGGGGCAGAGGTGCTTAAAACATCTATTGACGCTGCTACAATTTCAACTTTACCTGTCGCCATTTTTTCATTGATCGTTGCAGAAGTTCTCGCCGTTACCTTACCCACCACCTTTAAAACAAATTCTGAACGTAATTTTTCTGCTTTAGAAAACTTATCGGCATCATCAGGATTCACAACCACTTGCACCAACCCTTCACGGTCACGTAAGTCAATAAAAATGACCCCGCCATGATCTCGACGTCGGTGAACCCAACCAGATACTGTGACAGTTTGGCTTTCTAAAGTTTCAGTTACTTGTCCACAGTAGTGTGTACGCATCATATTGCTATTACCTTTAAATTATTTGGTGAGACTTTAAACCTAAACCCGTGACTTCATTACGGCACAGATTCAAGTTATTCCTTGAATTTACTTATTTTTTTCTATGGCAGACATTTCATCCTGTTTCCAAGGCGGAACTACAACTCCACCAGAAATAACCATTTTTAATGCACTATCCACACTCATATCTAACTCTACAATATCGTGCTTAGAAGCCATAATAAAAAAACCAGAAGTAGGATTAGGAGTAGTTGGCACAAACATATTCACCACATCACTTAAAGCAGTTTTTTTCTGTGCCTCTCCCTCTTCTAAACTGGTTTGAAAGCCCAGTGTCCAGAGACCTTCTCTAGGATACTGAATGAGATACACTTTTTGAAAAGTTTGCGAATCACTACTAAAAAAAGCTTCGGCAATTTGCTTGACTGCGTTATAAATAGAGCGTACCAAGGGAATACGAGATAAAAAAGATTCCCAAGCCTTAATAAGCTTGCCACCTAAAAAGTTAGCTGCTAACATTCCCGTTAGAAAAAGTACAACAAGTGATAAAATCACTCCAAACCCAGGAATATCCATCCCAAACAAGGCTTCTGGATGGTAAGCTTTTGGCAACAATAACAAACTTCTATCAAAAAAATTAACTAAAAACATAATCGCCAGATAAGTTACCCACAAAGGTAACCATACCAAGATCCCAGCAATCAAATAACGCTTAATAACCGCCACAATATCCCCTAAAACTCATTTGTTAAACATTTAAGATCGCTATTATATAAAATTATTTTCCTCTTTTACCTAAATCCTGCAAGTGTTTGTGCATATAGAGTGCAAGATATTGATTTGTAGGGTGATTTTAATTCGAGCGGAATACTTATTGATATTCCCGAAAAATTAAAATTAACTATACTAATCAATAACTTGTGTTATATTTATGCAAGCACTTGCAAGATTTAGGATTAATTCTTAATTTAGACAAGAACCATGTAGAAATTGCGTTAAGAGTCCTTTACAATCCTACTTACACTCATTCAACTCTAAAGATCTCTTTTTCATGCCTGCCATTTCTAATACCTACACTCTTATTACTGGCTGCTCCACAGGAATAGGATTTCATGCTGCTAAAACCTTGCAAAAACAAGGAATGCTCGTTATTGCCACCTGCCGACAGCAGACAGACGTAAACCGCTTAAATGAAGCAGGAATAACTTGCTTTCAACTTGATCTAGCCTGTTCGGAATCTATCCATCTAGCCGTCAAGAAAATACTTCAACATACCAAAAATCAAATTGGGGTACTGTTTAACAATGCTGCTTTTGGACTACCTGGTGCGGTTGAAGATTTAAGTCGTGATGCTATGCGTTATCAATTTGAAACCAATGTGTTTGGCACCCAAGAACTCACCAACTTAATCATTCCAGTTATGCGTCAACTTGGAGCAGGAAAAATCATTTATAACAGCTCAATTCTAGGCTTTGCCGCTATGCCATACCGTGGAGCCTACAATGCCAGCAAGTTTGCAATTGAAGGATTTGCCGATACCTTACGGCTTGAGCTAGCAAAAGACAACATTCAAGTCAGCCTTATCCAACCAGGTCCTATCACCTCTAATTTTAGACAAAACGCCAACTATCAATTTAAAAAATGGATTCAAGGCAAACCCTCTGCCCACCAAGAAAACTATCAAACCATGATTGCCCGATTAGAATCCTCTGACTCTACAGCACCCTTTACATTAAAGCCAGAAGCCGTCACAAAATGCTTATTACACGCCATTAACCACTCTAAAATTAAAAGTCGTTACCGAGTAACCGTCCCCACGATTATATTCGCCATTCTAAAAAGATTACTACCTACCTCTGCTCTAGACTATTTTTTAATGAAAGCAGGCGGAGGTGGCAAACGTTAGATAACCCTTCCTTTGCATATTCAAAATGGCTATACTTAACATCTACTAATTTTTAATTCCTGAAAGAGATAAAAATGACCAAACATTCTATCAAAATCCTTAGTATAATCGCACTCTCCAGCCTATTCATGTCAGCCTGTACCTTTAATAAAGTAACCGAAGATGCACAGCATGTTCTATTAGTTAATCCAAAGCATGTCGAACACTGTGAAAATCTAGGCAAAACCATAGTGCAAATGAAAAGTTCTTTTATCGGCATTAATCTACCCAGTGCAACTGTGGAAAGAGAGCTACGAAATATTGCAAAAAATGATGCTGCACACATGGGAGGAGATACCATCGTTGCCTTAACAGAAGTTGAAGCAGGTTCGCAAAGATTTCAAATTTATCGCTGTAAATAAACTGCTTCCCAAGCCCGCCTGAGTCCTGTAAGAACTTGCAGAACTTAGGAACTACAACCTATCAAAAATAGAACCCTGTAAAGGTAAAAATAATTTAGCGTAAAGACGTTCAGCATAAGTATTTGTCATTCCTGAAACATAATCAGAGATGATTCTTTGTTGAGCATTACTATCCTTAGCGTTAAGATATTTTTGGTAGGTATTTCTTGGTAACAGTGCCATTGGATTAGCCTTTAAAGATTTAAATAACTCTAAAATAATTAACTGACCTTTATATTCCATACCTTTTACTTCTGGCAAAGTAATCACATTTTTATAGACAAAATCCTTTAACAATTCCAGCACTGCCATTTCTTTCGTTCCTAATGTCGCTTGGTAGCGTAGCAAAGGATGTTCAAACAAGCTATTTTCTTCTACCCTAACACTTTCAATCATAATTCCTACCATTTTACTAATGGCATGTTTACGATCTTTAGAGCGTTTACTAAACAAGCGTGCGGTCATTTCTTCACTCCACAAAGGATTTTTAATAAAAACAGGATGATTCATAAATTCTGTAACCCATACTGATTCTGGAACCATCGACATAGCAACTGCATCTTCTAAATCATGAATTCCGTATGCAATGTCATCTGCTAGCTCCATAATAGTGGTATCAAAAGCTTTGTGCTGAGTCACTTTAAAAGCATTTTCTTGAGATATTAATGTCATAAAATTAGCCCTATCCTGAGATGAAAATGGTGCAAGCACCCATTCAAAAATAGACTTTTCTTCTGCATAAACACTGATTTTAGGTGGATACCATTCTTTCATTTGCAAGGTTTTAAAATCTAATAATTCTGACTCTGCCAGCTTATCAAGATATTCTTGATTTTGTTGCGTAATCTCCGTATAAATAGCAGGGTACTTTAGCACCCCTAAAATCGCTCGACGCGATAAATCTACGCCATTTTTATCTGTGTATTCACCTAATTTAGCTAAAATCCTTAAGGTTTGAGCATTACCCTCAAACCCGCCATGCTTTCGCATCATATAATTTAATGCTACTTCTCCACCATGCCCAAAAGGTGGGTGACCTAAGTCATGCGCCAAACAAATCGCTTCCATTAAATAAAACGACGGTAACCAAGCTAAATAACCCTCTTCTGAATTTTTTTCCTCCGCCACAGTAATAAGCTGTTCAACCAAGCCTGAGCCTATTTGCGCAACTTCCATGGAGTGCGTTAAACGAGTACGATAAAAGTCTGATTCATTTAAACCAAAAATCTGTGTTTTTGCCTGTAAGCGCCTAAAAGACGCCGAGTGAATCACTCTTGCTCTATCTCTTTGGTAGACAATACGAGCAGACCTAGCAGTTTTCTTTGCTAAAAATTCACTATAACGCTGTGTCCAAACTAATTCTGCTAAATTATCCATACCTACTTCCAAAGCCAATAACAATAAAAAGGGCACTCTAAAAATTTAGTTTAAATTCTTAGAGACCTTTGCACGAGTTAGTCACGAGAGTAAAATGAGATAGAATTTTGCAGG
>CAZRMK010000040.1:0-16189 GCA_964601165.1 uncultured Piscirickettsiaceae bacterium | reverse complement strand
GAAATATTTAAAAAATCTCCTGATATGTTTCAGGCTGACCTTTTAAAAAGTCATGGTATAACGTAGTGAAACTTGACAGCCAAGCGTAAATTGTACCTATGGGTATTCCTTCTTCTTTTGCAACCTCTGCGATTGCTTTACTGCTAGGCGGTAGTAGTTTGTTAAGTATTGCTTCTTTGCGTTCTAATGGATAAGCCATGTTTTATTCCTATTTCCCTCTGATTTTATAAATATTTGGGATGACAACTATTCTGACAAGTGGGGACACTATACTCAGATAATGGAGCACCGATGAAATCACAAACCCTCAAGGATAAAATAGAAGAGCTTGGCATAATGCCATCTTATAGCCGACCTAGAGTTAGCAACGACAATCCATTTTCTGAAGCACTCTTTAAAACTTTGAAATATCGAGGAAACTGGCCATCATCAGGTTTTATAGGTCTAGATGATGCTCGTAACTGGGTAGAGCATTTTGTTGATTGGTACAACAATGAGCATAAACATAGTAAGTTAAACTTTGTGTCACCTGCTGAGCGTCATGCTGGTTTGGACGCTCAGATACTACAAAAAAGAAAGCTTATACTTGAAGAAGCACGTAAAGCAAGCCCAAACCGATGGTCAGGTTCTGTGAGGAATTGTGAGCCTGTTGGAGCGGTTATGTTGAACCCTGATCGAGATAAAAATGGGGTTGTAGAAATAGTAGGTTAATTTTTGAGTAAAAGGTGACGACTATCTTGACAAACACCGATAATGTTGCATTATTTCATGCACCTTTCTTATTTCTGACTCTGACAATAAACCTTATTTTTTAAATTACTTTGAGAGACCTTTGAGTATTTCATTGAAAACCAAAAATCGCAACCACCTTACCATTTAACTCAATAACTGGCCAACGAGTGCGCTCCCAAGGTGGGATCTTTTGTTTTTTAAACCATTTTTTTAAGGCTTTAAAGTCGATTTCATCTCGTTGCTGAATTTCTCTAACCTTAGCCTGACTTAAGTTTTCTTGCGTCAGATTTAAATCAACCTTTTCAAAAACAGTACTTGAAAAACCAAAATCTAAAAACTTAAAATCAGATAGGTTTACAAAAAATTCCTTTTTAGTATCAGGAATATAAAATATATTTTTATTGTAATACCTTAACTCACTTCTTGATAATTTTAAAATAGGTAATGCTTCTGGATTTTTATTTTCAATACAAATTTTTAACCAACTGAGAATACTAGAATTAAGTTGTATCGGTAAAAAATGCTTAAACCAGTAACGTATAATATTTTTTTGACGCACCCAAGATAAATCAATTAAGGGAAGGAAAATTTTATTGACTAAACAACCCTGTAAATCTAGCTTGGCTAAATCGTCCATTAGCTCTAAAGACTCTGACATAAGGCTTGCTGATTTAGCTATATTTTTAAGAGGTGCAGGTGAAACTTGTTTTAAAACAGGCAAAACTTGGTGTCTAATAAAATTTCTTTTGAAAGATAATAAGTTGTTACTAGGGTCTTCTACCCAATTTAGATGATGTACTTTTGCATAATTTTTAAAAGACGATTCAGATGCTGATAATAGCGGGCGATAGTGTTGCACTTTCTTTTCACCTTTTTTACCCCCTGCAATAAGTTTTACAATAGGCATTGCGGCTAAACCAGCTACGCCAGAACCTCTTAGTAACGCCATTAAAGTGGTTTCAGCCTGATCTTTGAGGTGATGTCCTGTAACTAATACACTATTATTTTTCATTGCATCGAATAAAGCTTGATAGCGTTTTTCTCTAGCAACCGCCTCTATGCCTTTTCGTTGTGTTTGAATGATTTCAACTGAAATAGACTGGTAGTTAATTCCTAAAGATTGACAGGTTTTTTGACAAAAAGTTGCCCAGTCATCGGACTCACTTTGTAGTTGATGATTAATATAAATTGCTTGTAGGAGGTTTGTATCTGCTATATAACGACTAAGCAGATGTAACAAGACCATTGAATCCAATCCGCCGCTATAGGCGATTACAATGGGTTTATTAGGCACTTTAGATAAAAAATCTTGAATTTGAATTTCAAGAGAGGAAGGTTCCACTAAAAGAACCTCTGATTAAGCTGTTGTAAAATTTCCATAACTCATATAGCGATTATATCGTGCTTCGACCAATTCACTAACGTCTTTATCTTGCAACAAATCTAACTGGTCTAAAAGTGCATATTTTAAATTTTCAGCCGCTACTTTAAGGTTACGATGAGCACCGCCTAGAGGTTCATCGATTACAACATCCACTAAACCTAGTTCTGATAAACGTGCGGAGGTGATTCCTAAAGCTGAAGCGGCATCTGAGGCATAGGCGGCATCTTTCCAAAGAATAGAGGCACAGCCTTCTGGTGAAATAACTGAATAGGTACTGTATTTCATCATCATGGTTACATCACCAATACCAATAGCCAAAGCCCCACCTGACCCCCCTTCGCCAATAACTGTACAAATAACAGGAACAGTTAGTTCTGACATTTCAATCAAATTACGGGCAATAGCTTCAGACTGCCCTCTTTCTTCGGCATTAATACCAGGATAAGCTCCTGGAGTATCAATAAAGGTTAAAATGGGTAAATTAAACCTTTCTGCTGTTTTCATTAAGCGTAATGCCTTCCGATAACCTTCAGGACGTGGCATGCCAAAATTGCGACGAATTTTTTCTTTGGTATCGCGACCTTTTTCTTGACCAATAATCATAACCGCATGACCATCAATTCGCGCCAAACCGCCAACGATTGCCGTATCATCAGCAAAAGCCCGATCACCATGTAGTTCTTTAAAATCAGTAAAAATTTCGGATATATAGTCCAAAGTATAAGGACGCTGAGAATGACGTGCAAGCTGTGAAATTTGTACATCTGACAGGTTTTTAAAAACAGATTCAGTTAGTTTTTTGCTTTTAATCTCTAACGCGGATATTTCTTCCAGAAGATTCATGTCTTGACCATCTAAATGACGCAACTCGTCTATTTTAGCTTCTAGCTCGGCAATGGGTTGTTCAAAATCTAAAAAATCTAATTTCATGCATGTTTTTCCTTAACTTCGTTAGTTCTTAGATATAATTCTAAAAGATTTTGATGATTTTGGCTAGAATTAAACATCTCATGCCCAATTTTTAGCCCCCAAAAAAATGTTTTCCCTTCAATAGTATCCCAAATTTCTTTAACCAAAGTTTCGCCAAACATTTCAGTTTGAACTTCTTCTATTGGGAAACAATCTAAACTGTCTTGTGATTTAATTTCTACAATAAACTCTAGTGCTTGGTAGTGCTTTATTAAAGGTTGACTATCGACATAATAAATAGCATCCTGTAAACAATCACTAGCTAAATCATAGCACTTACTTGCCAATGTTAAACTTAACTTTAGGTCTATAATTTTAAATTTCTGCCACAAACTTCCTTTATCTGGCAAAAGACCGACCAAATTAGCAATGTTTTGATGATCGCTAAAGGCTAAATACTCTAGCTCTTCATAAGCATCAAGAAAAACCTCTGGTGTTTTTTCTGAGCTTTCAAGGGAAACAAGTAAATTGCGTAGTTTACGACCTTGGTTTTGATTAGAATTTGATAGTTCTTCCATTGGATAAATTTCAGAAAAACCTGGAACAATCACTCGTGCTGCGGGAATACCGTAATGGTTATAAACAGCAGTAAAAACTTTTCCGCCTAAATTATTTACCTTAGAGACCAGAAATTCCCATTGTTTGGCAGTATCTCCAATAAAATCCCAAGGTGAAAACTGGTAGTCATATTGATGAGAAATAAAATGGGCATGCAGTAACCCACTTGAATCGATAAAGTGATTTTCGATGTTTTCATCGTCTGCAACTAAGTCTTCATCAAAAACAGGAATTTGAAATCCATCTAATTTATCTAAACTTTTGCCTTGTAGTGATTCTGTTAGGGTTCTTTCTAGAGCTACTTCAAATATAGGATGCGCCCCAAAAGAAGCGAAACATTGCCCTGTGCTTTGGTCTATTAAAGTGACATTCATAACTGGATAAAGCCCACCCAGAGAGGCATCTCTAATCGAAACAAATATGCCTTCTGCCATTAATTTTTGTCGTGCCTCCAAGACCTTAGGCATTTTCTGAATAATAGCTTCTGGAACAACTGGTAAACAAATATTTTCTTTTAAAATCTTCGACTTAACCCAACGTTCAAATACTTCAGATAAACCTTGAACTTTTGCTTCTATCTCTGTATTTCCTGCACATAATCCATTACTTGCATAAAGATTACTTAGTAAGTTCATTGGAAAATAAGTTGCGGTATCTAAGTTTTTTCCTGAATCTTTTTCTGAACATTCTTCAAACATTGGTAAACATCTAATAGCATCAAAATCATCATTTATACTAAGAAAACTTTCTGCCTCTAACTGATTGTTGACATCATAAATATCCCAAAGCTCATTGTTTAAGCAATTACGAAAATCGGCTAGTTTAAAAGTTTTTTCATTGGGATAGTATAACCAGCTATGTTGTTGATTCTCTAAAGATCCAAGCCAAAAATCAGAGAAGAAATAATTTGTTTCTAAACGCTCAAAAAACTCACCCAATGCACTGGCAAGTGTTGCTTTTTGACTGGATCCTTTCCCATTTGTAAACAAGGCAGGACAAGAATGATCTTTAATATGCAGAGAATAAACATTAGGAACGGGGTTTAGCCAAGAGGCTAATTCAATCTCAAAGCCAGTTACCTTAAGAATATTTTGCATTTTTGCAATGGACTCTTCTAAACAGGCATCTTTACCTTTTATATAGGTTTTTTTAACCACCTTTAACTCCAAGTTTTTTGACATACATGAGATCTGATTAGAGCCTAGTAATATAAAAAAGAATTAAGCCTACATAAATCATTTTGTCTGGGAATAATTAAGTAAATCCGTAGAATGAAAGATGGGTTTAAGGAAAAACTTAATAACTAATTTGAATTCTTGCAACATCCATCAAGAGGTCTTAGTCATGAAAAATAAATATATTATTCTAATCGGGTTGTTTAGCTTATTGTTAGGATCCGTTCAAGCAAATGATATTGATATGGGAAAGCAATTATTTAATGAGGCTAATTGCATGTCGTGTCATGCTAGCAAACCTTTTCAACCTAATAAAACCACCACTTTTCCTAAATTAGTTAAAGCGGTAGATTTTTGTAATATCAACTTGAATACAGGCTGGTTTGAAGATGAAGTAAAACAAGTTGCTGCTTTTTTGAATGATAAATATTACCATCATCCAAAATAAATAAACAGCAAGACAAGTATTTGGGATATTAGTTGAGACCTTTGCATAATTAAAGCACAGTTTAGGGAATGCAAAGGTCTCTAGTTATTAACTTTTTCTCTCTTTCAAAAATACCAACCTCTCTTTAAACTGAGATAAAACTACTGGATCAACTTTTTCCATTCCGTCTTCTGTTACTTGATTAGAGGAATCTCCAACAATTTTATCTATGGTTCTTATTAAGAAATAAGTTCTAGAAGATTGTTTAATAGAATCCCAGTCCTTAGGATGGGTGCGCCACAAAGTGTTTAACTGTGTGTCTTCTTCCAGTAAAACAATAATATGTTCTAAAACCTTATTTAAAGCAGGAATTGTCTCATATGGCCAAAATGGTCGACCATTTTGGCTGTCATAATAACTTCTTCTTTCTTTTTGGGCTAACTCTATGGCAGGAATCATTCCATCCAAACCGATCTTTTGTGCCTTTTCAATCATGCTATAAAAAGAATCCATTGGCATAATTGGGGCATTAGATTTCCAGCGTAAATAACGAGTAAGTATGTTATTGCGTTCTATAAAGTTAAACTTACCTGTTTGTAAATTTTGTACATTTTCTTGAGATACTTGATATTGCATACCCTTAGTATACAATTTAGTGGTATCTGTCCAATATTCCCAAGCTACTTCTGTTGCTTGACCAAAGGCATCTTCTCTTATCGGTACACAAGACAAACTGTAATCATGCCCTTGCATATAATCCAATACCCTAATTTGGTAGTCACCATTCTCTAAACGTTTTGTAACCAAACCAACGATAAAGGCATCATCTTTAATATTAGCAGCAGGGAAAGCTACAAAGACACTTTCTCCTACTTTGAAATTTGCCTTAACAGGAAAAGTCCATACTAAAGATAATGCAATAATCCATATTAAAAAATATTTTTTCATGTCCAAAATCTCCTCTAAGACTTTTTCTTTTCGGCAATATTATTTCTCAAATAAACAGGAACAGGTATTTTATCTGTCAATAATACAGCTTGCGACATTCTTTGGGCTGCAATTTTAGCAATTGCTTCTGCTGTTGGATATGCCTCTAGCCATTCTATACTATTTTTTACTAGGTCTGGGTATTCTTGCAAAATATCGCCAATCGCATTTTTGCCTTGTAAAATAAATTCTGCTTCTGTTAATGAGACTAATCTAGCTGGTTCTGCAACCATAACCCCTTCTTTAACATAACCTACTTGACAGTAAACCTCTTTCATTCTGGCATCTAAACAGCCTATCCAAGCAGTTAAGCCAGTTTGTTCATAAGCTTGCCAAATAAGTGCTTCAAGGGTAGAAACTGAAATGACTGGTTTGTCCCAGCCAAAAGCTAAACCTTGTACCACTCCTGCTGCTATTCTAACGCCAGTAAAAGCTCCTGGCCCTTCACTTAAAGCTATAGCATTAAGCTCTTCTCCTTGAAGACCTGCTTGTTGCAAAACAGTTTGTACCATGCTTAAAATTAAGTTAGCGTGTTTTTGTGGAGCTAATTCAAAAACTGTAAACATTTCGCCATTTTTATAAATACTGGCAGAACAGGCTTTGGTGGCAGTTTCTATTGCTAAAATATTCATTTAATTATGCAAAGGTCTCTATGCAGAAGTTTGTTTAATTAAAACAATATCATCATTTTTAACCGCAATTTCAACCTTGCCACCCTCTTGTAAATAACCAAACAGCACTAACTCAGATAAAGGAAGTTTAATCTTTTCTTGAATTAAGCGACTTATCGGTCTAGCTCCCATCATGGGGTCGTAACCTTTTTTAGCTAACCAATTCCTAGCCTCATCAGAAAGTATAATTTTGACTTTTTTATTTTCTAAGCTAGCCTCTAAAGCAAAAATAAATTTATTCACCACTGAAGCCATAGATGATTCTGAAAGTCGATTAAACTGCACTACTGAGTCTAAACGATTTCTAAATTCAGGAGTAAAGACTTTCTTTAATTCACCTTCAAAATCTTGGCTATGGTCTTGCACAGAAAATCCCATGCTAGAACGAGACATCTGTTCTGCACCAATATTAGAGGTCATAATTAAAATAACATTTCTAAAATCTGCTTTACGACCATTATTATCCGTTAAGGTTCCGCTATCCATTACTTGTAATAAAATATTAAAGACATCTGGATGTGCTTTTTCAATTTCATCTAGCAAAATAACCGCATGTGGAGTTTTATTGACCGCTTCTGTTAGCTGCCCTCCTTGATCATATCCTACATAACCGGGGGGGGATCCTATTAGCCTTGAAACCGTATGGCGCTCCATATATTCAGACATATCAAAACGCAATAGTTCAATCCCTAAATGTTTAGCGAGCTGAGAAGTTAATTCAGTTTTGCCAACTCCTGTAGGCCCTGAAAATAAAAAACAAGCTGTAGGTCTATTAGGATCATTTAGTCCTGATCTAGCAAGCTTAACTGCCGAAACTACTTTTTTAACAGCTTCGCTTTGCCCAAATATCACGCGCTCTAAACTTTCTGCTAAGCCTTTAAGCTTATCTTTTTCTTTTTGAGTAATTTGAGATACCGGGATACGAGCAATGCTAGCAACAATGTGTTGAATTTCTGCCACACCTATTTGTTTACGACGCTTTGATTTAGGTAATAAGCGTTGTTTTGCTCCCGCCTCGTCAATCACATCAATAGCTTTATCTGGCAAGTGTCTATCAGTAATATAGCGTGCCGATAAATCAACTGCCATTTTTAAAGCGGGCAAAGTATATTTCACTTCATGGTGGCTTTCAAACTGACTCTTTATGCCTTTCAAAATCTTGTAAGTTTCTTGAATAGTCGGCTCTTTAACATCTACCTTCTGGAATCTACGGGCTAAAGCGCGATCTTTTTCAAACACTCCACGATATTCTTCATAAGTTGTGGCACCGACACAGCGCAACTTTCCTGATGCTAAGGCAGGTTTCATTAAATTAGAAGCATCCATCGCCCCACCTTGCACCGCTCCAGCCCCCACTATGGTATGGATTTCATCAATGAACAAAATAGCATGCGGTTGTTGCTCAAGTGTTTTCAGCAAAGCTTTAAAACGTTTTTCAAAGTCACCTCGGTAACGTGTGCCCGCTAATAAAGATCCCATATCTAAACTATACACTACCGCTTCTTGCAAGGATTCAGGAATATCTTTTTGGACTATTTTATAAGCCAGCCCTTCTGCTACCGCAGTTTTACCTACTCCAGGCTCTCCTACTAATAAAGGGTTATTTTTACGACGACGCGATAAAACTTCTAAGGTTCGGTTTAACTCCCAAGCTCGACCAATAATTGGATCAATCCGCCCTAATTTTGCTTCTTCATTTAGGTTAGTGGTAAATTGTTCAATTGGATCAGCGGGCTTTTCTAGTTCTTCGTTCGATTGTGATAAGGTAGAATCATTATCTAGAAAGCTTTCTTGTTCTTGAGCAGATACACCATGTGAAATGTAACTTAATACATCAACACGCAATAATCCATTAGACTCTAATGAAAAGACAGCTTGAGAGTCTTGCTCTGAATACATCGAAGCTAAAACATGTAATCCTGTCACTTCAGAATAGCCATTTGACTGCACCAAATAAATAGCTCTTTCTATCACCCGCTGAAAAGCCAAGGTTGGTAAAAGTTCTGCTGGCTTAACCACGGAGACTTCAGACTCTAAAAAAACCTCTAAATCTGCTTCTATTACATCAGGTTTAATACCACAACCTTCCACCACTTCTCGAACAGAAGGCAGACCTAACAACTCTAGTAATAAATGTTCTAAAGTAACAAATTCATGCTCATACTCATTCGCCAAACTGAAAGCATTACTTAGCATCAATTGAAGTTCTTTACTTAACATTATATAACCTCCATTTGACATTGTAAGGGATGTTGGTGCTCTCGTGAATATTGATTAACTATTTGCACTTTAGTTTCAGCTATTTCACGACTATAAACACCACAAAGCCCTTTGCCCTTTTCATGAACAGCTAACATCACAGAAGACGCTTGTAATTCATCCATCGCAAAAAATTTTATTAATACTTTAACCACAAAATCCATTGGAGTAAAGTCATCATTCAGTAATACAATTTGATAACGTTTAGGAGGTTTAATTCGTAGCTTAACAGCTTCTAAAACCTCTCCACCATCATTTTCATTTTCTAAAGACATAGTTCCTCTATTTTTTACCTAAATCCTGCAAGTAGTTGTGCATATATAGTGCAAGCACTTGCAGGATTTAGGTTTTATATAATCAAACTCTTAGGATAAGGACTTAAGTTTGAGGTATAAATGCCCCGCTCTGTTGTCAGCATCAGCAGGAAGCCCCATATTGTCTATTTTAATATAGGTTT
This sequence comes from uncultured Piscirickettsiaceae bacterium, assembly GCA_964601165.1. Classification (GTDB taxonomy): domain Bacteria; phylum Pseudomonadota; class Gammaproteobacteria; order Thiomicrospirales; family Thiomicrospiraceae; genus Thiosulfativibrio. Next base: position 6,570 of record CAZRMK010000040.1, on the reverse strand, counting down.
CTGCTGCATAATTCAAGGGAACAGTTACTGATATTAACCCAGAAGGAGAATCTAAATCAAGTGTACTTCCAATTCTTAGTAAGATTTCTGCAACTGAAATCGTGCCATATAGATCAGCTTCTTTTAATGTCCACCTTAAACCATCTAATTTAATGGAGAAACTTACCAAAAAATCTCCCGATTCTCCACCAAATAAACCCATATAACCTTTGCCCTTTAAACGAAAAACTCGACCGGTAAAAGCTTCACGGGTAAATTTCATTTTCACTTTTAAACCAGGGATATAAAAAAAACCAATTTTAAGTAAGCGAATGGCATAACGCAAGGTTAAAGGATAAGTAATTTGACGGTTTTTTCCATCTATTGTCTTTTGAGTATAGCGAGCATATTTTTTTTCTTTATCTGAATTGGATTGTGTTTTTGTTGAAGATGATCTTTGATGGCGCTGGCGACTAGAGAGGTTATAATCGCGACAGTAACTATCTCTAAACCTTGAAAGAACTTCATAAGCCTCAGATACTTCTTGAAATTTTTCGGTTGCATTATGTATTTTAGAAACATCAGGATGATATCGCCGTGCCATTTTGCGATAAGCCAACTTAACAGTCTTCTCACAGGCATTATAATGCACGCCTAAAATAGCAAAATAATCTATTGAGATGTCATAGTTTGACTGATGCATTTATCTATTTAAATTTAGAAACATCCTTTAAATATACCCTAATTTAAATTCAACCTAAATCCTGCAAGTGATTGTGCATATATAGTGCAAGATATTGATTTATAGAGTGATTTTAATTCAAGCGGAATACTTATTGATATTCCCGAAGAATTAAAATTCGCTATATGAATCAAGAGCTTGTGCTATATGTGTGCAAGCACTTGCAGGATTTAGGTTTAAGTAGAAAATAAAGAACACCCTCTAAAAACTACCCTCTTCGTAGACTTAAAATATTATCTAAGTTTATAACTTTTTGATATTGAGAAAATAATATTTCTTTACTCTCAATTGCCAAAATGGACATTCTATCTGCCAATTCATTGCCCTCTACCCCTACATGCCCATTAACATGCAAAACTTGTAGTTTATTTTTCAAGGATTGATGTAATTTAAACATGGCTTGAATAAGCTCTAAATTTTTAATTTCTCCTCCTGATTTTTTCCAACCTTTCTTCTCCCAACCAATAGCCCATTGAGTAATACTCTGAATGACATATTTTGAATCACAAAAAATAACCACGCTAATATTTTTTTCTATCTCAATTTTTGCCATTTTTAAAGCTTCATAAAACGCACTAAGTTCAGCGGTATTATTAGTTCCCATAGAGTTATACAACCCATACCAAAGTTCTGAAATTTCATTATCTCGATATAAGGCAAGCCCAGAGCCGGCTTTTCCTGGATTAGGCTCACAGCCACCATCGGTAAATATTTTGACATCGATTACCATTTTGTCAATTTCAGGTGCAGAATAGGTTTTTATACCTTTAGTAGAGGCTTTCTTTTTAGATATATCTAATGGCGAAGAGGAACGGCGGCGTAGAGATGGATATGTCCCAGTAGATTTTTTAAAAGCCCCTTCTGCCTCTGCTTTAGTTGAAAAAGATTTATATCTTGCTCCTGAAAACTTATCTATCTGTTTTTTACAACTATTCCAATCACTATAAATACCCGGCTCTCTTCCTTGCCAAACAACATAAAACTTTTTAGCCATTATTTTTTAAACCTGTCACTATTCATTTTCAGCATCACTCATACGCTCTTGACGTCTTTCTTCTTCTTCTAGTGCTGCTTTAATTTCTGCCATAACAGAGTCTACATCAGCCTCATGCTCTACCTCTAAAAATGATCCCGTCAATTCAACATCAGGATCTAGCTCCCCTGCCTCAAACAAAGCCCAAATTTCTTTGGCATATTGGGTCTTTAATAGCTCTGGAGCATATTGACCATAATAATTTGTCATATTATTAACATCACGGCTTAACATACGCTTAGCATTATTATTAGCGGCGGCATCCACCGCTTGCGGTAAATCAATAATAACCGGACCATATTCATCTACCAGCACATTAAACTCTGATAGATCTCCATGAATGACTCCAACAAATAACATTCGCATTACAAACAACATAACTTCAGCATGATCTTCAAGAGCTTGCTCAGGAGTCATGCTCACGTCATTTAAACGCGGTGCAACATCACCATTTTCATCGGTAATCAGCTCCATCAATAAAACACCATCAAAACACCCATAAGGCTCTGGTACCCTTACGCCTGCACTGGCAAGTTTATAAAGGGCATCTACTTCAGCATTCTGCCAAACATCTTCTTGCTGCTGGCGACCAAATTTAGAACCTTTTTGCATGGCTCTAGCTCGACGGCTATTACGAACTTTACGTCCTTCTTGATATTCTACGGCTTTTTTAAAACTACGTTTATTGGCTTCTTTATAAACCTTAGCACAGCGAATTTCAGCGCCACAACGTACCATAAAAACATCCGCTTCTTTACCACTCATCAAACGACGAATCACTTCATCAACCAAGCCGTCTTCAATTAAAGGCAAGATACGTTTAGGGGTTTTCATTTTAAAATACTACTCTAAAAAATTATTTGAGACATTTGCATATAATACCTAAATCTATAGAAAATCATAAAAAATCTTCTAAACTAAGACCTTTATCGATAAAATTCGACATAAAATTTAACTTTACCCAAAGGTTTTACTTCGTGAAGAATGGTAGGCTCAACAACACCGTAATTATTTACAGTTAATACAATTGTCTCTATTTCTGGTTCAATAATAGTGTATTGCAACTCACCCTCAATCACCACAATTTTACCCCAGACATTTTCTTTAGTCTGATGGGCTTTAAGTAAACCTTTAGGAACACTCATCTCATTAAATTCAAGAGTTTTTTTGTAAGCAACTACATTTGTAGGCAAACTTTTCATTTATTGAACCTCCCATAAAATAGTATCATCTGCTCGAATAGGAATTACTACATCATCACCAAAAACAATAGATGAAGGAACTTGCCATGACTTTTTTATTAAAGTTATTTTATCTTCATTAATGGGAAGTTTATAAAACTTAGCACCATTTAAACTAGCAAAAGCTTCCAACTTATCTAAAGCACCAGCCTGCTCAAATACTTCGGCATATAATTCAATAGCAGCATGTGCGGTGTAAGAACCCGCACAACCACAAGCAGACTCTTTTGCACCTTTTGCGTGCGGAGCCGAATCTGTTCCTAAGAAAAACTTAGCATCACCACTAGTTGCCGCTACTATTAAGGCATCTTGGTGGGTATTACGCTTTAAAACCGGCAAACAATAATAATGTGGTTTAATTCCACCAACTAACATATGATTTCTGTTAAATAATAAGTGATGAACAGTAATTGTAGCCGCTAAATTAGCACCAGAACTTTTAACAAAATCTACCGCATCTTTTGTAGTGATATGCTCCAAAACCACTCTTAAATCTGGATGATTTGCTATTAAAGGCTTTAAAATAGTATCAATAAAAACTTTCTCACGATCAAAAATATCAATATCTGCATGGGTTACTTCTCCATGAATCAATAATGGCATATCTACAGACTGCATGGCTGAAAAAACTGCCGTTAATTTAGTAACATCAGTCACACCAGAAGAGGAATTAGTGGTTGCCCCTGCTGGATACAATTTGGCAGCATATACAATTCCAGATTCTTTCGCGGCAACAATATCTTCAACACGAGTATTGTCTGTTAAATACAATACCATTAAGGGCTGAAAGTGCGGGCTGGGATTAGCAGCCATAATACGTTGATAATAATCTTTGGCTTGTGCTGCATTCACTACAGGAGGGTCTAAATTTGGCATTACAATTGCACGACCAAAATAGCGACTAATATCAGTAACCGTAGTTTTTAATACTTTACCATCGCGTAAATGAACATGCCAATCATCAGGGCGAATCATTGTTAAACTTGTTGTCATTTTATACTTCCCGTTTTTTTAACTAAAAAGAGCTTATGATAGAATTAAAAGTCTTACTAGGTCGCATGACTTCGGTAACTTTATTTACATCTGGTTTAAAATATCCGCCAATATTCACCTGCTTTCCCTGTACACTTTTTAACTCTAGTACAATCTTATTTTCATTAGCAATCAAGTCATTATAAAAAAGTGTAAAACATTTTTTTAACTGTAAATCGGCATTTTGCTCAGCTAAAGCTTCTGCCCAGTAAAGAGTTAAATAAAAATGACTACCACGATTATCTAATTCCCCTAATTTTCGCGAGGGTGATTTATTATTTAATAAAAACTTAGTGGTTGCCGAATCTAACGCTTTAGATAAAACTTGGGCTTTTGCATTTTCAAACTTTTGTGATAAATGCTCTAACGAGACCGCTAAGGCTAAAAACTCTCCTAATGAATCCCAACGTAAGTGATTTTCAGATAACATTTGCTGTACATGTTTAGGAGCAGAACCGCCTGCACCTGTCTCGAATAATCCCCCACCATTCATTAAAGGTACAATAGAAAGCATTTTAGCAGAAGTTCCTAGTTCTAAAATAGGAAATAAATCGGTTAAATAATCACGTAATACATTTCCAGTAACTGAAATAACATCTTTGCCATCTTTAATATGACGAAGCGTGAAACGAGTTGCTTCTGCTGGAGGCATTATATGAATTTCTAGCCCTGTAGTATCCTTCTCTGCTAAATATTTAGTTACTTTTACAATCATTTCATGATCGTGAGATCGGTTGCTATCTAACCAAAAAATAGCTGGAATTCCTGTTGCTCTTGCACGATTAACCGCTAATTGAACCCAATTTTTAATTGGAGCATCTTTTGTCTGACACAGACGAAAAATATCACCTGTCTCAACGGCTTGTTCTAAAAACACCTTACCATCAGCATCAACTACCCGAATACTTCCCTCAGACTCTGCTTGAAAAGTTTTATCATGTGAACCATACTCTTCTGCTTTTTGTGCCATTAATCCTACATTAGGAACCGTGCCCATGGTTGTTGGATCAAAAGCTCCATGATTTTTACAAAAACGAATAGTTTCTCCATAAATACTTGCATAACAACGATCGGGAATTAATGCTAAGGTATCTTGTTGATTACCATTTTTATCCCACATTTTTCCAGATCCACGTATCATTGCTGGCATAGAGGCATCAATAATTACATCTGAAGGTACATGTAAGTTAGTGATTCCTTTATCAGAATCTACCATTGCGATATCAGGGCCTTCTGCCATAGCAGCTGCCAAATCTATTTCAATTGCAGATCTTTTATCTGAGTCTAAAGATGAAATTTTAGCGTAAATATCTCCCAAACCACTGCTATAACATACCCCTAACTCATTGAATATTACAGAGTGTTTATCAAAAACTTCTTTAAAAAACACCTCTAGTGCATGACCAAAAATAATGGGGTCAGATACTTTCATCATTGTTGACTTTAAATGCAAAGAAAATAAGATACCCTGTTTCTTTGCTTCATTAATTGCTTGTTTAAAAAAATCTCGTAAGGATGATTGACTCATTACAGAGGTATCTATTATTTCACCTGTTTGCAGCTGAGACAAATCTCTTAACTGGGTTACCTCGCCATCTTTATTAACAAATTCAATCTTAAACTGGCATGGTTCTTCAATAGTTATAGACTTTTCTGAGCTATAAAAATCTCCTTCATCCATACTGACAACATGAGTTTTAGAATCTTTGCTCCAAACCCCCATAGAATGTGGATTTGCTTTAGCATAATCTTTAACGGCAGGTGGTGCGCGACGATCAGAGTTGCCTTCTCGTAAAACTGGATTAACAGCAGAGCCCAATACTTTGGCATATTTTTCTTTAATGACTTTTTCTTCTGCGGTTTTAGGATTAGCAGGATAACTAGGCAAAGCATAACCTTGAGATTGCAACTCTTTAATTGCTCCCTCTAACTGAGGAATAGAAGCTGAAATATTAGGTAATTTAATAATATTAGCATTAGGGTTTTTTGCTAATTCTCCCAGCTCAGACAAAGCATCAGCAATACGTTGCTCTGGCATTAAATAATCTGAAAAATTTGCGATTATTCTGCCCGCCAATGAAATGTCTCTAGCTTCTACTACTACCCCTGCCGTTGCGGTAAAAGATTGTACAATAGGCAAAAAAGAACAGGTTGCTAAGGCTGGTGCTTCATCGGTTAGGGTATAAATAATCTTCGCATTTTCAGGCATGTTACAGGTCTCAATATTTGGTAAAATTTAATCATATTTTATCAAAAGAGAGCTTTTTATGCCAAAAATACTTTTACTTTTACCTTTTTAATTTATTCATCATACAATAACAAAGTCTTTTTTAAAGACTCTTTAACCTCATCCCTTAACAACCTAGGCTCTAACACCGTTACATAACAACCTTGGCTTTGTAACCACCAGCGTAATTGCCAAGTGTTTTTAATTGTTGCCGTAAGTATATTCTTGTCATTTTCCTGCACTATTTCCTGCTCATTACTAAGCTTATTTTCAGATAAGTGTAAGGCTAGCCAATCAGATAATAAAAGTTTGATTT
>CAZRMK010000039.1:0-16244 GCA_964601165.1 uncultured Piscirickettsiaceae bacterium | reverse complement strand
TTATGTTTTTAAAATTCTTGACCTTATATAAATCAATGGTTTACAAGTTAAATAAAAAACACGCTGAGTAGTTACATTAATTTTAGGTTTAGATTTAGGTAGTAACTCTTTAGGTTGGGCTTTGTTTAATGAAAATGAGCAGGGTGAAAAATCTCTAGTTGATATTGGCAGTCGTATTTTTTCAAAAGCGGTAGAAGAAAAAGTACCTACGCCTAAGAATGTTAAAAGACGCGATATGCGGTTAGGCAGAAGAGTTTTACAACGCCGTGCTAGGCGTAAGCAAAGAATGATTAGCTATCTTGTATCTTTACAGCTATTACCTACGGAATTAAAAACCACAACCTACCTATACTACCCCTTAAAAATGATTACGTGGAGGTTTTCAATAAAAAACTCGGCAGCAAGCTACCGAGTTTTAAAACAATCCCAATATATACTGGTTTTTTTTACTATCAAGCTCTACTAACTGGTTATCAACGTATTTACTGATCGTATTTTCATTAGAATCCCGTAACCATATTAAACATGATTTTCAAGCATTTCTAATTCAATAATATCAACCTATTATAAATATAAACATGATATGTATTTCTCTGAAGATCCATAGCTGGATACCGTAAACTGGGAAAAGACCCAGTTTACGGTATCCAGCTCGGGGGCAAGCCACCCGAGATTTACGCTTTGCGGTTAAAAATTACCCGACCTAGTAATTTTTAATGAAAAAATAATGTAATTACCTCTTTTTCTTAGGTGGCATCAAATCAGTAATCGTTCCTTCTGCCATTTCTGCTGCAAAACATAAGGTTTCTGATAATGTAGGGTGAGGGTGAATGGTTAAGCTTATATCTTGCATATCTGCCCCCATTTCAATTGCTAACATTGCTTCGGCAATTAATTCTCCAGCATTAGGACCAACCATACCACAACCTAACAAACGGTGAGTTTTAGCACAGAACATAGCTTTAGTTAAACCCTCATCTCGTCCTAAACTTAAACTTCTGCCTGACGCAGCCCAAGGGAAAGCTCCTTTTTCGTAAGCAATACCTTGTGCTTTTAGTTCTTCTTCTGTTTGACCTGCCCAAGCAACTTCAGGATCAGTATAAGCTACCGAAGGAATACTCATCGGAGTAAAAGCACTTGGCATTCCACTAATAACTTCTGCCGCTACTTTTCCTTCATGAACTGCTTTATGTGCTAGCATTGGTTGACCCACTAAATCACCAATAGCATAAATGTGATCAACATTGGTTTTTAAGCGTTCATTAACTTCAATAAACCCCCAATCATTAACTGCCACACCTGCTTTTTCAGCATCCAATAACTGCCCATTTGGTGAGCGACCAACTGCCACCAAAACTTTATCAAAAGTATCTGTTGCAGGACAATCTTTTCCTGAAAAAGCCACTACTAATCCCACATCAATCGCTTCAACATTAGTGACTTTAGATTTTAAAAATACATTCTCATAGCGTTGCTTAATTTTTCTTAACAAAGGCTTAGTAATATCTTTATCTGCACCAGGAATAATGGTATCTCCTAATTCAACTACTGTCACTTTTGAACCTAGAGAATCATAAACCTGTGCCATTTCAAGACCAATAATTCCACCGCCTATAACTAGCAAGCGTTTGGGAATATCTTCAAGAGCTAAAGCCGCCGTAGAATCCATCACCCGTGGGTCATCATGTAGAATAAAAGGCAACTTAACTACTTTTGAACCAGTCGCAATAATCGCATTATCAAAAGTAATTATCTTAACAGATCCATCACTGGCTTCAACCGCAACTGTATGGCTAGAGGTAAATTTTCCGTAGCCAGTTAGCACCTCAACTTTACGAGCTTTAGCTAAACCAGTTAAACCACCTGTTAGCTTGGTGATAAGACCATCTTTAAATGCACGAATTTTATCAATATCTATTTCTGGTTCTGCAAAAGTAATACCATGAGCTGCCATCTCTTTAGTCTCGTTTAAGATCACCGACATATGCAATAAAGCTTTAGAAGGGATACAACCGACATTTAAACAAACGCCTCCAATGCTTTCATAACGCTCAACCATCACCACTTTTTTACCTAAATCAGCGGCACGAAAAGCGGCGGTATAACCACCAGGTCCTGAACCCAGCACCAATACTTCACACTGAATATCAGCAATTATATTATTTGTCGTTTTACTCATAATTAAACTCCTAAAGTATCAACTGGCGTAGATCAGAAAGATATTTTCCAACCTGAACAGTAAAACGACAGCCTTCTGCACCGTCAATCGCACGATGATCATAAGAAATACTGTAAGGCATTATCAGGCGAGGTACAAATTCTGTACCCTTCCAGACAGGTTGCATTTTCGCTCTTGAAAGACCCATAATTGCCACTTCAGGAGCATTAATAATAGGAGTAAATTGCGTACCTCCAATGCCTCCTAAACTAGAAATGGTAAAAGTTCCACCCGACATATCTGCGGCAGATAATTTACCTTCACGAGCTTTAGCGGAAATCTCCATTAAATCACGAGACAGTTCATAAACTCCTTTGCGATTGACATCCTTAACCACAGGAACCATTAAACCGTTAGGTGTATCTACCGCAATTCCAAGATTATAGTAACTTTTTTTGATAATAGACTGTCCATCTGCTGACAAGGAAGCGTTGAAAATAGGAAAATCTTGTAAAGCTTTAACAACTGCTTTCATCACAAAGACCAATGGCGTCAATTTAATCCCTTGTTTCTCTGCAATGGCTTTTTGATCCTTACGGAATTGATCCATTTCGGTAATATCACATTCATCAAACTGGGTAACATGCGGTATGTTTAACCAACTAGCATGCAAAAACTTGCCCGAAATTTTCTTAATACGACCTAGTTTTTCGGTTTCAATTTCACCAAACTTACTAAAATCAATAGTAGGAATTGGAGGAATGCCCGCTCCACCCGATGCCTGAGCAGAAGAGCCTGAACCCGACATAACCTTCTTAATTGCTATTTCCACATCGCCTTGTTGAATTCGACCCTTAGAACCTGTTCCAGTTACTTGAATCAAATCGACACCCAAATTACGAGCAAAAGCTCGTACCGAAGGAGATGCGTGAAATTTTGCTCCCATCGATTGGGTATTCACAGGCTTAGTAGCAACTGAAGACAAAGTTTTAGAACTAGCAACAGGAGAAATTTCTTTAGCGTCATCTGTCGTAACCGTTGCTACAACTTCTTCCGCTTTATTTTCTAGTTCATTTTCTAATCCACTTTCTGCTTCGCTTTTTACTACTTGAGGTTCTTTTTCTTCAAGGTCAGGGGCAGAGGAATCAGCAGATACTTCAATATCAAAGACATAATCACCCTCAGCAACACTACCGCCAACTTCCACCATTACTTTAGTAATTATTCCAGCCAGAGGGGAAGGTATTTCCATGGTTGCCTTATCAGACTCTAAGGTTAAAAGAGAATCATCAATAGCGACATGATCGCCTTCTGACACTAAGATCTCAATAATTTCAACCGAATCAAAATCACCAACATCAGGAATGTTAATTTTCTGTATAGCCATAATCTATTTTTCCTACTTTTTAAAACTAAACATGAATAGGGTAAGGTTTTTCACTATCAATAGCATATTTTTTAATCGCCTTCGCAACCACTTCTGCCTTGATTGAACCTGCATCCGCTAAAGACTTAAGAGCCGTAACTACAATATACGAGCTGTTAACCTCAAAAAACTGCCGTAACTTCTCTCGGGTATCTGAGCGACCAAAACCGTCTGTTCCTAACACATAATATTCACCAGGAATATATTGGCGAATTCGTTCTGGATAATCACGAATATAATCTGTCGCCACAATGAAAGGACCAACTGAATCTTGCAGTTTTTCTGTTACAAAAGGTACTTTAGGTTCTAGCGTAGGGTGCAAATTATTCCAACGAGTTGCCTCAATACCATCACGACGTAATAGATTAAAACTTGGTACGCCCCAAATATCTGCCGACACCTGCCAATCTGCTTCTAACATTTTTGCCGCGGCAATCACTTCACGAAAGATGGTGCCTGAACCCATTAACTGCACTCTGTTTTTATGCTTGGCATCTGAAGATTTAAACTTATAAAGCCCCTTGAGAATATCTTCTTCTGAATCTTTAGGCATGGCAGGATGTGAATAATTTTCGTTCATCGCTGTAATATAGTAAAAAACATCTTCCTTCTCATTAAACATGCGTTTAATGCCATCACGAATAATAACTGCCATTTCAAAAGCAAAGGTAGGATCGTAACTAATACAATTTGGAATGTGATCAAACTGAATTAAGTTATGACCATCTTGATGCTGCAAGCCCTCGCCTTCAAGCGTGGTACGTCCTGCTGTACCACCAATTAGAAATCCTCTCGCACGAGAATCTCCTGCTGCCCAAGCTAAATCTCCAATACGTTGGAAACCAAACATTGAATAATAAATATAGAAAGGAACCATGCTAACACCATAGTTAGCATAAGCGGTCGATGCGGCAATCCAATTAGACATCGCCCCCGCTTCATTAATGCCCTCTTCAAAAACCTGACCTTCCGAAGATTCTTTGTACCACATCAACTGATCGTTATCCATCGGCTCATATAGCTGTCCTGCTGGATCATAAATACCCACTTGACGGAACAGACCCTCCATTCCAAAAGTACGAGCTTCATCAGGAATAATAGGCACCACACGTGACCCTATCTCCTTATCACGCAATAAGATAGAAATAATGCGTACGAATGCCATGGTTGTTGACATTTCACGTTCACCAGTACCATCGGTTAACATTTTAAAAACCGATAGATCTGGTACAGGAAGAGGTTCTGATTTATCCTGACGGCAAGGTAAAGCTCCACCTAAAGCTTCACGGCGTTCTTGCATATATTGCATAACATCAGAATCTGCACTAGGCACATAAAAAGGCACTTTTTTCTCTAGATCTTCATCGGAAAAAGGAATTGAGAAGCGATCACGGAAATGTTTATACCCTTCAAAATCAAGCTTTTTCTGTTGATGAGCAGTGTTTGCAGATTCTCCATAAGGCCCCATTCCATAACCCTTAACAGTTTTTGCTAAAATAACCGTAGGCTTGCCTTTAGTTTCTTCGGCACGCTTGTAAGCGTTATAAACTTTACGAGGTGAATGTCCACCACGAGTTAGTTTAAAAATTTCCTCATCAGTCATATCTTCAACCAATGCCGCCGTTTCTGGATACTTACCAAAAAAGTGTTTACGAACAAAAGCACCATCTTTTGCTTTATAAGCCTGATATTCGCCATCCACTACTTCACCCATAAGCTCAATCAGCTTGCCAGAAGTATCCTTTTTAAATAAGCGATCCCACCCAGTTCCCCAAATAACCTTAATAACAGCCCAACCTGCACCACGAAATACCCCCTCAAGCTCTTGGATAATACTACCATTACCTCGAACCGGCCCGTCTAAACGCTGCAAATTACAGTTAATAACAAATACTAAATTATCTAGTTTTTCTCGCTTCGCTAATTGCAAAGCTCCACGAGATTCAGGCTCATCCATTTCACCATCACCTAAAAATGCCCAGACTTTACGTCCTTGCGTCTTAGCAAAACCACGAGCATCCATATACTTCATAAAACGCGCTTGATAAATTGACATAAGAGGCCCAAGCCCCATAGAAACGGTCGGAAACTGCCAATAATCACTCATTAACCAAGGGTGAGGGTAAGAAGATAACCCATTGCCATCAACTTCTTGACGATAATTTCTTAATAATTCTGCTGTTAAACGACCTTCCATAAATGAACGAGCATACATCCCCGGTGCGGTATGCCCCTGAAAGAAAATCATATCCGCACCCTGTTCATGATTAGGGCCTTTAAAAAAGTGATTCATTCCCACTTCATATAGAGTACAACTTGAAGCGTAAGAAGCAATATGACCGCCAACACTAGTATCCTTGTTGGCACCAGACACAATCGCCATCGCATTCCAGCGTAAAATAGCCCGCATCTTTTGCTCAAGAGCTTCATCTCCAGGGTAATCCAACTGCTCATCTTCAGAAATGCTATTACAATAAGGCGTATTCGCAGAATAAGGGCTATCTATACCGTGTACTCGTGCTTTTTCAATTAAAGTCGCAATAACATATTGTGCTTTTTCAGAACCTTCAGCAGAAACAAGAGCTTCTAATGCATCTAGCCATTCTTGAGTTCCTTGCGGATCTTGATCAACAAAATTTTTGTTCATTTTAAATCTAACCTCATGGTTGAAGTGATGAGAAGAGGGAATAATAACATTTTTTGTTTAGAGGTGCGAATGAAGGGGGGGGGGGAATGTTCTCGCCTAAAATAACAAACAACTGTTTAAAATTGTATGCTAGAGTATCTTCGTACTATCCAAGAAAAACAAACAATTTTACTAAAATTTAAGTTCCTAAAAAGCTAAGATTAAACTAGTAAAACTAAGTGCTAAGAACAATGAGTAAAAAAACGAACAACATACAGCACGGAGATTAAAACAAAATTGGTACTTGAAATGTTGAAGGATGAAAAAACCTTAAATGAAATAGCCAGTGAAAATAATATAGTGCCAAAAAATCTAGTAAACTTGGAAGGCAATATTCTTAGCCAATGTCGAGTTTGTAATGGTCAAGTAAAACTGTAAGGTTTCTAAGCCACATTTAGTAATTTATATCTTTTCTGTGCTGGAGTTATATAACCAATTGCAGAAATGATTATTGACGATATTCGTACCCTAACCGATGGCTATGCAAAAGCCCTCAAAAACCAAGAACTCTCTAGCTATACACAACAAGTCAGAAATATTCAGATGAAATGGATTGACCAGCTTCATGACATTATTTTAGAACAGACCAATCGTGATTTGAATGGACAAGTTATTCAATCATTACAAACTTTTATAAAATCCCTCAGCCCGACTCAATTGCAATATGCAAACTTTGAACTACCCAGTGTGGTTGCCAGCCAATTACCAAATCAATTTGAATACCTAAATCAAGATGAAATTGAACTTCTGTTAGCTGAAAACTTTGAGAACTACAATAATTCTCCAAGCAATACACACTAGTTCAAATTTAGATAGAGAACAAGAGATGGTGCTATATTCACGTTTCTATATTTGGACTTGGGTACTGCCTAAACCGTTAAGATTATCTTTACTGAATTTTTAAGTAAGAAAACCCTTTACCCTGTAAAATTGCAATTTTAGCGACCCCAGAAGGCACTAGTTGAATACCTTCAAAAAGCTCTTCTTTTTCAAGGCCAACTTCTGTACGAGTTTTATCACACAAATGCACTTGCACATCACGTACTTTAATCAAGGACTGTAACCGTCCTTTTAACTCATCACGACGCTTAAGTAAAACGTCACCCGCTTCAAAAGGTGTGCCTTGCAAATTATTGTTTGTAGTAAAACTTATCCCAAAACCAACAAAAACCAAGTGAATCTCTGCTTCCATCAATTCAGAATCATAATAATCTAAAATATTATTAATAGAGGTTAAGGTAGCAGAATAGCGCGTCGCATCTTTAAAGTCCACATGATAGACGACCTTAGCACCCTCATCGGCGGCTTGTACAGCACTTACCCCAAAGGATAAAAAAACAACTAAAAGTAACGTTTTAAAAGGTAATAAATAATTTAAATTCATCTCAGTACATCTCCGAAAGTTAAACAACGCTCGGTAACCATTTTGACACGCTACTTAATGGTATGCACTAAAAAAGAACTGATGACCTAAAAAGAAAATTTAATCAAGCACCCAACTTAGAGTTATCTATATCACAAAGCTGGATCATTTTAAGATTATTGGCTTTAACAAAATTCATTACATACTCAAACATACTTAAATTTTCTTGCTCAAGATCCATATCAATAATTAGACATCTTTGACCTTCATAAAGCTCGGGGTGTAACAAATTAGAAAAAACTAACCTCTGAGAGGATCCATAAGAGGCCATCATAGACGCAATACGATCAATCCAATCACTTGGACGAAACTTTCGACCTTCTTCGGTCACCCCTTGAATAATATATCGACAACGCACTTGAACAAACCCTTTACATTTAAAAATCTTAATCGGAGAATTTTACCATAAAATTTAAGGGTAAATGAGATCAAAAGTCCGAATATAGAGGATTTAGGCAGTATTTGGACTAGGTAAACACCTATAAAAATGGCATAATATGCGATTAACATAGTGTTTTTTTAATAAAAGCACCACAAGTAACTATAAAAAAAACATAGGTTATTTGTGCTTAGATTCCCCTAACAACCCGCAACCCGTTCAAGGTTTTCAGACATGACAACAAAGCATCAAACCGACGATTTACGCATTAAAAGCATCACCGAAGTACAAACTGCACAAGAGCTTCTAAGCTTATTTCCCATTACCGAGTCTGCGGCACAAACCGTTTATGATACTCGCCAACATATTCAAAATATTTTATCTGGTCGTGATGACAGATTATTGTTGATTATGGGACCTTGTTCAATTCATGATCCTAAAGCAGCAAGAGAATATGCAGGGCTATTAAAAGAACAGGTAGAAATTTACCAACAAGACTTATTAATTGTAATGCGTGTTTATTTTGAAAAACCCAGAACAACTGTTGGCTGGAAAGGGCTTATCAACGATCCAGATTTAGATGAATCCTACTTAATTAATAAAGGCTTAGAACTCGCACGTTCTTTATTATTAGATGTCAATGACATGGGAGTGCCTTGTGCAACAGAGTTTTTAGACTTAATCTCTCCGCAATATGTATCCGATCTTATTGCTTGGGGAGCCATTGGTGCTCGTACCACAGAAAGCCAAGGCCATCGCGAGCTGTCTTCAGGATTATCTTGCCCTGTTGGCTTTAAAAATGGTACTGACGGTAAGTTTAAAATTGCCGTTGATGCCATTCGTGCGGCAAACAGTCCTCATATTTTCATGTCGTTAACTAAAACCGGTAAATCGGCCATTTTTGAAACCAAAGGCAATACCGACTGCCATGTTATTTTACGAGGAGGCAATGACGGCCCTAACTATGAAGAACCCTTTGTCAAAGAAGCTACAGACGCTTTAAGTGCAGCCAAAGTACAAGATAAAATAATGATTGATTGTAGTCACGCAAACTCCAACAAACAACATGAAAGACAACTTTTAGTTGCCGATTCTATTAAAGAACAACTCTCTAGTGGAAATGATAAAATCATGGGTGTAATGGTGGAAAGCCATCTAGTTTCAGGATCTCAAAGCATTCAACCAGGCAAAGAACTCACTTACGGTCAAAGCATTACCGATCCCTGTATTGACTGGCAAGACAGCCTAAAGGTTCTTGAAACATTATCTGAAGGTGTTCGAGCACGAAGAGGATAAAAAAGACCTCCTAACTCTCAAAACATTCTAAAACCTAAATCCTGCAAGTGCTTGCACACATATAGCACAAGCTCTTGCAGGATCTAGGTAAAACTTTAAGGAACTATAAACTATTATGATTAAAAAAATGATAATCGCTAGCTCTATACTAGCCCTTTCAAGCCTTTCTTTGTCAGCAAATGCTCACCCTAAAGGCGAAAAACCGACTCCATTTCATGTCTTTGATAGAGACAATAGTGGTTTTATAACTGAAGAGGAACTTCATACCACTCGTAATGAACGCATGGCTAAAAGTGGAGTAGAATGGAAAACCAAAGATGGTTTGGATAAGAACCCTCTTGTGTTTTCAAATTTTGATACCAACAATGATGGCAAGATAAACAAAGCTGAATTGGAGGCAGGTCTCAAAGCTCGCCACCGACATCGCCCACACTAAATGAACCTTTTACCTAAATCTTGCAAATAATTGCAGGATTTAGGTTAAAAATGCTGATAACCTAATTTTTTAAAGTCTATTAGTATTTTTTCCCCTTGTGAGTTAAGCAATACAAGGTTATCTTCTGTTGCTTCTTTAGCATCAAGTATTTTCCCTACCAGAGTTAAAGGTAAATTCAGCTTCTCTGCTAAAACCTGTAACTGCTGTGATTTTTCTGTTGATACAGTAAAACAAAGCTCGTAATCATCCCCTGCTGTCATAGCAAATAAAATATTTTGTTGCATCTGGTCTTTAACCATTGCAGAGATGGGAAGTTTATCCATATAAACCTCCCCTGATAAGTTGGAGGCTTTTAAAACATGCCTTAAATCTTGCAAAAACCCATCTGAAATATCAATCGCACAAGTAGATAGTTGCTGAACTAACAAAGCACGCCCTAGAGAAACACGTGGTTCAGGACGACTTAACTTGTCTTCGGCAAATTGTGAAAACTTTTCATCTGACTTATTAATATTTCCTAGAATATTTACCAAGCCTAAACCAGCTTCTCCTAAAGAGCCTGATACATAAATATCATCTCCCACACGAGCATTAGAACGTAGCAAAGCAGAATTCGCTTCTACCCATCCTTGAGCGGTAATAGTAATAGATAAAAATCCACGCGTGGTATCTCCACCTACCAGTGGAATATTAAACTTACTAGCTAAAGCATCTAGTCCTTTTGAAAAACCTTCTAGCCACTCAGGCTTATTAAGTTCGTCAGGCAAAGTTAGGGCTAAAGAATAAAAAGCTGGTTTTGCTCCCATCGCAGCTAAATCACTTAAATTAACCGCTAGAGCTTTCCAAGCAATATTGAAAGGTGTGGTATTTTTAGGAAAATGAACACCAGAAATCAAAGTATCTGTTACTACCACTAGTTGATGATTTTCAGGACATTGCAAAACCGCCCCATCATCACCTATGCCAATTTCTCCTGGCAAACTGAATGAAAGAGGTTTAAAGAACTGCTCGATTAAGTCAAATTCAAGAGGCATAAAAAATATCTAGAAACCTTTGCATAATTAAAGTGCGGTTTAGGGAGTGCAAAAAATAGTGCATTTTTTATCCAAAAAGGAGGAGAATAGCTTGCTATTTGACGAGTTTTTGGATAAAAAAGGTGCTGTTTTATGCGTTTCATAAACTGTGTTTTAATTATGCGAAGGTCTCATCTAATCTTTCTGGGAAACTTCCACGCTTCTTAAATCTTTTGCAACCTTATCTAAGATGCCATTCACAAACTTATGACTTTCGTCTGCACCAAAGTGCTTTGCCAACTCAACAGACTCATTAATAATGACCTTATAAGGAACTCCTAAGCTTTCTTTTAACTCAAAAACTCCCATACGCATAATGGTTTTTTCGATTGGATCAATCATCGCGACAGAACGGTCTAATAATGGCGCGATAACTTCATCAATCACCTCCGAGTTAGTTACAACGTAACCAACGATCTCATTATAAAGTACCATGTCAATTTTATGAAAACGCCCTTCTTCTAAAAACTGTTTATTAATTTCTAAAATATCAGAACAATTCATCTGCCACTGATACAAAGCCTGTAAAGCTGTTTGTCTTGCTTGAGAACGTGGCGTAACTAAGGTTTTTTTGTGAGGAACTTCCTCTCCATTTCCCGGCTTAAATTGGTTTAAATTCATATTACTCTTCTTAAGTGTTCCTTAAGGAGACACTTAATAACTGATTAAAATTCTGGCAACGCCCCGCAGGGCGTGGCTTCTAGCCTATCACTTCGTCGTTATGTGTTTTGACAATAGCCAGCTATTACCTGCAATACATGCCTAGAATTGATGGGCTAGAAGTCCACGCAGAATTTCAATCAGTTATTTAAGTGTTTCCTTAAATCTGCTTTAAAACATTAACGGTTTCAATTGCCGCCAAAGCAGCTTCTTCGCCTTTATTACCTGCTTTAGTTCCCGCTCTTTCAATTGCCTGTTCAATGGTATCAACCGTTAAAACTCCAAATGAAACCGGAACCCCTGTTTGTAGCTGTACTTGACCCAAACCTTTAACACATTCACCCGCAACATACTCAAAATGCGGCGTTCCGCCTCGAATAACTGCACCTAAAGCAACAATAGCATCATATTTGCCAGAGATGGCCATTTTTTGAGCAATTACAGGGATTTCAAAAGCTCCCGGAGCCATAATTTGGTCAATATTATCTACAGACCCTCCATGACGAACAATGGCATCAATCGCACCTTTTACTAAGCTATCAACGATAAATCCATTCCAACGCCCAACCACCAAACCAATTTTCATATCGTTTGCGGTTAAATTACCTTCAACTGTATTTATAATTACATTCACGGTTATTTTTCTCCTTTCTTTGGAACATTACCAACAATTTCCAATCCAAAACCACTTAATCCTGTCATTTTTTCAGCTGAACCTTCCGCGCCTATTACTTTTAATTGCTTTAGCCCTAAATCAGCTAAGATTTGTGCCCCTAAACCAAAAGTCTTTGGATCGTCTTCTATTTGAATTTCAGGCAGATTTACTCCTAGATCTTCCATTTGAAACCGCTGAATTTTATCTAGCAATTCACCACTTTTTTCATGCTTTCTTAATACCACAATCGCACCAGAACCCTCTGCGGCAATTTGAGCCATTGCTGATTGGATCGTCCAGCCACAATCATCTCTTTGTGAACCGAATAAATCACACAAAGTATCTGCCATATGCACTCGCACTAAAACTGGTTGAGTCGTGTCTATCTTGCCAAAAGTTAAAGCAAAATGTGCTCTATTTTCTAAACTATCTTCATAACCAATTAAACGAAAATCTCCAAATTCTGTAGGTATTTTGCATTCAGATACTCTCTCGATAGTTTTTTCATTTTGCAGGCGGTACTCTATTAAATCGGCAATCGTACCAATTTTTAAATCATGTTTTTTAGCATAATCTTCTAAATCATCACGCCGTGCCATAGTGCCATCTTCGTTCATTATCTCAACAATCACAGAGGCAGGTTCTAGCCCTGCTAACTTAGCTAAATCGCAACCCGCTTCGGTATGACCAGATCTTGTTAATACCCCACCTGTTTGCGCCATTAAGGGAAATACATGCCCTGGAGTAATAATATCTTCTGGTCTGGCACCTTTTTTAACCGCCGCTTGAATGGTAACTGCACGATCACTAGCAGAAATACCCGTCGTCACTCCTGCTGCTGCTTCAATTGAAACCGTAAAATTGGTGCCATGAGGATCTTTATTATCCGTTACCATTAAAGGCAAGTGCAACTGCTGACATCTTTCACGAGTCATGGTTAAACAAATCAAACCACGACCAAAACGTGCCATAAAATTAATATCTTCAGCAGTCACTGTCGCCGCTGGCACTAATAGATCGCCTTCATTTTCACGATCTTCATCATCCATAAGAATGACCATTTTACCTTGACGATAATCTTCAATAAGTTCTTCTATCGAATTTAACTGCATGTTTTACCTTTTAGTATTGAGGGAACCTAGACAAAACCATTTTTTGCCAAAAATTCTGGAGTAATATTAGATGATTTTTCATCCATTTTAGCAACACTTAACATTCTTTCTATATAACGAGCTAATAGATCAACCTCTAAGTTTACTTTGGAACCTAACTGCAAGTCTTTAATGGTAGTTTCTTGTCGAGTATGAGGCACAATATTAACGCCAAAAATATTGCTTTCAACTTCGTTTACCGTGAGACTAATACCGTTAATACAAATTGAGCCTTTTTCTGCAATATACTTACCTATTTCTAACGGAAATTTAAATTGGTAACGCCATGAACGCGCCTCTTGTTTAATCGAAACCACTTCACCCAAGCCATCTACATGCCCACTTACCAAATGTCCCCCTAAACGATCTTGTAATCTTAACGCTTTTTCAAGATTAACCGCTGAACCAATCGCCAGCTCACCTAAAGTGGTTACTTTTAAGGTTTCAGAAGAAACATCCGCAGTATAGGTAGAATTGGTAAGTTCAATCGCAGTTAAACATACTCCATTACAGGAGATACTGTCGCCTATTTTAACGTCGGACATTTCCATTTTACCGATTGCAATGGTCATTCTAACATCACCAGCAATGTTAACGATATTCTCTATTCTGCCCTGAGCTTCAATAATTCCTGTAAACATAACTTTTACGCCTTTATTGCAACCTAAACTCTGCAAGTGATTGCACACATATGACGTAAGCTATTAATTCGTATAGCAAACTTTAATTCTTCGGGAATATCAATGAGTATTTCACTCGAATTAAAATTACTCTACAAATCAATATCTTACGCCACATATGCACAATCACTTGCAGAATTTAGGTGGGAGTTAAAACAAGATACAAATCTTGACCTACCATTTCACAAGATGAAAATTCAAATTCTAGCTTATCTGTCATGGTTTCAATATGAGGCAAGGTAAACATAGGCTTGGATTTTTCGCCCATTAAAGTCGGAGCAATAAAGCTGTGAATTTCATTCACAAAACCTGATTTTAAAAAAGATCCGGCTACAACAGACCCTGATTCAACCATAACATCGTTAATTTGCTCTTCTACAACTAAATAATGCAAAACAGATTCTATATCCAGCTTATCTTCTTCAGATGCCACCGCTACTATTTCAATATTTTTGGCATAAAAACTTTCTAAACGCGATGATTGACTTTCTACCGTCGCTTTAGAAGTCATCACGATAACACGCCCTGCTAAAGTTAACATTTTAGCATCTAAAGGAAAACTTAAATGAGGATCTAACACTACTATTAGTGGCTGACAATTAGCTTGAGTTAGGTTTACAGAGGCAAGCTCTTCATCTGTTAAACGCACCGTTAAACTAGGGTCATCAGCTAAAACAGTACCAATTCCCGTAATTAAAGCCCCGTGACGAGCGCGCATAAAATGCACAGATTTCCTTGCTTCTTCACCCGTAATCCACTGACTATCACCATTTGCCATAGCAGTTCTACCGTCAAGACTAGTTGCCATTTTTAAACGTACATATGGGATCTTAGTTGTCATCGTTTGGATAAACCCTAAATTAAGTGCTTTCGCCTCTTCTTCAAGACAACCTTGCTCAACCAAGATGTCTGCCGCTTGCAATCTTTGACAACCAGAACCTGATACTAACGGATTAGGATCTCTCATAGCAACCACCACTCTAGCTACTTTTGTTGCTATTAAAACCTCTGAGCAGGCTGGAGTTCTCCCTACATGGCAACAAGGTTCTAAAGTAACATACACCGTAGCACCAGTTACATCAACTCGCTGTTTTTTGGCTTCTTCAAGAGCTACTATCTCTGCATGCGGTAAACCTGCCGCATTATGCCAACCCTCAACAATAACTTGATTATTTTTTGTTATCACACAACCAACCGCAGGGTTGGGCTTGGTGGAGTAAAGGCCTTTTTTAGCTAAGAGCAAAGCACGACGCATCATTTGATAATCAAATTTAGAAAAACTAATCAAACAATTAAGCTCCTATGTCAATGAGATCACAACCAGAATATTTCACAGATACCCTTGTATAACTTAAGAAAAATATAAATTCATATCCAACCTAAATCCTCTATCTTTAAAAGATGTGCAACATTGTTCAAAATTATACAACAATTATCTTTCTTAAATTCGTACAAACTGAATAATAATTAAGACAGAGCAAAAGGCAAAACCTACCCCCTTAACTCACGTTTATTGCTATAAAAAGATACTTAACTTACTGGTATTGGGTAGCTCCCGCTTTTTTCCCCTTAGCATTACTGTATGCCTATCAGCAAAGTGCACTCAATTTAGGTTAAAATAATCAAAAGTTAACCCATAAGGGGCTAGATTATGTTTTACGAATCTTTTACATATGAACGATTTTTCTCAGAAGTTACTACAGAAGAAGATGCACGCCGACTTATTTGGCATGCACGATTCCATGGCAAAGATTTCGTTTGTCCTCATTGCCAAAACGAGGGATTTAATGCAATAAAAACACGTCCTGAAGTAAGAACCTGTAAGGCCTGTAGAAAACAGATTAGATTAAGGTCAGGAACATTATTTGAGTCCTCAAAGACACCCCTTTTAATTTGGGTAAAATCTATTTTTCATGTCATGAATTCCAAAAGAGGAATCTCTGCTTTAGAACTACAAAGACACTTAGGATTAAAGTCTTACGGATTAACTTGGACAATGCTACAAAAAATTAGAGAAGCCCTAAAACAAAGAAATGAACTGTATCAAGTGGGGGATGGCGTTATTGAAATTGACGGTGCTGTTTTTGGAAAAAAAGCATCGAATAATCAAGCAGATGAAGCAATTAAGATTGTAGAAATGGATGAGATGCATAGTTATGTTGGCTCAAAAAAACTATTGCTGGATCTGGATTGCTGTTGATAGACTTGGAAAGCGATTTCT
>CAZRMK010000038.1:0-17197 GCA_964601165.1 uncultured Piscirickettsiaceae bacterium | reverse complement strand
AAAAAATATAATAGTTAAAGTTCGAGGATGAATTTGTAGATTATGCAAAGGTCTCAATGAGTATTATTTATTTAATATTACCTAATGTTCTGCATCAAATTGTTAATGTATATAGTGTAAGATGTTGATTTGTAGAGTAATTTTAATTATGACGGAATATTTATTGATCTTTTCGAAGAATTAAAGTTTACTGTACGAATCAAGATCTTATGCTGTATGTGTGCAGGCACTTGCAGGATCTAGGTATTAG
Source organism: uncultured Piscirickettsiaceae bacterium (assembly GCA_964601165.1). Lineage (GTDB taxonomy): Bacteria > Pseudomonadota > Gammaproteobacteria > Thiomicrospirales > Thiomicrospiraceae > Thiosulfativibrio. Next base: position 16,947 of record CAZRMK010000038.1, on the reverse strand, counting down.
GCTCTTTTGATATCAACAAAGGGGTTATATGTTTTGGAGGGGTAGTAGGGTGAAAATCACTTGGGCAAAAAAAAGTTTATGGGTAGTGACAGGAGCGATCTTAGGGGCTTCTGTTGTGATAGGTTCAACTGTTTTGGCAGAGAGAGAGAGTGTCAATATTCAAGAGGAACAGATTCAAAAGTCGACATCATTACCTTTACAAGAGTTAAGAACTTTTGTTGAAGTATTTGAAAGGATTTCGAGAGATTTTGTTGAACCAGTAGAGGATGAAAAGCTATTAGAAGGCGCAATTAGTGGAATGCTTTCTGCGTTAGACCCTCATTCTGCTTTCTTGCCACCTAAAGAGTTTGCTTTAATGGAGGAGCGTACTAAGGGAGAGTTTGGTGGTTTGGGTATGGAAGTTGGTATGGAAGATGGCTTTATAAAAGTTATTTCACCTATTGATGATACGCCAGCTCAAGCAGCGGGCATTCAAGCAGGAGATCTCATTATTAAATTAGATGATGAACGGGTTAAGGGTAAAAGTCTCTCGGAAGCCGTAAAAATGATGCGTGGTAAGCCTGGTACTAATATTTCTTTAACCATAGTTCGTAAAGGAGAAACTGTACCTTTAATTATTGAGTTAACGCGTGCAATTATTAAAGTACAAAGTGTTAGGGCTAGGATGCTAACTGATGGTATGGGATATGTCAGAATTAGTCAGTTTCAATTACGCACAGGCCCCGACTTAATTAAGGCTATTCAACAAATTGAAAAAGATAATAAAGAGCCATTAAAGGGTCTGGTGCTAGACTTAAGAAACAATCCAGGTGGTGTTTTACGTGCAGCCGTTCAAGTTTCAGATGTCTTTTTAGATGGGGGGTTAATCGTTTATACCAGAGGTCGTGTAGAAAATGTACAAATGCGTTTTGAGGCGGAAAAGGGAGATTTGTTAAATGGTAAGCCTGTCATTATTTTAATAAATGAAGGTTCAGCTTCAGCGTCAGAAATTGTTGCGGGTGCATTGCAAGATCATAATCGTGCTTTAATTATAGGACGTAATAGCTTTGGTAAAGGTTCTGTACAAACTCTTATTCCATTAAATAGTGGTGGTGCGATTAAATTAACTACCGCACGCTACTTTACACCATCAGGGTACTCCATTCAGACAGAAGGTATCCAGCCTGACATCAAAATAGATAGAGTTAGGGTTGAGAAGATTGAAGCCACTTTTGCTAGTGTTAAAGAAAAAGATTTAGTAGGCCATTTAGATCATAAGGATGACAAGGAGCAAACGGTTAAAGAGCTTTCAGAAGAAGATAAAATAGCAGAGATTGAGGCGTTATTGGCAAAAGATTATGAGTTAAGTAAGGCTTTAAGGATTTTAAAAGGAATGTCTTTTATGCACCAAAAAACCATTAACTAACAGGTATCATAAATAATGAAAAAAGTACTAGTACCTCTCGCACAAGGTTGTGAAGAGCTTGAAGCAGTTACCATTATTGATTTACTGGTGCGAGCAGGTATGGATGTGGTAACGGCAAGTTTAGATGATGAACGTTTAATACGAGCGAGCCGAGGAGTTCAGTTAATAGCACAGACTACCTTATCTACAGTAGAAGCAGATGTTTTTGATTTAATTGTCTTGCCAGGAGGTCTTCCTGGTGCGGATTATTTAGCACAAGATAGCCGGCTGATCTCAATGTTGAAGGACGTTGCCGAACGTGGTGGTTGGGTGGCGGCGGTTTGTGCTGCTCCTAAAGTTTTGGCCTTTTCAGGTCTGCTGGAGGGCAAAAAAGCAACCAGTTATCCAGGGGTTCTTGAGGATATGTCCGTGGAGCGGATGACTATTGTAAACGCAGCGGTTGTTGTAGATGGCCGAGTGGTTACTTCAAGAGGACCTGGCACGGTAATGGATTTTACCTTAACCTTAATTGAAGAGATGGAAGGGGCTGAGGTTAGAAAAACGGTCGAAGCAGGTTTGGTTCGTGATTAGTCTTAGATCTAAATGTGATTCAATAGTCTTTTTATGATTAATAAGCGGTCTTTTTGGAAAGGGGTGTTTAAAAAGTTTTTAAAAAATAAAGGTTCTGATTCAGCTATTGTTTTATCTTATACCTCTTTATTAAGCATTGTCCCACTGTTAGCTATCGTTATCAGTGTTTTTACGGCGACTGAGTTTTTTCAAGACCTTTCTCAACAAGTATTAGACCAATTATTTGTTTATATATTACCGGCTTCAATTGCTGATGTTCAGGGATATTTATTGCAATTTTCTCAACAGGCAGCAAAGTTAAGAGGGGTAAGTCTGTTTATTGCCTTTTTAACCGCTTTGATGCTGTTGTGGATGGTTGATATAAAAATTAATAGTTTTTGGCCTAAGCCTCAACCTAGAAAATGGTGGGTAAGTTTAGCTAATTATTTAGGTATTACTCTGCTTGGACCGTTATTTTTAGCCAGTAGTTTAATGTTGAGCTCTTATTTAATGGCTTTTCCTCTTGTTGATACTTTAATGCATACAGTAAATTGGGGAATAGGCATACAATTTTCTTTTTTAGCCTTTCTGCCTTTCTTTTTAAATTGGTTAGGGTTAAGTTTTTTATACCGCTATGTTCCAACCTCAAAAGTAAGTTGGTCCTCCGCTCGGTTGGGGGGGGGTTACTGGTGGCCCTTGCTTTAGAGTCTTTAAAGTTTGGATTTGGGTTTTACTTAGATTGGTTTCCAACCTATGATTTAATTTATGGAGCCTTTGCAGCGGTGCCTATTTTTTTACTTTGGGTGTATTTAACTTGGTTTGTAGTTTTGTTTAATGCTGCCGTTGTTAGTCAGTTAGAAAATATAAAACCTAAATCCTGCAAGTGCTTGCACACATCTGGCGTAAACTCTTGATTCGTATAGCAAATTTTAATTCTTCGGGAGTATCAATAAGTATTCCGCTCGAATGAAAATTGCTCTACAAATCAATGTCTTACGCCATATATGCACAATCACTTGCAGGATTTAGGTAAAAGCTGATTAATCATAGGCTCCTTAAGCTGGAGTCACAGATTTAGGTGTTATGATTCCATTAGCTGTTTTTCTAAAACTTCCCAGCGTTCAAAGGCGGCTTCTAGTTTAGTTTCTTGGGTTTTTAATTCAAGTAAAATATCGCCACTGGTTTCTTGTTGGTAAAAATCAGGGTGACAGATTTGTTGGTTTAAGTTTTCTAAGGAAGATTCTAGGTCTTCAATTTGTTTTGGAAGCTCATCATACTCACGTTGTTCTTGATAGCTGATTTTTTTGGGTTTGTTCTCATTCAATTTTTTGTCGGAAGAGTGAGGTTTTTCGTGCGTTTTTGGCTTTTCTTTTTGTTGCTTGGTTTTGGATAGAGCCATTTCTGCAATATTGTCTGGTCGTTGACGCAACCAGTCATCATAGCCACCTACATATTCGTTCACTATGCCTGGGGCATCAAATACAATGGAGCTGGTAGCTATGTTATTTAAAAAAGCTCTATCATGACTAACAATTAGCACTGTACCTGTATAGTTCATTAGCAACTCTTCTAGCAGTTCTAAGGTTTCAATATCTAGGTCATTGGTTGGTTCATCAAGAATCATTAGGTTGGATGGTTTGCAGAAGGCGCGGGCAAGTAATAAGCGATTACGCTCTCCGCCAGATAATGCCTTGACTGGTTGTCTGGCTCTTTCTGGGGAGAATAGAAAGTCACCTAGGTAGCTCATAATATGTTTACGATGACCGTTGATTTCGACGAAATCAGATTCTTCTAAAATACTTTCAACCACGGGTTTATTTTCATCTAGCTGTTCACGATGTTGATCGAAATAAGCAATGGCAATATTGGTTCCTAGTTTAATTTCGCCAGAAGTGGGTTGTAATTTCCCTAAAATCAAATTGATTAATGTCGATTTACCACAGCCATTTTTACCAATAATGCCTATCTTATCGCCACGAACAATCATGGTGGAAAAGTTTTGCATAACCTGTTTACCTGGCCAGCCAAAAGTGACATTTTCCATTTCAATGACTTGCTTGCCAGAATTAGCTGCACGACTAGCTTGTAACTTGACCTTGCCTTGTTGTGAGCGACGAGCTTTATGTTCGTCACGCAGTTTTTCTAGAGCCCGTACTCGACCTTCATTACGGGTTCTTCTCGCCTTGATGCCTTGGCGAATCCATACCTCTTCTTGGGCAAGTTTTTTATCAAATACGGCGTTGGTTTTGGCTTCAGATTCGAGCTGAGATTCTTTTCTTTCTAAGTAGGTTAAGTAGTCGCATTCCCAATTATGTAGCTGCCCTCTATCAACTTCAATAATTCGAGTTGCGAGGGCTTGTAAAAATGATCTGTCATGAGTAATGAACACTAGACTACAATTTAGGTTTTTTAGGAAGTCCTCTAGCCATTGAATAGAAGGGATGTCTAGGTGGTTGGTGGGTTCGTCAAGTAATAAAATATTAGGTTCTTGAATCAGTGCTTGTGCTAAAAGAACTCGGCGTTTCATTCCGCCTGAAAGGGAAGAAAATTGGTCATCAGCGGGCAGGCTTAGTTTTGAAATAATGGTTTCAACTTTTTGATTTAGTTCCCAGCCATTTTTGTCATCTATTTTTTGTTGTACTTTTGACATTTTTTCCATGAGTGCTTCAGTATAGTTTTCGGCAACTTCATGGCTAAGGCGGTGAAAGGATTCTAACAATCCTCCCATATCTCCCATCCCCATGGAAATGATGTGAAACACGGTACCAGCCATATCATGGGGTACTTCTTGTTGCAGTTTGGCAATTTTAATTCCTTCAGGAATAACGCGTGTGCCATCGTCGGCTTCTATGGAACCTTCCATGATTTTAAGTAAAGTAGATTTACCTTCGCCGTTACGCCCAACAATACAGAGTCGCTCGCCTTCTTCGACTTGTAAATTGACTTTATCAAAGATAGTGGTAGTGCCGAAACTTAGCTGAATGTCTCGTAAAAATAGATTTGCCATGAGGAAGTAACCTTTGTTGAATGGCGGGGATTATACCCCAAATACCTTAGATTACTCTGTTCTTCTACCCCCAAATACTTAACCACCAGAATCTCAAGCGTAAGCCTACACCTGTGGTAAAGCCGACTTCAATAAATCTAATTTGTCCTTCAGCATCAATAATAAAACTAGCGGGTACTGCTCTTGCTCCAAAGGCTTGCATAATTTTGCCATCTTTATCATTTAAGATTAAATCAGGATTCATATTGTTTTCTTTAGCATGAGCTAGTAAATAAGCATCATCACCTGATTGTGTTGCAATGTTAATGACTCGGTAATCTTTTGCAAGGGCTTCAATGCCAGATTGTGTGGTATCACAAATAGGGCACCAAGTTGCCCAAAAGTGGATAAGAAATGGTTCTTGAATGTTTTGTAAATCAAAGGGCTTTCCTGTAATAGTTTCGCCCTTAATAATAGGAACTTGCCCTTCAACCACGTTACCCTGCATGTAAGGGCGTAAGCCAAAAAAGATAAGTGTAAATGCCAGTACCCATAGAGAATTTTGCACCCATTTTTTACGAAAAAAGGCGGGAGCAGTAGAGCTTAAAGTGGGTTTTTCGGGCTTTAAATTATTGGATGGTATATTTTCAGACATGTTTATCTCTTATAATTATTTCAGAACTTTGCGTGAGAGGGATGCAAAAGTTATTTAACTATAAATGATACCAAGGAATAGTAATGGATGCAGGATTTTGGCATGGCATGTGGGAAAAAGGCGAAGTGGGATTCCATCAAGAGGAGGTTAATGAGTTTTTGTTACGCCATTGGTTAAAATTAAATTTACAAGGGGGTGAACAGGTGCTGGTTCCTCTTTGTGGTAAAAGTTTAGATATGCTGTGGTTGGCGACACAAGGCCATGAGGTCTTGGGCGTTGAATTAAGTGAAAAAGCATTAAAAGAATTTTTAGTAGAAAATAATTTGATTGCTCAAGAGGTGAACCACAATGATTATTGTGGTTACCAATTAGATGGTATAACTCTGTTATGTGGAGATTTTTTTAAGCTTTCATCTCGGGATGTTAAAAAAATTCAAGTGGTTTATGACAGAGCGGCTTTAGTGGCATTACCTTTAGAAATGCGTCAGCGATATGTTAGGCATTTAATTCAAATTTTACCAGTAGGCACGCAAATATTGTTGGTGGTGATGGAGTATAATCAAGAAAAAATTCTGGGACCACCTTTTTCTGTTTCTGAGACAGAGGTGTATTCATTGTTTGCAGATACTTTTTCGATTGAGAAGTTAGAAGATTTTCCTTTTCAACGTAAAAGCATGCCGGTTTTAGAAAAAGTCTTTAAGTTGGTAAAGCAGGCATAATCTCATTGAAGTGCTCAAAAAAAGGGAAGTCTTTTGGGTTAACTTTATCCATTTTAGGGCTAACATGAATAGCGGCTATGCAATGAGTGATGCCAAATTTTTGTGCAGTTTCTAAGGCATGAATATTGTCATCAATTAATAAAGTTTTGCTTAAATCAAATGGAAAGGTATTTTGAATATGAGGCCATATTTTAGGGTCTTCTTTTGGGATACCGTAGTCGTGAGAAGAAATCATCACATCAAAATAGCGACCAATTTCAGTCATTTCTAATTTGAGAGTCAAGCTATCCCTGTGTGCATTGGTGACCATGACTACTTGTTTGCCTAGTTGTTTTAAGCGCGATAAAAAAGTTATAACTTCTGGGTGTGCTTGAATGAGGTGCTTTATCTTATGTTTGAGTTTAGCTACAGGTAAATCAAATTCTTTTGTCCAATAATCTAAACAGTACCAGTTTAATGTTCCTTGAATGTTTTTAATGCGTTGATGGATCATGCGATTGGCTTTTTCTATGGGTATTTGATTTTTATCAGCGTAAGCTTGCGGTAAAAGATCCATCCAGAAATGCCAGTCAAAATACAAGTCAAGTAAAGTGCCGTCCATGTCGAGTAAAACGGTATCAATTTTTGTCCAGTCTATTTTAAGTGAAGGCATTTAAAGAATCCCTGGTTAAGTGTTCTAATAGCTTTTGACATAAAAACGTAAACATAACACGCAGATATTAGAGTATGATAAAAAGTATGAAAAATAAAAAATCTCCGACTATTTTAGCGGAAAAAATTGTTGCACAATCTAGAATTTTTAAAGTACAAGCTTTAGACATTGAATATAGCAATGGAACACAGGTGCAATTTGAGCGTCTTGTAAGTTCTGAGGATGGTGCAGTTTTAATTGTGCCACTTAAAGATGACCATTTGATTTTGATTAGAGAGTATAGTGCAGGGGTAGGTCGATATGAGTTAGGCTTTCCAAAAGGTAAAATTGATCCAGGAGAAACTTGGAAAGAGGCTACTATTCGTGAAAGCCAAGAGGAAATTGGTTTTTTGCCCGGTTCGGTCGAAAAATTAGATTCGGTTACTTTAGCCGCGGGTTATATGACTCATCAAACCCATATTATATTAGCACAAGAATTGACTCCTCAAATCGCAGAGGGTGATGAGCCAGAACCGCTTGAAGTGATTGAGTGGCCTCTTGATAACTGGGCAGAACTTCTTACTCAAGCAGAATTTTCTGAAGGTAGGGCTTATGCTGCTCTAATGCTGGTTTTGCAAAAAACTAAGCGTATTTAGCGGGTGAAGATTAAAAATATTGTAGAATGGTTTTTTGCATGTCTTTTTGAAAGATACCATTTTTAAATAACAGTTTGGAGTAAAAATGAAAAAAATTATAATGGGGATGGTTTGTATTGCTCTGCTGTCAATGTCTTCTTTTGCCTATAGTGACAAAGGTGCTTATTTTAGTGGTAGTTTAGGGTTGGCGATGCCTTCGGATATTGGTTTTACGGATACTACAACTCCTGGTGTAGTAACGAAAATAGAGCAAGAGTTTGGTTTAACTTTTGGAGTCGCTATTGGTTATGATTTTGATAATCATTTTAGAATTGAGGCGGAAGTGGTACAGCAAAAAAATGATTTTGACGAGATGAGCTTGCAAGCTAACGCTACAGGAAGTAGTTCGAGCAGGAGTTTATTATTTAATGGTTATTATGACTTTCCAAGTAACGGAGCTTTTACCCCTTTTTTTAGTATTGGCATAGGTTTTTCTGAGGTAGAAATAGAATATTCTAATTTTCAGGCACTAGGTATTTCTAGATCAAGTATTGAAGACACAGTGTTTGCTCACCAAATAGGCGTGGGTCTAGCATATGCATTGACTGAAAGAGCTTCTTTGGATATAAAATATCGTTATATGGGTGTTTCAGGGTTGGACTTTGGTGCTTTAGAAGTGGATTACACCACTCATAACTTGTATGCAGGCATAAGACTAGATTTTTAAGAACTGTCTATCATAGACAATTAAAAAACAATCCCGTATAATCCACCTCCTAACTTGGAGAAGTGTCTGAGTGGCTGAAGGAGCTCGCTTGGAAAGCGTGTATAGGGTTAAACCTATCGGGGGTTCGAATCCCCCTTTCTCCACCAAGTTTTTTTATGGGTATTGTCTCTGCTTTCTAAGCTGATAAGATGCCCTTCACCTAAACCTTGTATTGACAATTTGATGCAAGATTTAGGTTTCATATTATGGTGACCTTGTTCGCTCTCTTGCGACGATAGGTTGGAAACTCCGCCAGGTCCGGAAGGAAGCAACGGTACCTTCTGATTCGTGCGCCAAGAATCGGTGGGCAGGGTCGCCACCCTCATTTTTCTATCGCAACCCTTTTCATGTAAAGGTCTCTTTGTTTTCTACCACAATCACTTGCAGGATTTAGGTTCTATTTGAGAAATAAATTTTCTTTGTCTGTTTTATCCTTGTTAGAATAAGGTTTATTCTGTTAATTATTCGAGAGTTTATTTTGAGTTATACCGTTCTTGCCCGTAAGTGGCGTCCTAAGAAGTTTTCTGAATTGGTGGGTCAGTCTCATGTTATGCAGGCTTTGTCGAACGCTTTAGACCAGAAGCGGTTGCATCATGCTTATTTGTTTACCGGGACGCGAGGGGTGGGGAAAACCACAATCGCGAGAATTTTTGCTAAAGCTCTTAATTGTGAGCAGGGTGTGACTTCTGATCCATGTGGCACTTGTGTGAATTGTACATCGATTGATGAGGGTCGTTTTGTTGATTTGATTGAGGTGGATGCGGCTTCAAAAACCAAAGTAGATGATACTAGAGAGCTGTTAGATAATGTGCAATATGCTGCGGTGCAGGGGCAGTATAAAGTTTATTTAATAGACGAAGTACATATGCTTTCTAAAAGTAGTTTTAATGCTTTGTTAAAAACTTTAGAAGAACCGCCTGAGCATGTGAAGTTTTTATTGGCTACCACAGATCCCCATAAACTCCCTATGACGGTATTATCGCGTTGTTTGCAGTTTAATTTAATGCGTTTAACGACCACGCAACTCCAAAATCATCTAGCTTATATTTTGCAACAAGAGGCTGTGCCGTTTGAAGAGTCGGCTTTGGCACTTATTGCTAAGTCGGCAGATGGTTCAGCTCGTGATTCTTTAAGTATTTTAGATCAGGCGATTGCTTTTGGAGCTGGGGAGGTTAATTTTTCATCTGTTCAGGCTATGTTGGGGTTGGTTGATAAGCAGTTTAGTGCTTTGATTTTACAGGCGTTAATGGTTGAGTCGGCAGAGCAATTGAAAGATGTATTGCAAAAACTTGCAGCAATGGGAGTTGATTATTCTGCTTTATTAGCACAGTTAATTGAGGCTTTGCATCAAATTGCTTTAGTGCAGGTATTGGGTGAGATGGACGATATGCCTGAAGCTGCCGTTTTAGATAAAGATGTTTTACAAAATCTGGCTAGAGGTTTATCTCCTCAGAAAACCCAGATGCTTTATCAAATTGCATTGTTAGGGCGACAAGATATGAACCTTGCTCCTGATGAGCGCATAGGTTTTGAAATGACGATGTTAAGAATGCTGGCTTTTGTTCCTGCCAATCATGCAGTTTCTCTTTCAGTGACAAAGGATTCTCAGCCTGAAACCTCAATATTATCTGAGATGAAACAATCTTCGTCTGAAGTGTCTTATGATATGTCTGTCGCATCATTAGAAAGTGAATATTTATCGCAAACTAATCCCGCAGCGGTATTGAAGCAAAAGTTTGTTGATAGAAAAAGTATTGTTGTTGAAAAGGTTGAAGAACCAGATGAAAAAGAGACATCTGTTGTTAGTCAATCAACGGGAAAGAGTCATTTAGAAGATTTGCAGTCGAGGTTAAAAGAAACCCTGGGAAAGCCTAAAAGTTTGGTTTCGGCAACAGGCAAAAAACAGAGTTTTCCTGAATCTGAAGCTCCTTTATTATCTGCCCTTGAGCCGGTTAAAAAAGACAGTAATCATGTTGAAGATACGATTGTTTCTTTTGTTAAGGTTGAAGAAAACTCGTCGCTTGATATAAGTAAGAACGGAGCTAGGGTTGAGGAGTGTTTACCTATTGAGGTCTGGTTGGGGCTTATTGAGGAAATTAAACCAGAAGGCATGGCGGAAGCCTTAGCTAGCCAGTCTATCTTATTGCTTCAAGAAGAAAGTAGGTTGGTATTGAGTGTTGATCCAGAGCAAAAAATAGCCAAAACAGATTTAGCTGTGCAAAGATTACAAGAAGCGGTTTATGCACGTTTGGGAGTGAATTTAGAGTTTTCTGATTTTAAGGGTGAGTATTTAACTCCTTCTAAAGATAAGAAAAATAAAAACAATATGGCTCAAAAAAGTGCAACTCAAGCTGTTTATGCAGATTATGTGGTGCAAGATTTTATTTCGTTGCTTAATTTACGAGTAATTGAGTCGTCAATTAAGTTTATTCAGTAAATACCTAAATCCTGCAAGTGCTTGCACACATATAGCACAAGCTCTTGATTCATATAGCGAATTTTAATTCTTCGGGAATATCAATAAGTATTCCACTCGAATTAAAATCACTCTATAAATCAATGTCTTGCACTATATATGCACAATCACTTGCGCAGGATTTAGGTAAGTATTTAAACTTTATTAATCTTAGAGGAAAAAAATTATGTTAGGTGGAAAAGGTGGGTTAGGTAATTTAATGAAACAAGCTCAGGAAATGCAGCAAAATATGCAAGAAGCTCAGAATGAAGTTGCTAAGATGGAGGTAGCTGGTGAAGCGGGTGCTGGACTGGTAAAAGTTCTTATGACAGGAAAGCATGAGCTGATTAAAGTTGAGATTGATGATTCCTTGATGGATGACAAAGAAATGCTTGAAGATTTATTTGCGGCTGCAGTAAATAGTGCAGTGCGTAAAGTAGAAACCACAACAGCAGAGAGAATGGCGGGTTTAACGGGCGGAATGGAATTACCACCCGGTATGAAAATGCCGTTTTAAAGGTCTAGTTGTAAATGCAAAGTCCTCTGATTGTAAAATTAATTGCATCTTTTAAAATTTTGCCCGGTGTAGGTCCTAAGTCTGCTCAGAGAATGGCTTATCAGGTATTAGAACGTAATCGTGATGGTGGTGAGAGTTTAGCATTGGCTTTACAAGAAGCTATTAAAAACGTTGGAAATTGTCAGAGGTGTCGAGATTTAACCGAAGCTAAAATTTGTGCAATTTGTGCCAGTTCAGAGCGTCAAACACAGAAACTTTGTGTGGTAGAAAATCCAACAGATGTAATTGTGATTGAACAGTCTGGTATTTATAAAGGGCTGTATTTTGTTTTAATGGGGCATTTATCTCCTATTGACGGTATTGGTCCAGATGATTTGGGGTTGAATATTCTTAAAGAACGCTTTCACTCTGGAAAAATATCTGAGGTTATTCTTGCGACTAACCCAACTGTTGAGGGTGAAGCAACCGCTTACTATATTCAAAATATGGCAAAAGAATTTAATCTTAATGTGACTCGTCTTGCACAAGGAATTCCTATGGGAGGGGAGCTAGAGTACCTTGATAGTGGTACGCTTGGACAAGCTTTTGCGGGGCGTAAAAGTGTTTAATCGGGAATGAACCTCAAAACACTTCCGTTAATACAGTAGCGTTTAAAGCTAGGAGCTGGCCCATCATTAAAGACATGCCCAAGGTGAATACCTGAAGAACTGCTACGAACTTCAACACGTTCCATGCCGTGTGAAATGTCTGAGTGTTCGGTAATTGCTCCTGCAACGGGGTTAAAAAAACTTGGCCAGCCTGTGCCACTATTGAATTTAGTATCACTTTTGAATAAAGGGCTTCCTGTAATTGGATCTACGAAATCGCCAGAACGTTTTTCATCTAAATTAGAGCCTGTAAATGCAGGTTCAGTACCTTGTTCAAAAGCTATACGGTATTGTTCTGGTGTGAGTAGTCTCAATCCTAACCATTTCCAAAAACTGGTGTTGTCGCCGTTATAATTTGTATAACGAGATACTTCTTTGCAACTCTCAAACAGTATAATTGTAGGGGTTCTAGATAGACCTTTTTCTAATTTACAGCCTGCAGGAGCTTCTGATTTTAAAGAGGCAATAATAGGCGTGGTTGCTTGCCAAGTAGATAAAATGTCTTGTTTGAATCTCTCATAAAGAGCACAGTTTTCTGCTCCAAAAACAATGAGCTGACGTTCAGTGTTTAAGGTATCAGTTGGCATTCTTGGATAAGATATTCCTATTCCACCTAACCCGCAGTAGCCATTGGGGTTTTTTTGCAAATAGTTTTGGTGATAATCTTCGGCAGTAAGGTAGTTTTTAAGGGGAGCTATTTCGGTGGTGATTTGCCCTTTATCTGCTTTAATTAAAGCGATTTGAAATTGTGTTTTGGTGTACTGTGCGGTAGTGTTTTGTTTATCGTTTACGGTATAAATAACGCTACGGTAGTTGGTTCCAATATCGTTACCTTGTCGATCGCCTTGGGTAGGGTCATGATTTTCCCAGAAGTGAATTAAAATAGTTTCTAAATTGATCTGTTCTGGACTAAAGGTAACTTTAATTACTTCGGCATGGTTTACTTCGGTTGACCGTCCAGATTGTATTTGTTTTTCTAGCTCCAAAACATCTTGATAACCCGCCTTTTCATTCTCACCCCCCGCATAACCACTTTCGACATCTATAACACCAAACACTTCAGCAAGGCGTTTTTCTGCTCCCCAAAAGCAGCCCATTCCTAAGACGATAGATTCTGTCCGTTCGTTAGTAGTTTTTTGTTGATTAGGCATATTATTTCCCTTTAAAAATTCATATTTAATGCTTTAAATTATATCACCCTTTAAATTATTGTTTTAGAGATGACATAAAGAGACCTTTGCATAATTAAAGCACAATTTATGAAACACATAAAACAGCACCTTTTTTACCCAAAAACTCGTCAAATAGCTGGCTATTCTCCTTCTTTTTGTATAAAAAATGTACTATTTTCTGCATTCCCTAAACCGTACTTTAATTATGCAAAGGTCTCATAAAGATAATCGGTTAAAATATTCATCTAAATAATAGGATTGAACTGGATAAAAAAATTATGTGTGGAATTTGTGGTGAATTTTTTTGGCAAGGAGGTTTAGCTAGTAAAGAGCGTTTAAACCCCATGTTAACGGCACTAGAAAAACGAGGGCCAGATGATAGTGGTGCTTGGTCGCAAGAGCAAATTGGACTGGGGCATCGGCGTTTATCTATTATTGATTTGTCTGAATCTGGTCACCAGCCTATGCTTGATCAAGAGCTTGCTTTGGTGTTTAACGGTTGTATTTATAATTATCAAGAATTAAGGTCTGAGTTAATTGAGCTGGGCCATAAGTTTAATTCTAACTCAGATACCGAGGTAATTTTAAAAGCTTATCGGCAATGGGGTTTGGATTGTGTTTCTCGTTTTGAAGGCATGTTTGCTTTTGCTATTTGGGACGACCATCAGCAACAGCTAATGATGGCACGTGATCGCATGGGAATCAAACCGCTTTATTATGCTTTTGTAGATAATGGGGTGGTGTTTGCTTCAAACACACAGGCAATATTAGCATCAGAAAAGGTGACGGAAATAGATTTAGATATTGACTCTGTAGCTCTGCACCATCAGTTTACTTTGCATGGAGTCGTTCCTGCTCCTCACACTATTATTAAAGGCATACGCAAATTAGAACCTGGGCATTGGATGATATTTAATCCAGATGGACAAATGTTTAAAAAACGCTATTGGCATTTAGAAGCACAGCGACCGAAAAAAGAAAATAATCAAAAAAATCAGGCTTGGGAAAAGTTTGGTCTTCATGAAAACTCCACAGAAGATCAGTGGGTTGAGGCAATGCATCAAGCCTTAAAACAAGCGGTTCATAAGCGTTTAACAGCCGCTGATGTACCTGTTGGCGTGCTGTTGTCTGGAGGGCTTGATTCCAGTTTAATTGTGGCTTTGCTGGCAGAAGCAGGGGTGAAAAACATTCGTACTTTTTCGATTGGGTTTGAAGATGTTCCTGAAGAGAAGGGCAGTGAATTTGAGTTTTCTGATTTGGTGGTGGAGCGTTATCAAACTCAACATCAAAAATATTTAATTGCCAATTCTGAGGTATTACCACGCTTGCAAGAAGCTGTTGATAATATGTCTGAGCCTATGTTTGGACAAGATGCCATAGCATTTTATTTATTGTCTGAACAGGTTTCTAAAGATGTGAAAGTGGTAATGTCAGGGCAGGGGGCGGATGAAGTTTTTGCAGGATATTTTTGGTATCCACAAATGGCAAATTCTTTCGATAACAGTGAATCTTCTCAGCAAGCAGTAGAACATTTTGCGTCTTTTTATTTTGATCGTTCGCACCAAGAATGGTTGGAAATGATAAATGAGAACTATCACATTAATGATGTTACTTCAGATTACATTAACGACCGATTAACCGAGCCTTATGCAGATACTTTTATCGATCAAGTCCTCCGTTTAGATACCACAATATTAGTGGTAGATGACCCTGTTAAACGTGTCGATAATATGACCATGGCATGGGGATTAGAGTCACGCGTGCCTTTCTTAGATCATACCCTAGTTGAACTGGCTATGTCTGCACCAGAAAATTTAAAGCTAAAAGATCTTAAATACATTTTAAAAGAGATTGCTCGTGGTATCGTGCCAGATGAAGTAATAGATCGACCCAAAGGTTATTTTCCTATGCCAGCATTAAAATATGTTCGGGGTGAATTTTATGGTTACATGAAGAATATTTTAACCAGTCCTAAAGCATTAGATAGGGGTATTTTTAAGGCTGATTATATTCAAGAATTACTCGATAACCCCGATGCTAAAGAAAGCTTTACCGCTATTCAAGGAAGTAAATTATGGCATGCAGCATTACTTGAGCTTTGGTTACAAACTCATTTAGATCCAGTAAAAGTTTTAAAATAAAGAATTGTATAAGTATTTGGGGTTATATTAACTGTATTTATGTTTATTTTTTGATAGAATCTTACGTAATAACCAACTAAAACGCTAAGAAATAAAAAGGAGCTACAATGGAAGACCAAGCTAAAGAAACGGTAGATAGAATTCATCAACAAGTAACCAGCAATGCCGTGGTTGTATATATGAAAGGCACTCCTCAAATGCCATCTTGTGGCTTTTCAAGTCGCACCTCTCAAGCCTTAGCAGATACGGGTCAAAAGTTTGCCTTTGTTAATGTTCTTGCAGACCCATTAATCTTTGAGTACCTGCCAAAGTACCAAGATTGGCCAACTTTCCCACAAGTTTATATAGATGGAGAGCTACAAGGAGGTTGTGATATTACTTTAGAACTTGCAGAGTCGGGAGAGCTAAAAAAGATGATGACAGTCGCAAATGCCAAGGTAGCTTCTGAATAGTTTTTATCCCTCTGGTGGATATATTTGCCATTTATTAACAATGTAACAAAATAAGTCTGCGGTTTTTTCTGTGTCATAAGTGGCACAGTGAGCTTGATTGTTATCCCAATCAAATCCTGCCAGTTGCACCGCTTTGGCTAACACAGTTTGACCAAATATTAGCCCTGCTAAAGAGACAGTATCAAAAGTGCTGAATTGATGGAAAGGGCTTTTAAGTCCAGCTCTTTCAGCCGCCGCTTGAATGAACCCCAAATCAAAAAAAGCATTATGCCCTACTAAAATAGCACGAGAACATCCTGTTAATTTAAGTTGTTTTTGAATGGGTGTAAACATTTTAATCAAAGCTTCCTTTTCAGAAATTGCCATTCTAAATGGGTGAGTAGGATCATCAATGCCAGTAAACTTTAAGGCAACTGGGTCTAATACGCTGTTTTTGAAAGGCAGTACATTTGCTTGGTAAGTTTGGTCTCTTTTTAGAAGACCGTTTTGCATTTTTAGGGTAACAATCGCAACTTCAAGCAAAGCATTTTTTGTAGCATCAAATCCTGCGGTTTCAACATCTACAACTACGGGTAAAAATTTTCTAAAGCGGTCTTTAATTTGGGTGATGGTTTGAGTCATTTTAAAAGATAATACCTTTGTAGTAAATGTAGTGAGAACTAAAAACAAGATCGGTGATATTCCTAAAATTCATGATAGTGAAAAATGTTTTGCCGAACTCTTCATTGATGCGTGTACCGCGCCCAATAATCTGTTTGAATTCAGTCATTGAGCCAATGTTGATATCTAAAACAATGATCTTACAGGTTTGTGCATCTATGTCAGTTGTCATCAGTTTTGAGGTGGTAGCAATAACGGGGTATTTCTCTTCGGGATTGATTAAATTATCTAACTCCATTTTCTCCTCGATATTATCGCCTGTGATTTGCATGACAAATTTAGGGTTTTGTGCCATGAGATTGCTATTTTCATTGGCAATGGTTGCTCTCATGTGCTGGGCATGATCGATGTCTACACAGAAAATAATGGTTTTACAAAGCGATTGGTTTTTTT
Source organism: uncultured Piscirickettsiaceae bacterium (assembly GCA_964601165.1). Lineage (GTDB taxonomy): Bacteria > Pseudomonadota > Gammaproteobacteria > Thiomicrospirales > Thiomicrospiraceae > Thiosulfativibrio. The sequence continues at coordinate 164 of CAZRMK010000038.1, read as the reverse complement.
AAGGAGTTCAGTCACCTTTCTGGCGACTGGCTTGCGTTCTTTCGTCTATCACCATATTTTTATCACTCAAGTTTCGGAGTTCATTTTAACTTAAAATCACCACCTAGTTCACCGTTTCCTGAGCTTCTAGTCGTAAAGTAAAGCTATCCATTTGCATGACTTGC
>CAZRMK010000037.1:16952-17901 GCA_964601165.1 uncultured Piscirickettsiaceae bacterium | reverse complement strand
TAGTTTATATCTAGGTTTCTGCCACCATTTTTTTGGTAGTAAAATCTCTACTTTCATACTATATCATCCTGCCCACTATCTTCTTATAGCAACACTTTTTTGTAGTTTGCTAAGATAGCAACGCTTGCTGTTTTTAATTGATTAGACTTGGCTATAATCTTTTGTACTAACTCGTCTTTAGTTATTCCGTATTGATTAGCCAGTTCGTCCAAGAATGGGGTTAAAGCATTAGCGTCAGCAAGGTACTCTTTAGCTTCTGTTTCTTGTACCCAAAAAGTTTCTATTTCAAAGTCAGGGTAATTTTTAGTCAGTTGCCTTGCCTCATTTTCAGCTTGACGCTCTAACTGTTGTAAGTGTCTTTGTTGCTTTAGTTGTTGAATGTCCTCGTCCACCAAAACAACCTTAATGAAATTTAAAGACCCATTTTGAGTGCCTAAGCCGTTTTGAGCAGATATATAAGTAAACCCACCTATCTCACCCAATTCAATGACTTCATTATCATCACTTGTTTGATGCCTGATAGTTGTGCCATCTACCCCTGTTGTTACTATTTTTTCGTACTTATAAACCATTATTGCTTACTCCTTTAATTTTTGATTGCATATATCCTATGCTACTGCTGTGGCTCGCATTTCCCATAATAGATATAAGAGATACTGTTTTTCTTTGTTTTAGTGCTTTGTTGAAATGATACAAGCTTCTCTTTCTTATGTACTTTCTGCTTCTCCAAGTTCTAAAGCCTACAAAATTCACACCTTTTTTAATTTTGGCTATTCTGAATTTAGATAGTTCTAGTTTCAGTTCATTTGCTATAAACCTTTTTATACTTTCAAGATGCTTTTTAGCTTCATTGTAGCCCAGCCCCACAAGGAGAGAATCATCTACATATCGTATATAATGCTTAACCTTTAGCACTCTTTTAATAAAATGGTCTAATCTATCTAAATAA
>CAZRMK010000037.1:12124-16932 GCA_964601165.1 uncultured Piscirickettsiaceae bacterium | reverse complement strand
AATTGGGATAGCAGGTTGCCAATGAATAGTCCTTTTGATTGGCTGGTATCTACAAACATCACCATCAAATCAACTACCTTACTACCATCTATTTTTCTGCTTATTCTATCTCTTAATATGTTGTGGTCTATGCTATAATAGTATTTTTGTATATCTATCTGCAAGTAATATTCATCACCGCTATACTTTCTCATATAAGCCTGCAGTTGCTGACTAGCTTTATGCGTACCTTTACCTTTTCTACAGCCATAACTATCAAAGATAAAAGACTTGTCAAATATCGGGTAAACTGCGTCGTATAAAGCATGCTGAACAACACCGTCTTTAAAGTGGGGTGCAACTATAACCCTTTCTTTTGGCTCGTAAATTTTAAACTTTCTGTACCTAGACGGCTTGTATGTGCCATTCATTAAATTTGTATGGAGTTGCTGAAGTTCTTCCCAGAGATTCACCTCAAAATCATAAATTGCTTTTCTGTTTCTCTTGCCTTTTCTCGCTCTCAGGTAGCTTGCATATAAATTATCAATACTAAATATATCTGAAAAATGAGGTAAAGAATATTGTTCAGTCTTTACCTCTGCTGATTTCGCCAATGCGGCAGGAAGCTCTATCCCTATGTCTCCATTATTATTATACATATGTAAGGTTTTGAGATATAGTCGAGGGCACGAAACGAACAATTGTTGTTGTCATTCGTGCGGTTGTTGTTGAAGTTGCGGTAGCCGAGACCAGCATCTGCATTATAATAGAACTCCCTAATTTTTTTAACTGTTGTGCTTGATGTCGTGCTGAATCCAGCCACCAACCATTGCACCGATTTCATTAATTAAAACTGAAATTGCTTTATATCTTCTATACGCTTCTTTTTCTGAACATTCTTTCCTCCCATTTTTATAACTATAGTATTCTAATTCAAACGATAGCTTAAACATCATTCTTAACTGTTCATGTTTAATATCTAAATTTGTTAGCGTAGTTTTCTTTTTGTATCTTTTCTTACCTTCTGTCACAAGGTTGTACATGTCATACATGCAATTCCTCACTTGTTGAGACAAGCCGTACTTTTCATGTTTAGGAAAATGATTTAGATGTATATTTGCTAGCTTTATCATGTATAGCATTTTCAAATGCAAGTTTGCTTCAGGGTTTGGCTGAACATTTCTTGTACTCATTATCTATCCTTTTTGTTAAGGGATGGCTATCGCCACCCTAGGTACAAAGTTACTGCACATAGGCGAGGGCACGAAACGAACAAAGGCTGCGGCCACGCGCGCGGCCGAAGGAGAAGTAGCGGCAGCCGAGACCAGCACCTGCAGCCGCAGCCCAATGTCCAGCGACAATAGGAAACATGTTCATTCTGTTATACTTATAGATATAATCAGTACCAAATTGGTTTGTGCCTGCTGGGCTAGTTGAGTTATTATCTTTTGGTAAAAACCCACACAAGTCTCTAGCTGCACCTGTTGTAGCAGCAGAAAATACTGCATTTCCGCCATTACCCCAATTTACAGCACCTATTGCTGAGCCTAGTGCGTGCGTAGTTGTAACAGAATCGTACAATGTAGCCATATGAGTAGTGTTGCCCCAAGCGTCAGTTACGCTATCCCAACCTGCAGTCAAATCAGAAAGCTTTTTTGTTTCTTTTAATACATAAATAGTGTCGGTTGTAATTTGCGTTGTTGCTGTTGCAGTATTGCCGTAATTTGTTACGCCTATAGCTACTTGCCAAATACAACCGTTCAAGTCCATCACTCCATTATTGCATCCGTTATGAGATACTTTTGCTGGAATAGTGCAAGAGCCTGTTAGTGGTTTATTCACATCACCATCCCCTGCACTAGTGTATGTTATAGTGTTGTCATTAATATCGCTTAGTGCTGAATTACAGCCTTTAGGATAATTTGTAGTGCCGCTTGCGTCATGCCACGCACAGTTAGCAGCAGATGTGCTAGCTTGAGCATGTGCGATTGCTAGCATGTGCAATGCACCCACAGCAAATGCACTCATACAGCTGTATCCTGTACCTCTGTCTTTTGCTAGTTTTACACTATCATACAGCTTGCCGTCACAACCTGTCATTGCGTTACTCGGATTGAAGGATGCGTGAGTAGTTAAGCCAATCGGGTTTCCATTTGCCACAGATGTACATTTATTCATGTTGCTTGACATTTTGCTATTGATATATTTATCTACAAACATTCCTTTTTGTTGTACGCCACCATCTATAAAGCATCGGTGCAAAGCATAGCCAGCCGTATTAGCTTCAGCTTCACTAGCGAACATGTCCGAGCCTGCTATATCTATAGCGTTAGCACCGTAAGTTGGATGGTTGGGGTTGCTTGAATGCCCTATTCTGCAATAAAACACAGGAATATGACACATAATAGCACCTGTTGATGTTTGAATGTAATTGCCGTATTCATCATGTCCTACTGTATTTGTGCCTGTTAGTTCTGCTAGCCCTATTGTGGTTAAGTTTTCATCGGTAGGAGCAACGCTAAAATTATAGCTTCCTGATGCCCCTCCAGTTGCGGTGAATTGGGCTTTAGTTGAAAAAGTAATTGCAGGACTAAATAAAGATTCATAGCTTGCAGATTTGAATTTTACTCTTGCGTAGTAAGTTGTAGATACTTGTAAATCGCCACTTGTCCAAGCAGCCAAATCTACTGTATTATTTATTGTTCCAGATACTATTGTAGTGAAACTTGCATCGCTAGCAACTTGCACTGTTACAGATTGCAGGTTTTCTGTGTTTCCGCCTTCAGGCGAATAACTAGAGAAATCAAATGTTACATTTTTGCCTTGTTCGGTTGCGTTGTCTAAAGGTGCTGTTACAGTTGGCGTGATTATTCCTGCACTTTGTACAATAGTGCCGTTAGTTCCAACCCAGTAATTATCATTTACAGTATTGTCTGTGCAAACAAATATCTCACCTGTAGTTGAATTAATCCAAGTATCTGATATTAAAGGGTTTGTTGTTATTAAAGGGTTTGTTGTTTCTGTGTATGTAAACCCACTATTTGCTTCAATCACTTCGTTTATCTTGTGCGAACTCCATCCCTTATCCACCGCTATAACAGTATCATCTAGCGTACCAGCAGGCAGTGCATTTTCTGCTCTGTCTGCATCTGCATTTGCTGCAAAAGCTAGCTGCTGTACAGTAGTCAATGCAGCGACTGTATCTATTGCTTGTTGCAAATAGTTTACTGTTACCTCAACTCCTGTGTCAGCGTTTAATGTGACTACATCTAGTGGCGATAGGTTAACTTTGTCAGTTAATCTAAAAGTACCGTTTGCAGGTACAGTTTCTGTCATAACAGCTACGCCATTAACTAATATGCTAAACTGCAAACCTGAAGAAGTTGCGTTGTAAGCAATAAGACTGTGTATTACTGCTTCTACAACACTTGAGTTTGTAACAAGCGGTTGTACTGTGTTGTTACCTACTATTTTCACTAACTTAAATGCCATCTCTTGTCCTTTGTTTTATTTGTTTAATTAATTTAACTAAATACAATAGCCATCGCTACCGAGTTGCTTAAAGCTTGTCCTACTTCTTTTTTAGTAGCGAACTCACTAGAGCTATGCCCGCTCAAAGTATCTGCATCTAAACTACCTACACCTAAGCGTGCATGAAGAAGCGTTAACATGTCAGCCTGCGTAAGCTTTATGTCTGCTGAGATGGTTGTCGTACTAATCGCTCCACTAACTACTTCAATAGTAGCAAGCTCAAGGCTTTTACTGCTTGGAGAAGCATTGGCAAATGTAAAGATTAAATCATCCAAGGGAAAGTTACCTGCAACAAAATCATTTTGATTGAATTGTATCTCAACCCATAATTTTATCGTGCCATTGGTCAAAGAGGGTGCTAATGTGATATGTTCGTTATTGTGTAACTGAACAAAATGCGAACCAATGCCACTATCTAAAAACCCCTCTAACTCTGTTATACGAATTGAAGCATCGTTAAATTTAGCGACTGTAAGGTGCGTAATGCCCACGGCATACAATGACTTATTAGAGCGACTAAAGGCTTCACTAGGCGTTTTCATGAGCGTGGACGGCACAACTGTAAGAGCCGTGTTTAACGGACTGCTAAATTCTACTACTGGAACTGGGCTATTTATTTGAAAGCTAGACAATTTATTATTCCTTGTGTGATGTTAAGTCGTTGATTAACATATCTACTTTATTATTATTAATATACTCTAAAACAAACATAATTGCCATAGTTATTGGCGTTATCTCTGCATAATCTAATGCTAAAGTTGGCATGTCGCCCGATTCATTAATAATGATACCCGAACCTATCTTAATTGGTTGTATATTTATTTTCTTGCCATTGTTATTTAATCCGTCTGGCGTTCTAGCAATTGTTATCTTCTTCCAGTTGTTAATATACAAGTTTACCATGTCGTTTTGTCGTTGTTTGGAGATGCTGTACGGATTAACCATAATACTATTGTTTCTCTGCTTAAATGAAGAAACACTAGATATAATAGCACTTATACCGCCACCCCTCTCATTGAGAAATTTCTCTAAAGTTGCGGTTTGAATTATCGCATCTGCTAGACTTTTATTATCTGAAATTGAGCGTCCTAGAGCCATTTTGATAATTCCATTGGTCTTTGTGTTGATAGTTACTTTCGCTACGCCTGTTACATATTCCTCTAGTTTTTTATGGCTATTAAAGAACAGAACAATATTTTTAACGGCTTCATTTGGCTTTTGCTTGCTTTTTTGTGGGTCTATTACTTCATATCGTGGTATCTTCATAACCTTATTGTACTAACCTCATTATCAAATTC
>CAZRMK010000037.1:0-12024 GCA_964601165.1 uncultured Piscirickettsiaceae bacterium | reverse complement strand
ACTTCATATCGTGGTATCTTCATAACCTTATTGTACTAACCTCATTATCAAATTCATTTTCAAACTCGTCATCAAATTCGTTTTCAAATTCACTTATATCTTCTACTTCATCAATAATGGCATCTTCCAGTTCAACCAAACTACCGCAGAATTCGTCATTAATATCTTCCGCTTGTCGTTCTAATCCGTGCCTTGGTTGCTCTATATTGCTATTATCATGCTCAAGTATTGTATCTATAAGCTGGAGCTGTGCTAAAGTATCTGCAATATCAGGGGAGGGTATGCCTTTTCTTGCCAATTCTTCTTTGCTTAAAATCTTACATTTGAAAGTATCAGTATAGTTAAATGCAATATTGGAAAGTTCGCCCTTGGTTCTATCCGCTTGGCTATTGGTCGTTATTTGAAATCTACCCTCAAGCAAAGACTCTTTTAAATTTACATAGGCTTTTGCTCTGCCATTAATAAATCTTTTCTTATCCTCGAAATACAGCCGCTCACTACCCCATTGTAATCCTTTTACTTCAAAGTTATGTGATTGTGATTCTAATAGTAAATCTTCAAGAGTAGTGTAAGCTTCGTACCCCCCTGCGGTTGCATCTGTGATTACATAAACTGTATCGTAAAATATTCCTTTCTGCCTTTGTTCGTCAAGAAAATTTAATATGTAAGGGAAAGCTATTGTTTTCATAAAATCAACTGGTAGCTTGCCATCTGTGCCGTTGTATTTAATAATATCTAATAGCTTATAAAAGGTTTTTTCTTTATTAGTAGCTAGGTTCTCCACTTTTTTCATTTCTGCTGCGGAAATAACACTACTATCACGATACCCCATGTAGCCTATGTCAATACTAAAAGCTATACTTTTAAAGGCTGTTTGAAAAATACTATTAGTGTTTTGATAGGCTCTTTCTATATCCATTGGATTAATCAACATGCCAGTTGCCAACAATGGAGGTAAGCCGTCTATGCGAACTCTTATCTCATCATCGGTATAAAGGTCAAGCCATGCCTTAAGTTGCTTTAGTGCAACTCTTGGGGATAACCTGCTACTCAACCTTACTAGTCGCCAAATACCACCTTTATCAACTGTTTTATTAGTTACAAAATTGTGAAACTTGCCACTTAATCTAGTGTGTTGACTGAACATGATACAACTATTAAAGACTTCACTTAATCCACCTAACGATGCTTCAATATGTCCGTCTTCTATACCACTTGCTTCATCTAATATTAAAAGATAATGTAACTGGTGCTGCCCTGATAGATTGGTACTATCCTTTCTCGGTGCAGTTTTGGCTTCAATGTACCAACTTTTCTTACTCCCTTTGGCGTAAATTAAGCGGTCATTAATTTGGATTAAATCTAGTAAAAATCCCCATTTACCACCCATCAACACCCCACCTACACCTATGCGGTGCATTTTCTTCATAGATTGCAAGGCATTAATAACCTCTTTAAATGAAAGTTGTGATACTTGGTTAATGGTTGGGGCTTGTATTCTTGTAATGCTATCAGGAAATAACAATAGGTGCATAGTGGCTATTACACCTATGAATAGAGTCTTACCTGTATTATGTTGCACAACGCAATCGCCATCTAAAAACTTGTGGTTGCCATCGAGTGCAAAGCCGTAATAATCGCCCTTGCCAACAGGTCTAACCTCTTTAACTGTTAAGTAATTAGGTTTTTTGGATAAGCTCGTACTTTTTTTAATAAATGCGTGGGCTTGCTGTTCATCATTGCTCCATTTTAGCCACTCATTGACAGTAACGCATACTTCTGCTTGCTTGTTATACATTGAAACCAAAACAAGAATATGACTTTTATTATATATCCGCTTAAGCCCATCAACTGTATGAAATTCGTATAACTCTTCTTGTCCTCTTGTTAGGCTTAATACTTCTCTAAATGTTTTGCCATCATCTCCCATTAGCTTATCGCCAATCTTGATGTCTTGGACTTTTGCAATATCGCCATTAAATCGCATTATAGGTGTGTCGATACCATGACAGCCGTGTCCGCTAGGAACAAGCAACATACCGCCCTCCCATGCACCGCCTTTTTTATACGCTTCCCAAATATCCCTTTGTTGGTAGGTTAGGTCTAAGCTAAATAGTTCTAAGCAGGCTCTAGGCAAATCCATTGCGTACTTGTTGAAAAAGTGTTTCTTAAAGTACGGGTCTTGCACCACTCTAGCTAATGAATTAAACCGCTTTAATCTATCTAGGTTTGCCTTATGGTTTTCTTGACGGCTCATTTTTGATAGGCTTCTATCATAGCTAACCTATCTTGTTCCGATTTAATCAAGGCTTGGCGGTGGACTTCTATAATCTCACTTTCACTTGCGTAAACTTCCGATTCACTCTCTGCTTGAAGTATCATTTCATCAAGAATTTTAATTGCTATTAATGCTCTTTCATCGGGCAGGTATGACTGTGTTCTTACTTCCATTACAGAATCGGTCGTTTCTTCATTGTTTGCAGTGCGTGGCACTAATCTTTTTTTGACTACTTCGCCATTAATCAATTCAACAATATAATGTGCAGCTGTTTGAGTAGTTACTATCTCCCCTTTCGCTTTCGCTAAAAATAATTGTCTTAGCGTGTATAACTCGTTTATATATTCCTTTTTTGGCAAAGAGCCATCGCTATCAATTTGTGCTAAAGCTTCCCTTAACCTTTTGGATGGCATGTTGAAATAATTTAATACTTGCCCTAATCCGTTTACAGTTGAAACAATAGTATCTTTTCTTTTCTCTGCTTTTTTAATTGCCTGCTTTTGCTCTTCTCTTTTCTCTAGCAACTCGTCCAAATCATACTTTTTATTCACCGCCTCAATAAACGGCTTGAGTCTTTGCCTGGTAGGATTGCTAGACTTGATTTTGCGGTGCTTTATAATGAAAGCTATCATATCTACACTATTATAATTACAATAGTTAAACACTATCGCCAGCTGTTGATGTGGCATTTTATCTAAAAACTTAAAATAGCTTCTATTTCTTGTTGTTACTGATTTAGAAGTAACTATGGCTTTAGCTTCTTTTAGTGTTACATTTGACCTCAGTAAATTACCTGATACTTTATCCAAATTATCCTTGTCAGCATAACTCATAGCATCAAGTCCTTATCGAAGCCTTGAGAAAACCCATCTAGCAAGGCTATATTGTTATTGCTTAGAGAAGCTGTCAATGTATCAGCTGTGATGCAAACACCATGCAATAAAGCACCTGCCGTAAGACTATCAAGATTGCTACGTGCATTAACTGATATATCTACGCTATAAGCAAGGAGAGCCATGGCGTTGGCTTCAAGGCTAGTGAAAGTAGAGTTGGTAATTAAAGAAGCGGTAATATCCGCAGTAACTAATGTTACAGTCGCCCACGCTCCAACCCCCCCTAACAGATTATAGTTAGAACTGATATGCCCTTTTAAGTCGGCTGTTTCGGCTAGACTGTCAAAACCGCTCTCAATTAAAAAAACATTACTTATGACATAGTCACTTCTTGTCAAACTCATACCATTACATTCTCGTCAAAGTCCATAGTGAATCCATCAATATATTCATACTCTGGCGTGGCGGTAGCTTCAATCAGCACAAACCAACCTAGAGCGGAAAGCGGAATTATGTCTGCGGTTAAATTGGTAAAGCTAGTCGGGTATTCAGGGATTAACAGATACTCCTCAAAAGTAATGCCTTGACCATTGTTTATTTCTGTTTCAGGGTCATATTCTCCAGTTGAACTAATGCTGTCTACTGGCAAGCAAAACATGGTAAACCTATCTCTTCTCGGAGTATAGCCCATGAAAAAAAAGTATCTGTACATTTCAATAGGGCTGTATTTCATCTTGTTTTTATAGAATGGGGCTAGGTAACTAGCTGTTTTTAATTCATCGCAAGTTAAAACTGGATTAGGGGTAATACGACCCATAGTAAAATAATTACTATCAGGCTTTAACTCTTCTTTGCTTAAAATCGGCATTACATCAAGATAATAATCTTTAGTGGTGTATTCTTTCAAAGCTCCATTAATAGCATCAATAGCATTATTTAACTTATCACTTTTACTATCTATATTTCTAATTAGTAGCTTTTCTAAATCCATTATGTTAGCTCACAACTGATACGGTTAGCGTTATAGACTCAGGGGTTATTAAGTATATATTTCTGTTAGAGAAATTACCTTTTGTGATACTTCCAACTGTCAAAGAAAAATCATTAGTCATCTTTACAACCTCGGTAAAAATTTCACTATACAAAATACTATCGGTTATTTTTAATGTCAAGTCATCATAATATTTAGCAATGGACTTTGTTATCCTATCTTGTAAAAGAGTGGTATCAACTGGTGCTTGTACTTCTATATGAATAGCTACGCTCAAAGGTACAATATTTGCACTTTTAATAGCTAACACTCTTCCGTAATTATTGTTATGTACTAGCTTAGTCATTTCTTCGTTGATGATTGGGTCGTTGTTTACAATCACCCCTAAGCTGTTTTTAACTAGATACACTGCAAAGATTTTATTAATATTGGCTATATCGTACCCTGTTTCTACTGTTTGTTCCCTGTCTTGCCATACTTTGACTGCTATTAATTGTGGCATGTTATAAGATATAAAATTTAAGTAGTCTTGATTTAACACCAAATCGCCTAATGACTTTCTACCATATCTTATTAAGTAGCCTAATTCTTTGTCCGTTGGTAGTGGTTTATACGCTGTCTTTGCCATAAACCCATCTACTACTATATTATAACCTGTGCCTATAATAGCTAGATTATTTGGAACAACTTTAGCATCTGTAGTTACCGCATAGACTACTTCTATTTTGTCATTAACAGAAATATCTAGCCCTTTGTCATTGCCTAACAAAATAACTAGTTGTGTTTGGTTGTCTGCGACAAATTCAAGACTTACATCACTATAAAAATCTACAAAGTTTTGAGAATACTTAGCTTCTTTTTGTTCTGTTTCTCCATGTTTAGTTACAAACACTTTAAAGCTAGTTAGCTTATCTACTGTAACTCTCAAAGGAATATATAAAAAGCGTGTGCCACTTGGGCTTTCTAGTGTTTTAGTTCTAATATCTCCTTCAATAAAAGTAGCAGTTCGACCAACTCCACCTAAGCAATGCACCTCACTTGCTAAATGGTAAATATGAGAGCCGTCCGTAAACCTTTTTCGCTCTGGTAGGATAATATCATCATTGCTTGTAATAGTAGCTGTAAATGTAAGGGGTTTTTTTAAATGCACAATTCCTACATGATAAAACATATAAGCTAACATTTGCTCTCTAGTTCTAGGTGTGTGGCTAATGGATAAATGCTCCATTGCTACTTTTTTAATTTCATCAACCTTAAAAGACAGGTCTTGTGCTATCATGTCAAGCCCTATGTCATTCGTATATGACTTTAGAGCGTCTGAAAGGCTGGCTAAATTTTTAAAAAAGTCTCTTGGACTTTGCGTTGTATTAGACACTTTACTGATTACCTATTGATATATTATTGTTATTATATCTTATAATTACTACAAACTTATCATAACCCTCAACTGTTGCTAGAGAGAGTTCATCAACACTACTTGCAACTTCTACGCCTAAATCATCTTGCAACTTGGCAAATATCGTTGATAAAACCTCCCTTGCTCGTTCGGGGTTCTTAAATGCTAACAAATGTAAGTTATTACCAAATTTAGGTCTTGATACAAAAAATCCTACAGGAATAGTGAGCCAGTATTCTATTTCATCAATCGCTGTTAATAAACTAGGAACATACCCTTTTTTTTTGGACACTGCTTTAAACTCCTGTATTTTCTCTAGTATCTGATACTACTAGAGATGCTTTTCTTTGTGAATGCAAGGTTGTATTTATAGCCTTTAGCTCTAGCCATATATTTTTTTGTAGTGCTAAAAAGAGCTGGCTATCTTTTCCTATACCTGTTGATGCCCCACTCGTCTTTGAAAGTGCTTGCTCACGTTCTTTTCTTTTACGCTCTTCTCGTAATCGCTCTGATTTTCCTTTTCTACCACCTCTGCCAGTAGTGCTTTTGCTATCGGCACTAGTGTCTTTTTCGGTGTCTTTTGTTGGTGAAGCGGCATTTAATGCCCCTCTACCAGTAACTGCCTTGGTCGGGATAATATCTTCGCTTATCGGGCTTTCTAAAGCAGGATTACCACCATCATCAAGCTTTTTTATATCTCTATTAAGAAGTACGCTATCAATAGCAACACTAGCTGGCACTCCTATGGCTGTGCTACCTGATAACCCACTCAAAAACTCTAGTAAAGCATTAACGTACTCCTTATCGTTCGCACGACCTAAAGCAAGAGCCACGCCCACGGCTAGACCTGCTAACGGTGCTTTTTTGGCTAATGACTTCCCAGCCGATTTTGTTATTAGTTTTTTCTTTGCCTGCTCTATTCCATTTTTTACAACTGGTGTTTTCAGCTCCTTTTCACTTTTTGCGGCTTCTTCTGTTTTCTTACTTTCTTTTTCTTGACTTTCTTTGTTTAGTCGTGCTTTTTCTTTTAGCCTTTTCTCTTCTTGTTTGGCTTTTTCCTTTTCTTCTTTTTCTTTCCTTTTCTTTTCCGCTTTCTCCTGTTTTTGTTTCTTTTTAGCTTCTTTTTCTTCTGCTTTTTTTGCCTTTCTTTCTACCAAAATCTTCTTAGCTTTGTCTTTGGTAGATTTCGCCAAATCTTTTAATGATGACAGGCGTTTACTGCCCCATTTAATAAAACCACCTGTAATGGACTTTGTAGCGACAACAAACGCAGATATAACACCTTTTAGACCTGCTAAACTAAACGAAGATAAAATTTTGGCAAATGCAAGCAGGGCAAGCCCCACTCCTGCAAGTATAGGCAAAAAACGCCTTAGTCCGCTTGTAGATGAGCCTGCAACTTCTTTTTCCTTGCTAAAAAATTTCTTAAGAATTGCTATTAAACGGTCAATGCCTGTGCCTTTTTTATTGCCCTTTCTGTTTTCAGCAACTTTTTGCTTAGCGGTTTTTTTTATTAATGGCTCGGTCTTTCTTTGACTGCCCTTTGCTTTTTTAGGTTTATTCTGCCCTGTTGTGCTTACAGCTTTCTTTGGGGTTGTGGAGTGGATTTCTTTATTTTTATTAGTGGTCTTGCCCTGCTTGCTTTTGCTTGCTTGAAATGGCACGGCAATAGTAGATTTCTTTTCTTGTTTATTCACAAGAGCGAACTTACCTTTACTACTATCTGCTTTCTTAGTCTTTTTAAATACACTAATTAGGGTCTGGAATATGCTTTTTTCAGGTGTAGCTTCTTCTACGCTAGCTTTATTTGTTAAAGAGTTGCTGTTAGTGCTTAATGATTGTTTCTGCTCACTCTTTTCAGTTTTATGAGCTTTATTTTTTCTAGTAAAAAACGACTTCACGCCTGTGTAAGCATTTAATACACGGTTAAACACTTGAGTAGCTGTATTCGTTACCGCACCAACTAACCCACTTACCTCTTCAATTCCAGCAACGATAGGGTCGCCAATAACATTAGTTATATCTTCTAACCCTAGTGAATCTAGTGGTTGTTGTTCTCTATCTGCATCAATTGACTTAACTTGTGTGTTCTGTTCAGCTACTTGCTCTTTAGCCGTTTTATTTGATTTTTCGTCTGCTTTCTCTTTGCTTGGTTGAGATTTTTTAAATACATTAACCAAAGATTGAATCATGCTTTTTTTATGAGTAGGGTTATTCTCTTCTCTAATAGTGCTGTCTTTTTCAGATGCTACCTTGTTAGATTTGTCTAGCAATACGCTATTGACATCAACGCTCTTATTTGGACTTGGTAAGAAACGCCCCTTTGCGTCCCTTGCTCTTACTTCGACCTTTTGCTTATTAGTATTAACCTGTTGTTCGCTAGCATTATTGATTGTTTCTGTATTGCTCTCTGATATAACAGTTTTACGATTATCCAAAGCCGTGGTGTTATCTGTTACAGTATTGTTTAATATACTATCATTGGGGTTATGCGGTGGAACGCCAGCTGTTCGCACGGTATCAATAGTAACAACTTTTTGCTTTAGGTTTCTTTTCTTTAGTAGCTTATGAATACTATCTAAAGAATCGTTTGTTTTCTTAAGCAGTTGTAATTCCGTGCTATTATCCGCTTTAGTAATAATCCCCAATACTTGCGGACTACTAACGCTTTTTACAGATGGGGTTTGGACTGGTGGCACTCCGCCATCTTCCTTTTTTAAAGAAGAAGCTAAAAGACCATTTTTGCCAAATTTGAAACTCATACCCTGCCCCTTAAGCTAGCTTGTTAGATACTTTGCGTGTCGTGCTAAAACAGGTTTATTATTGCCGTTGCTCGGCTTGCGTAATTGGTTACTAATTCGCTGTGAGAAACTTTCGTCTAAACTCATTGCACTATCTAAACTAGCAGGCTTAAATAAATTACTTAACGATTTCTGGCTCGGCATAACTTGAAAATCTTCAGTAACAACAAACCCTAATTCTTGCAACTGACTCATTACCAATGCAAAGTTTTTGCCTATTGATTCCGTATATGTTCGGGCTATTTCTTCACTGGTATTGGCTTTTTCTTTAAGGCTAAAGATGCCGTCCATTATTTGTTGTTGCTCGTTAAATGCTATGCTGTTAGTTTCCAATTTAACTAGAGCGTCAAAGGTTGCTTTACTCTCTATTCCAATACTGTCAAGATACGCTGTAACGGCTGTCTCTGCACTGGTAGGTAGGTCAATAGAGCTATCTCTTTCAGCATTACACACGCCCCCATTGCAAGAATTAGCAATTATTACACGGTTAGATGAATACCGTGGAGTTGCTACATAGTCAAGCCCATAAAAGGTACTGGTGTTTAAGTTATGCACGGAACTAAACCCACCTACACCTTGTAATATTAACTTTTGTATCTCTTTCCCCTCTGTGTTATTCAGCACTAACTGTTTATGAGTTATAGTGTTGTCGCTATTCCAAGTCATCGAAAGAGTTTTGCAAGACGGAATTATTTTATTTCCAAATGCATCTGTTTCTAGCAAATGCCCTACTGGGTGTCGTATGTCATGTGTATAACCGCCCAAGGCGTAGCCGTTCGCAATGTGTATTTGTGTTTCTTTACTATCTACCATTTGTTTATAATGGCTGATAGAGTACGGCTTGGGCTTTGATAGGTAATGTCCTTGATGCCCAAACGGGTCAAAAATTACTGTTACTTCCATTGAGCCATCGCTATTTTGCTTGATGTGTTTATTGTCTTTCATGTTACATACCCTCTTCTGCTGGCGGTGGTTTTAATGCTTCGTTTACCAAAAAAATTAAAGCTTCTTCTTTATCCGTCATTGTTTGCGGCAAAGCATCTTTAAGAATACTAGCTAAGTGCTTTCTCGATTCTTCGCTGTCTGAAAACCCAAAACCTTTAATTTCTGACAATATACCAAACATTTGTTGGGTGTTTGATACTGCTTCCATTCTTTGTTGTTCTGCTATCATCTTAGAAGAGTTTAATACGCTTTGAAAGTCAATGGTAATATACTTGTCGTTTATATCTAAATCATATTTGCTTAAAAAATGGGCTTTTACAATGGATTTTATATAACCCCTTGTTGCTTTGCGTATTTGTACGCCCTGTGCGTCCATCTGTAATGAGTTTTGGACAAGCCCATCTTTCTCGCCCCCACCGATTGTTTGTGAAAAGGCACTTGAATCAAAAGCGAACCCAATCGACCCACAGAACTTGCGAATATGCAACATAATATCTTCTATCGTTAGCAATCCTTGAAAGTTAGGGTTGCTCTCTTGTATATTGATAGAATTAACATTATCGCCAGTTGTAGGGATAACATGGTTAGCTATAATTGGTTCGGGGTTGTTGTTGTTCATTTTGTCTTTTAATTCATTAATTGTCGCCTTTAGTCGTGCTTCTAAAGACTTTTTTAATACCTTTCTATCTGTATCTGATGCCGAACCTAACGACTGGGTAATAAATCTTTCTAATATGCCACTTGCCTTACGAGTGTTTGAAACGGACTTTAAAGCCCATACAAATGCACAATAATCATTAAAAACACCCTCCATAACACCCCCATAAATACCGTCTTCATAAATAGTTTCGTTATCATTAAATAAATTAAGTCGTGATAAGTTAATCGACTGTTCGCTGCTTACTGACTCAAAACCGTTTCCTTTAGCATTTAGTCTAGCTATATGAATTGGTGCTACATAAGTTCGTGATTGTTGTGTCATAGTGGTTTCTTGCTTGCCTACAGCTCCCTCTAACCCACCAACCTCATAGGCTATTTCACGCTTTTTATTAGATATAATTGGAGTGATGTTTACAGGCTTAACACTAATATTTCTAAGTAAATCGGTTACACCCTTTCCTTGCTCCATTTCTATTTTAGAGAACCCATCACCAAAAAACATAGCGTCAAGAAGAACATCGTTTAATTCTTCATCAATTAGTTTTTCCAAGTCTTTTAGTTCATCTGAAATAATACTCTCAAATTTATCACTTACAACACCGTCTTTTAATAAAATGCTAAAAGGTCTAACATCGTTCATTGATGTACCTATAGCACGATTAATAATGACCTTAACCATTTCACGAACAAAAGTATCTGCATACATTTCACTTCGTTGGGCATACTCGGTATCACGGCTGTATGTAGCAACTGACCTTTGCTGTATAGCATAGTTATTAAACAAGTTTCTCGGAATTGTTACTGCATTTAAATGAGAAAGTGCCTCCACTTTATACAACTGACTTTTTACGGCTTCTAGTTCTTTTTGTGTTGTTCCTAGCTCTCTTCTAAGAGTGCCTGCATTGCCTCCGCTTCTGCCCTTTTGTCTTTGCTTTGCCATGCTTAATACCTTGTGAGCTTATACTTAAAGCAGTTATTATACCCTTGTAGGACTGTGATTTTAGATACTTTATACCTTAAGGAGTTCCCAACTAACAATTTTGTGCCTACTGGCAATGCGTCCACGGTATTTATTAAGGCGGCTGTAGCTATGTTATTACTTTCTTGCTCGCCTGACATATCTAAATAAACTCCACTTTCACTCATAAATACGGCTTTCATTGGTACACTATTGAGGGCGTATTTAATGTTGCTAGGCGTGGCATTGTCGCTCCCTAAAGTAGGTATATTGAAATCGCCATGTATTGCATCAATACTATTGATTGTTACGGCTTGATTTGGTAGGTAAACATTAATATCAATACCCCTCGCACCTATATAAGCTAACAGCTTTTTAGTACGCCCCACTAGGGCATTTGTTAGAAAAACTGCCTGCATATTAATTCCTCTTAATCTTTAATTTTTGATGCAATAGCACTTGAGAAAGATTTGCTTGTATCTTTTTTGGTTACCCGTACAGTTCTTTTGCCTTGCTGTAAGTTATTGAAATATCTTTTAAATATGCCATTCATAAAACTGGGTTTAGAAACACCATTTAGCACTAAAATACAATGCTTGCAAAGAAAAACATGCTCTTGTTTGGCATTAGTTATTTTAGGAAACCTATGTTCCTGTAACGCTCCTGATGGCAATGCTTTCATTTTTGTTAGCCAATATCTAAAGCGGTATTTAAAGTCATCACACGAACACTCAATACCTAAATTGCTTGATTTTATAGCGGTATCGTGGCTCTGCATTACCGATAATGACTCTAATTCTTTAAACTGCAATTTAACATTGTATGACTGTTCTCCTTGTGTCATCCCACTAGATTTAACCACAAAAGTAAACACACCTTTTTTAAAAGAATTGACAAAGAATACTTTTAGTTGCTTTTTGGCTCTATCTACACGCTCCATGTCAGCATAGGCTAGAAAACCGTCTAATGTAATGTCTTTACTGGCGGTCTGAATAGTACGCTTTAACTCTCTTAGCATTTCTGCAAATGAAGTTTTAGGGGGTTTTACTGGTTTCTTTTTAGAAGGCGTGGCTCTTGCTTTAGAAGATAAAGACTGCATACCTTTTTGGGCTATGGAAACATTGCCAACCCTACCTACCTTGCCAACCTTTTTTATTTTCAT
>CAZRMK010000036.1:0-18389 GCA_964601165.1 uncultured Piscirickettsiaceae bacterium | reverse complement strand
ATTAATTCGTATAGCTAGCAAATTTTAATTTTTCAGGAATATCAATAAGTATTCCGCTCAAATTAAAATTGCTCTACAAATAAATGTCTTACGCTATATATGCACAATCACTTGCAGAATTTAGGTGTAACAATAAAGCATGGTCAATAAGGTTAAAAAGGCAGTTATTCTATTATCAGGAGGGCTGGATTCAGCTACTGTTTTGGCAGATGTAGTTGCACAAGGTTATGAATGCCATACCATTAGTTTTGATTATGGACAAAGGCATCATGCCGAATTAGAAGCGGCTTTGTATTTATCTAAGCATTTTAATGTAAAAACTCATAGAGTGGTTGAAATGAAGATGAATACGATTGGAGGATCGGCTTTAACTGACTTAGATATTGATGTACCTATTTCAGGCGTGTCGCAGGAGATTCCTGTCACCTATGTACCAGCTCGTAATACCATTTTTTTGTCTTATGCTTTAGCTTTAGCAGAAGTGGTGGAAACTAATGAGATTTTTATTGGTGTAAACGCCGTTGATTATTCAGGCTACCCAGATTGTCGTCCTGAATATATTCAGGCTTTTGAACTTATGGCTAACTTAGCAACTAAACAAGCTATTGAAGGCGTTTTAGTCTCTATTAGAACCCCTTTAATAGACTTAACTAAGGCAGAGATCATTCAATTAGGAAATCGTTTAGGGCTAGACTACAGCTTGACAGTCTCTTGTTATCAAGCAAGTGAAAAAGGAAAGGCTTGTGGAGTATGCGATTCTTGTCGCTTGAGAAAGCAAGGCTTTGTAGATGCACAAGTGAGAGACGCTACACGATATATTTAGGGGGAAAGCTAAGTCCTGCAAACTCGTCAAATAGCTAGCTATTCTCCTTGTTTTTGGGTAAAAATGCACTATTTTCTGCATTCCCTAAACCGTACTTTAATTATGCAAAGGTCTCACTATATATGCACAAGCATTTACAGGATTTAGCTAAAAAATATAACTTGCGAAAAGCCATTTAGCTTGTATAATACGCCAATTCCAGAGAGGGTCGTTAGCTCAGTTGGTAGAGCAGTTGGCTTTTAATCAATTGGTCGCGCGTTCGAATCGCGCACGACCCACCATTTTGGATCAAAATTTCTAAGTCTAAAATTTATTTTCTTATTTAATAATATTTAGCAATTTCTATCAGGGTCGTTAGCTCAGCTGGTAGAGCAGTTGGCTTTTAACCAATTGGTCGCGCGTTCGAATCGCGCACGACCCACCATTTTCTTTTTTTCCTACTCAATTCCGCTACTATAACCACAACCACTTGCAAAATTTAGGTATTATGATTAGGTGTTTTTCTGGGCAAAAAACAGCATTTCTTCTGCATGGTTTAAAGTTTGTTGGGTGATGGTTTTACCGCCGAGCATTCTAGCCAGTTCTTTAATTCGGTTTTCTTTTAGTAACACTTTTACTTGAGTGGTGGTTTTTTGATCATCAGAAGTTTTCTCAATGAGAAGGTGCTGATTACCAAATGCCGCTACTTGTGCTAAATGCGTAATGGAAAATATTTGACGTTGTATTCCAAGAGTTTGCATTTTTTCTCCCACTACTTCAGCAATGCCTCCGCCTATCCCAACATCTACCTCATCAAAAATAAGGGTTGGAATGCTAGCAACTTCGGCACAAGCAACTTGAATGGCTAAACTAATTCGAGAAAGTTCTCCGCCAGAGGCGACTTTAGAAAGAGCTTGTAATGGCTGACCGGTGTTAGCGGTGACACGTAATTCTATTAGGTCAATTCCTGTTTTATTAGGTTTTTCTGTATCCAATAAGGCAACTTCAAACAAACCGTTAGTCATACCTAACGAATGCATGGACTGGGTAACAGTTTGGCTAAGTTTTTTGGAGGCAACTTGTCGCGATTTTGAAAGTGCTTGTGCAGTTTGGTTTAAGCTTATCCAAGCTTGATTAATCTCTTCTTGCAGGTCTATCAAAGAGTTTGAAGCAGTATCCAACGTTGCTAGCTCATCAGTAATTATTTGATGTTTTTTAGTCAGTTCTTCAGGGTTAATTTGATATTTTTTTGCGAGATTAAAAAGCCCTGAAAGACGTTCATCTAGGTATATTAAACGCTCTGGGTCTAGTTCAATTTGATTGCCTTGATATTGCAAATCGGTTGCGATCTCTTGGGTATCAATTAATAATGAGTTGAGTTGTGATAGAGTTGAAGCTAGCTGTGGTTGATAGGTTACAACCTTTTCAATTGCAGAAATAGCCTGATTTAAAAGATTAGCTACCCCATTTTCGCCATCTATATTTTCATGAGCAGTTTGGTTAGCAGTTTTAATTTCCTTGGCGTGAGATAAAGTATTTTGCTCGGCAGATAAAATTTTAAATTCTGCTTCAGCAGGAGAAATATTGTCAAATTCACTGAGTTGAAACTGCAAAAGTTCTATTTTAGATTGGTGATCTGACTGATTGTTTAGTAATGTTTGATAAGTTTGGTTAAGTTCTAACCAGACTTGGTAATTTTCACGATATTTTTTTATCAAGTGATTATGTTGGGCGTAGGCATCTACCAGTTCTAGCTGTTTGTGATTATTTAACAGTCTTTGATGTTCGTGTTGTCCGTGAATATCAATTAGTAAGCTACTTAGAGACTTTAATTGTGACGCAGACACCGGCAACCCATTAATATATGCTTTAGAGCGACCTTCAGCTGTTAAGGTGCGTCGCAATAAGCAACCTCCGTCATCATCTAGTTCTTGTTGCTCTAACCATATTTTTACAACATCGAGTTGTGCTATATCAAAGTCAGCGGTAACATCTGCCCTAGCTGTTCCATAACGAACTAGACTACTGTCGGCACGGTTGCCAAGGGTTAGACCAAGCGCATCCAAAAGAATAGATTTCCCTGCGCCTGTCTCGCCCGTTAAGGCAGTTAACCCTGTTTTAAAGTTGAGTGAGAGTTTTTCAATTAAAGCGAGGTTATGAATAGTGAGTTCTTGTAACATTATTTAGTTGTTAACCTTAAGAGGCCTTTGCACGAGATTATTCACGGATTAAAATGGCTATAATTTCGCATCTTTCAGCCAAAAAAACGCTCAATAGCTAGCTATTAAGCTTGTTTTTTGACTAAAACCTGCAAAATTCTATCTCATTTTACTCTCGCGACTAACTCGTGCAAAGGTCTCCTTAAATGAAACCTGAATCTAGTACAGGAAGGATATTTCACATTTCTGTCTTTGGATTTGGGTTGAAAATTTTATAATTTTTGTCCCCAATTAAGCTTAGCACGTAATAACTTAAAGTGGTCATGGTCTTTGGGGTGAATTAAGGTAATAAAATTTGGATGACGTTTGATGGTTGTTGTGTCTCCCGCTTTTATTTGGAAAGTAATGTGTCCATCGCAAATAATTACAGCAGTACCTTGGCAGTTTTCATGGGGTCGTAGCATAATTTCACTATCGCCAGAAATAACGATAGGGCGATAGCTCATGGTGTGGGGGTTAATGGACACCAAGCTAAGAACATCTAAATTGGGTTCAATTAAGGGGCCACCAGCAGACAATGCATAAGCACTAGAGCCAGTTGGAGTCGAGATAATAAGGCCGTCTGAGCGTTGACTATTTAAAAAACGTTGATCAATGAAAGTTTCAAACTCTATCATTCTAGGAGAATTGTTTTTATGAAGAACTACGTCATTAAAAGCAATTTGGCGAAAGGCTTCTTTACCTTCTACCTCAATAGTAACAGCAAGCATATTGCGTTTTTCTTCTAAAAATTCGCCGTTAAAAATTTCATCTAAAATAGGGTTGACTGAGTCAGGCAAAATGTCGGTTAAGAATCCTAGCCGCCCTAAATTAATTCCAATAATAGGGATGTTTTTATCAACCACACTGCGAGCAACCCCTAAAAATGTACCATCACCGCCAATAACCATGGCAAGATCAATTTTATTAAGCTCTTCATCACGATTAATAAGTTGAATGCCGTAACGCTCTACTGGGAAATCTGCACAAGAAAAACGGTCTAAATAAACAGTTTTATGACGGCTTTGTAAAAACTGAATAATCTTGTCGATAGTTTCCCAAGATTGAATCCCATCGAATTTTCCATAAAGAGCGATATTGTTGAACATAACGGTTTTTTATTTTTCTATTTGAATGTGTAAGAGAGAGGATACCAAAAGCTTACCTGATTGCAAAGTTTTCAAATTTATATATAAGGATTTGGGCTAGGCTAGATGTGTGCAAGAACTTGTGATTTATGCTAGAGTCTCTTACCTAGATCCTGCATCAAGGCATTAATGCATATAGTGCAAGATGTTGATTTATAGAGTGATTTTAATTCAAGCGGAATGCTTGCTTGTATTGCCGAAGAATTAAAATTTGCTATATGAATCAAGAGCTTGTGCTATTACGTGTACCAGCACTTGCAGGATTTAGGTCTTAATTATTGCTTACACAAAAAACCACACACAGAAAAGTATCCTAAATGAACCACGCATCACACAACAAACTCATTTCCTTCATCTGGACGATTGCCGACGACTGCCTGCGCGATGTCTATGTTCGCGGCAAGTATCGTGACGTTATCCTGCCCATGGTGGTGTTGCGCCGTTTGGACACGTTACTAGAGCCAAGCAAGGACGAAATTCTTGCCGAAGTGATATACCAGCGTGAGGAAATGGAAGCAACCGAACTGGATGATGCACCGCTTAAAGAAATATCGGGTTACGTGTTCTTCAACACCAGCAAATGGACCATGCGCAAGCTGTCTGAAACTGCCACCAACAACCAGCAAATTCTACTAGAAAATGTTGAGGAATACCTGAACGGGTTCAGCGATAACGTTAAAGAGATCATCGAGTGTTTCAGTCTAAGGGAGCAAATGCGCCACATGGCTGGCAAAGACGTATTATTGGACGTGCTAGAGAAATTTGTTTCGCCAAAGATCAACCTCACCCCAAACGACTGTGAAGACGCTGACGGCAACAAACTGCCCGCCCTAACAAACCTTGGAATGGGATACGTTTTTGAAGAGTTAATTCGCAAATTCAACGAAGAAAACAACGAAGAAGCTGGTGAACATTTCACCCCGCGCGAAGTAATTCAGCTTATGACCCATCTAGTCTTTGATCCAATCAAAGACCACCTGCCACCCGTGCTAACCATCTATGACCCAGCTTGCGGTAGTGGTGGGATGCTGACGGAATCCCAAAATTTTATCACAGACCAACACGGTGCAATTCGATCTACTGCCGATGTTTACCTTTACGGCAAAGAAATCAACGATGAAACCTACGCCATTTGCAAATCAGACATGATGATCAAGGGCGAAAACCCAGAAAACATCAAGGTCGGCTCGACGCTTTCCAGCGATGAATTTTCGGGTAATCGTTTTGACTTCATGCTCTCCAACCCGCCCTATGGTAAAAGTTGGGCAAGTGAAGTCAAATACATAAAAGATGGCAATGATGTTATTGACCCGCGTTTTCTCGTGAAGCTAGCCGATTACTGGGGAAAACCTAACAAGGTTGATGCCGCCCCGCGTTCCAGTGATGGGCAACTACTGTTTTTGATGGAAATGGTCTCTAAAATGAAATCAACCAAGGATAGTCCGCTTGGCTCGCGTGTAGCGTCTGTTCATAACGGGTCATCTCTGTTTACCGGCGACGCAGGCAGTGGGGAAAGTAATATTCGTCGCTACATTATCGAAAATGATCTACTTGACGCCATTGTCCAAATGCCCAACAACCTATTTTATAATACTGGCATTACCACTTATATTTGGTTACTGAGCAACCACAAACCCGATCACCGCAAGGGACGCGTACAGCTGATCGATGCCAACCTAATGTTCCGCAAATTACGCAAAAATCTAGGCGACAAAAACAGCGAATTCACGCCCGAACACATAACGCAAATCATCCAAGCCTACTTAGATTTCCAGCCCATTGAGCGGCAAATGGATGATAACGACGATCCCAGCGGCATGGCAGTAAAAATTTTTAACAATTACAAATTTGGCTATTACAAGGTTACCATCGACCGACCCGACCGCCGTCGTGCCCAGTTTAGTGCTAAAAGCCTTGCCCCCTTACGCTTTGATAAACATTTACTAGAACCCATGCAGTATATTTATACAAGCTATGGCGATGACGTCTACAATAATGCTCTGAAAGACAATCGTCAAGAAATTTTGGAATGGTGTGAAGATAATGGCATAAGCCTTAATGCCAAAAACCGCAACAAATTGCTAGATGAAAACTACTGGAAAAAACTACGCGACCTGCACGACTTAGCCTTTAAATTGATGCTACATTTTGGTAGAGAAGAAAGCAACGATTTCAACGCTTTCAAAACAAAACTAGACAAAACTATCAAAGATAAAAAAATAAAATTGTCCGCGTCAGATAAAAATAAAATTCTAAATATGGTCAGCTGGTATGACTCAAACGCGGCGAAGGTGATCAAAAGAAAGCAGAAGTTGACAGGCGAAAAACTAGCAGAATTACTATCGCACCTAGGTTGTGCCGAGGCAAACTTAGCAGATTTTGGCTATTACAAACAAGTAGACGATAATTATCTAACCTACCAACACAACACAGACCTGCGTGATGCAGAGTCCGTGCCACTAGAAGCAGAAAATACCGACACCATCCACCGCTATTTCAACGCCGAAGTAAAACCGCATGTCAATGAAGCATGGATTAATTTAGACAGCGTAAAAATTGGCTACGAAATCAGCTTTAACAAATATTTCTACCACCACAAACCCTTGCGCAGTCTAGAGGCCGTGACCGCCGATATTCTGCAACTGGAACAACAGGCCGAGGGGCTGATGGCGGATATTCTGGGGCTAGACGCATGATGCAGAGGTATGCGGAATATAAGGATAGCGGCGTGGAGTGGATTGGGGAGATACCTGTGGGGTGGGGGACCGCGAAACTTAAATTCATTGCCTCTCTATACAACGGCGATAGCCTAAATGAAGATCAAAAAAAGTCATATGAATCCGACGATACGACGGTTGGATATGCATATATTTCATCGAAGGACATAACGGCTGAAACTTCATCTATTGATTATAAAAATGGTCTTAGAATTCCTAAAGAACACACTAAATTTAAGCTCACGCCAAAAAAGACAAGTTTGATTTGCATAGAAGGCGGGAGTGCAGGTCGAAAAATTGCCTTTACTAGAGAAAATGTTTGTTTTGTAAATAAACTTGCATGTGTCGATACAAAGCAATGCCACTATCCCAAATACACTTTTTATTTGCTAAAATCAGGGCCATTCCAAAAGCAATTCTATTCGAGCATGACAGGTCTTATCGGCGGAGTGGCTATTTCAAATATCAAAAACTTTGAGTTGATGCTCCCTCCACTCCCCGAACAAACTGCCATTGCGGGTTTCCTTGATGACAAGACCGCCAAGATTGATGAATTGGTGGGGATCAAGCGCCGCCAGATTGCGCTTTTGGGCGAGCGTAAACAAATCCTGATCCAGAACGCCGTCACCAAAGGCCTGAACCCCGACGCCCCGATGAAAGACAGCGGCGTAGACTGGATCGGAAAAATCCCGGCGCATTGGGAGGTGAAGCGGTTTCGATACCTTTTTGATTGCGGAAAAGGTCTAACGATAACCAAAGAAAACCTGCAAGATGAGGGTGTGCCTTGTGTGAATTACGGGGAAATTCATTCCAAGTATGGATTTGAGTTAGACCCCGAAAAAAATCCGCTAAAAGCCGTCTCACACGATTACCTCGAAAACTCAGTCAGTGCTTTATTAGATTTTGGGGATTTCATTTTTGCAGATACATCGGAGGATTTAGAAGGTTCTGGAAATTTCACATACTTGAACAGCGATCAAAAAGTTTTTGCTGGCTATCATACAGTCATTGCTCGACCAAAAGCTAAAATGATTTATCGCCATCTCGCATATTTTTTCGATTCAATGAGTTATCGCTCTCAAATGAGACGAAAAGTTAAGGGCGTAAAGGTCTATAGTATTACCCAGTCTATCATTAAGGGAACGCATGTTATTTTGCCGCCCGAGCAAGAGCAAAAAGAAATTGCACGTTTTTTGGATATTGAAACAGGAAAAATCAACGCCGCCATCACCATCAAACAAAACCAGATTACAAAACTCAACGAATATAAAACCATGCTGATCAATGCCGCTGTCACCGGCAAGATCAAGGTAGTGTAAGGGAGTCTTATTCATGGTCAGTAAAACAAACGAGCAGGCACTAGAAGCCTTGATTGAAAAAGCACTTACTGGTACTTGTAAGGAAGAGGTGGGCGCAAATTCAGTGGCGGAGCCATCTGTCGCTTATGGTGCGAGCCAGCACTTTGTGATGGGCTTTGCCGATGATTTTGACGCAAAATTTGCTATTGATACCCGTCTGTTCTGGCAGTTTCTTGAGAATACGCAGGCAGAACAGCTAGATAAGTTACGCAAGCAGTCTAACTGGAAACTCAGAGTAATTGAACGCTTCGATAAATTGATAAAAAAGCATGGTATTTTGCATATGCTAAAAAAAGGTCTGAAGGTGGATAATGCATCTTTTAGCCTGATGTATCCATCACCGCTTGCTAGTTCTTCTGAGTCTGTGCATAAAAATTTTGCTGCTAATATTTTTAGCATCACCCGCCAAGTACGCTATTCGCAGGCGAACCCTTTGCAAGAAATAGATATGGTGCTGTTTATCAACGGTATCGCACTTATCACTTTGGAGTTAAAAAACCAGTGGACGGGTCAGAACGCCCGCAATCACGGCACCAAGCAATACCGTGAAAACCGCGACAACAGCCAGCCCTTGTTACAGTTTGCTCGCTGTTTGGTGCATATGGCAGTGGATACGGATGAAGTGTATATGACTACCAAATTGGCGGGTAAGTCGACGTTCTTTTTGCCGTTCAATAAGGGCGATAATCATAGCCAAGGCAATCCGCCCAATTCGGAGGGTCACAAAACTGCATATTTGTGGGAGGAGATTTTTACCAAACAAAGCCTTGCTAATATTATCCAGCATTTCGTACGCCTTGATGGTGCGCCTAAAGACGCACTTGCCAAACGTACGTTATTTTTCCCTCGTTATCATCAGCTAGATGTGGTGCGTCGTTTGGTTGCACATGCTAGCGAACATGGTGCGGGGCAGACTTATCTTATTCACCATTCGGCAGGCTCAGGGAAATCTAATTCGATCACTTGGGCTGTGTTCCAGTTGATTGAGGTCTATCATGGGGGCGAAGAAAAGCCGTTATTTGATAGTGTGATCGTGGTGACGGATCGCCGCTTGCTGGACAAGCAGTTGCGCGAAAACATCAAGGAATTTTCCGAGGTCAAGAACATCATCGCACCAGTGCAAAGCTCTCGTGAATTGAGAACTGCTCTTGAAGATGGTAAGAAGATTGTTATCACCACTATTCAGAAATTCCCATTTATTATTGATGGTATTGCTGACCTAAGCGACAAGAAGTTTGCGGTGATAATTGATGAGGCTCACAGTTCGCAAAGCGGCAGTGCGCATGACAATATGAACCGTGCCATGGGTAAAGATGCCAGCGGTAAGAATAACGATGAGATGGATGCACAGGATAAAGCTGTGGAGGCGATGCAAAGCCGTAAGATGCGAGGCAATGCCTCTTATCTGGCATTTACCGCAACACCTAAGAATATAACGCTAGAGAAGTTTGGACAAAAACAGATGGATGGCAGTTTTGAGCCGTTTCATTTGTACAGCATGAAACAGGCGATTGAAGAGGGTTTTATTCTGGACGTGCTAGCCAATTACACGACCTACAAAAGCTATTATGAGATTCAAAAGTCGATTAGCGAGAACCCCAAATTTGACACTAAGAAAGCACAGGGTAAATTGCGTGCCTATGTGGAAGGAAATCAGAAGACGATCAACATCAAGGCAGAGATCATGCTGGAGCATTTCATTCCCAACGTAGTGAGCACTAAAAAGCTATGCGGTAAGGCCAAGGGAATGGTGATTACGCAGAATATCGAAACGGCTATTCGGTATTACAAAGCTATCACGAATTTGCTTGTAGAGAAGGGAAGTCCGTTTAAGGCGGTAGTTGCCTTTTCTGGTGATAAAAATGTGGATGGCATCGAGTATACCGAAGCTGAAATAAACGGTTTCACCGAAGCAAAAACTCGAGATAAATTTAATACTGATGAATATCGACTGTTGATCGTGGCCAATAAATATCTGACTGGTTTTGACCAGCCTAAGCTGGCAGCGATGTATGTTGATAAGAAGTTGCAAGGGGTGATGGCAGTGCAGGCATTATCACGGCTTAACCGCTCCGCTTTGAGCTTGGGCAAGAAAACCGAAGACCTGTTTGTTTTAGATTTTTTTAACAGCGTTGAGGATATTAAGGATGCCTTTGACCCTTTCTATACCGCAACCAGCCTGTCAAAAGCTACCGATGTAAATGTTCTACATGACCTAAAAGGTGGTTTGGATAATGTTGGAGTTTATGAATGGCAGGAAGTGGAAGATTTCGTGGAGCGGTTTTTTAACGAAGAGGAGGCAAACAAACTCAGTCCAATCATTGATGTTGCCGCAAACCGCTTTAATAATGAATTGAATTTGGAGAACGAAGAGAAGATAGATTTCAAGATCAAGGCAAAGCAGTTTGTAAAAATATACGGACAAATGGCGTCGATCATGCCGTTTGAGATAATCGATTGGGAAAAGCTGTTCTGGTTCCTAAAATTCCTTATTCCAAAGCTTAATGTCAAAGATTCTGATCAAGATTTTCTGGATAAGTTGCTAGAATCTGTTGATTTGTCATCTTATGGTTTGAAGCGTATGAAGCTTAACCTCTCTATTGGGCTGGATGATTCAGAAGCCGAAGTTGATCCACAAAACCCAAACCCACGCGGTGTAGGTGAAGAAGATGAAGATGGTTTTCTGGATAAAATTGTTAGTTCCTTCAATGAACGCTGGTTTCAGGGATGGAGTGCAACACCAGAGGAGCAGCGTGTAAAATTTATTAACATCTCCGACAGTATCAAGGCACATAGCGACTTTGAATCCAAGTACAAGAACAATCCAGACCCGCATAATCGCAAACTGGCATTTGATAAAATACTTAAAGAAGTCATGCTGAAACGGCGTAAAGACGAACGTGAGTTGTATAAACTGTTTTATACTGATGAGGCGTTTAAAATATCGTGGGTAGAGAGTTTGCAAAGCTTGGTTGCGTAATGATGTAGTGAAGCTTGACAGTGCCACCTAAATCCTGCATCAAGTTGTTAATGTATATAGTGCAAGATGTTGATTTATAAAGTGATTTTAATTCGAGCGGAATACGTAATTGTATTGCCGAAGAATTAAAATTTGCTATATGAATCAAGAGCTTGTGCTATATGTGTGCAAGCACTTGCAGAATTTAGGTGCTATTCTGATTTGTCAGGCATTCTTTTTCTATGAAAACAATATTTTGCACATTATTGATGTTTCTGTTTAGGAATTTAAGAAATTAAATCCTTCACAGTCTCTTGAAAAATAATAGCTAATCCCTATTAATATTTGGACTTAAAATGAAATGGGAGGCAGAAAAGTGTCTGATAATAAAACAGCATTAAATGAAGAGCAAATTCCGACAGTGGATGAAATTCAAGAAGAAGCTTTGGAACCAGAAGAAAAAACTTTAGAGCAAGCAGAAGAGGCGGTTGAGCGTGATATAGAAGCCTTGTTTGCTAATGCCCAAATGGAATTAGAGAAGCAAAAAGAACTTGCTTTAAGAACCATGGCAGATATGGAAAACCTACGTCGTCGCACTAGAATGGATGTCGAAAATGCTCGTAAATTTGCATTAGATAAATTTGTGAAAGAATTGGTTCCAGTTTTAGACTCGATGGAAATGGGGATGGATGCTGCGGCAGAAAAAGAGGCTTCTGCCGAGAGTATTCGTGAAGGGCTAGATATGACCTTTAAACTTTTCTTAGACGTGATGGAGAAGTTTGACGTTGAAAGGATTGATCCTGCTGGTGAAAAGTTTAATCCAAAATTGCACGAAGCCATGACAATGGTACCTTCACCAGACCATGAATCACAAACCGTAGTAGAAGTCTTTCAAAAAGGTTATGTTCTTAACGACAGGCTCGTTAGAGCGGCTAGAGTGATTGTTGCTCAATAATTTTAGTAAAAGCTAGTCTCTAGCTTGAAAAGAAAATTAACAGCCTTATATAAACAACAACTTAAAAAATGACCAAACAAATGGTCTATGACCTTTGTAAGGGTCTAGCATAATTTAAAACCTAAACCCTGCAAGTGCTTGCACATATCTGACGTAAGCTCTTGATTCGTATAGCAAATTTTAATTCTTTGGGAATATCAATAAGTATTCCGCTCGAATGAAAATTGCTTTACAAATCAATAGCTTACGCCAGATATGTGCAAGCACTTGCAGGATTTAGGTAAAAATAAAATTTAGGAGAATTTAAAATGGCAAAAATTATTGGTATTGATTTAGGAACAACCAACTCTTGTGTGGCAGTTATGGAAGGAAAAGATGTTAAAGTCATTCCAAATTCTGAAGGAGCTCGCACTACCCCCTCAATTGTTGCTTATACCTCAGATGGAGAAGTGTTGGTTGGCGATTCTGCTAAACGTCAAGCCGTTACTAATCCAGAAAATACCTTGTTTGCCATTAAAAGACTAATTGGTCGTCGAGCTGATGACAAAGTAGTCATTAAAGATAAAGACATGGTGCCTTATAAAATTGTAGCCGCTGATAATGGCGATGCTTGGGTTGAAGTGGACGGTAACAAATTATCACCACAAGAAGTATCAGCTAAAACCTTAATTAAAATGAAGCAAACTGCAGAAGACTATTTAGGTTATGAAGTAACCGAAGCAGTGGTTACAGTTCCCGCTTATTTTAACGACGCACAACGTCAAGCAACTAAAGATGCAGGTAAAATTGCTGGACTAGAAGTTAAGCGAATTATTAATGAACCAACCGCAGCCGCACTGGCTTACGGCATGGATAAAGCCACCGGCGATAGTAAAATTGCTGTTTATGATTTAGGAGGCGGAACTTTTGATATTTCTATTATCGAAGTTGCAGACCTAGACGGCGAAAAGCAAGTAGAAGTATTATCCACTAATGGCGACACCTTTTTAGGTGGTGAAGACTTTGATAATGTGATTGTTGATTATATTGCAACAGAGTTCAAAAAAGACCAAAATGTTGACATTAAGCTAGATAAATTGGCACTGCAAAGAGTCCGTGAAGCGGCAGAAAAAGCTAAAGTAGAACTATCTTCTCGTGAACAAACTGACATTAATTTGCCTTACGTCACTGCTGATGCAACAGGGCCTAAGCATTTAAATATGAAAATTACTCGTGCTAAGTTTGAATCCTTAATTGAAGATTTAGTTAGGCGTTCTATTGATCCTTGCAAAATAGCACTTAAAGATGCAGGGCTATCAGCTTCAGAAATTGACGATGTCATCTTAGTAGGAGGCTCTACTAGAGTACCTATGGTACAGGCGGCGGTTAAAGAATTCTTTGGTAAAGAGCCTCGCAAAGATGTTAACCCAGATGAAGCTGTTGCAATGGGTGCGGCTATTCAGGGCGGTGTTCTTTCTGGTGATGTTAACGACCTACTACTACTTGACGTTTCTCCATTATCTTTAGGAATAGAAACGATGGGTGGAGTAATGTCCAAGCTAATTGAAAAAAATACCACCATCCCAACACGTAAGTCACAAACTTTCTCAACAGCAGACGACAACCAATCTGCGGTGACCATTCACGTTGTACAGGGAGAGCGTGAAATGGCTTCTGGAAATAAATCATTAGGTCAATTTAACCTAGATGAAATTCCACCCGCACCTCGTGGGACACCGCAAATTGAAGTTACTTTTGATATAGATGCTAATGGTATTTTAAATGTATCGGCTAAGGATAAAGCGACAGGAAAAGAGCAAAAAATTACCATTCAAGCTTCATCAGGATTATCAGATGAAGAAATACAAGCAATGGTAAATGATGCAGAAGCTCATGCTGAAGAAGATGCCAAACTAAAAGAACTGGTAGAAGTGCGTAATCAGGCAGATTCTATGATTCATGGCACACGTAAGTTAATAACAGAGCAAGCCGATAATGTTGACGATCCTGAAAAGGAAATGATTGAATCTGCAATTAAAGAACTTGAAGAAGCTATTAAAGGTGATAGCAAAGCAGGAATTGAAGCAAAAACTCAAGCTTTAGCTGCTGCTAGCCAAAAAGTGACCGAAAAAGCCTATGCACAACAAGCTCCAGAAGCAGGTGCAGAAGCACAGCAACAAGGTTCATCTAAAGCAGATGATGATATTGTTGATGCTGAGTTTGAAGAAGTAAAAGACGGTGATAAAAAATAAATATCGGTTTTATGATAGTTATTAAGCCGTATTAAAGTAACTTCTCAAAAACTCGGGGCAACATCTAGTTCCCATGCTCCAGCGTGGGAACTCATACCTACCTTAAAGGCACAAAAAGTATGCATTCCCACGCAAAGCATGGGAACGAGGCGTTTCTTGCCCTGAGTTTTTGAGAAGCTACGTATTAAATCGCTATCTACACTGGGTAATTCATACGGATTGCCCTTTTTTGTTTAATCAAAACGAATTTAAAAAACTATGAACCAAAGATGTTATTATCAAATTTTAGAAATTTCTAAAACCTCGTCAGAAGGAGAAATTAAAAAAGCCTACCGTAAACTTGCTATGCGCTATCATCCAGATAGAAATCCGGATGATTCTCAAGCAGAAGATAAATTTAAAGAAGCCGCAGAAGCTTATGAGATTTTGTCTAACCCGCAAAAACGTCAAGCCTACGACCAGTTTGGTCATGCAGGAGTTAGTGGCGGGCAGGGTGCAGGTGCAGGCGGATTTGGAGGTGGAGGTTTCTCTGATTTTGGCGACATTTTTGGCGACATTTTTGGCGGTGGCGGATTTTCTGGACAAAGAGGTCCACAAGCAGGAGAAGACCTACAATATGAACTCGATCTTTCTTTAGAAGATGCAGTTTCTGGAACAAATGTTGATATTCGAATCCCTACTCAAAACCAGTGCGGTGCTTGTACTGGAACGGGTGCAGAAAAAGGTTCTGACGTGCAAACCTGTCCTACCTGCCAAGGGCAGGGGCAAGTGCGAATGCAACAAGGTTTCTTTGCTGTACAACGTACCTGTCCAGCATGTCATGGGCAAGGAAAAATAATTAAAACTCCTTGTAAAACCTGTCGTGGAGAAGGAATTACTCATGGTCATAAAACACTAGCGGTTAAAATTCCAGCAGGGGTGGATACTGGAGATAGAATTCGTATTCAAGGGGAAGGAGAGGCAGGGGAAACAGGAGCGCCAAAAGGTGACTTGTACGTTCGGATTCGGGTTAAAAAACATAAAATTTTTCAACGCGATGGTAACACCTTATATTGTGAACTACCCTTGTCTTTTGTAACTGCTGCTCTTGGCGGGTCTATTGAAGTACCTAGTCTAAATGGTCGTGCAAGCCTTAAAATTCCTGCCGGTACTCAATCTGGACAAAGGTTTAAATTATCAGAAAAAGGTGTTAAATCAGTGCGTTCTTCTCGTGTTGGCGATATGGTAGTTCAAATTCATATTGAAACTCCGGTTAAGCTCACTAGCGAACAAAAAGGGTTGCTTAAATCCTTTGAAGAAAGTCTGCAAGGCAAGCATTACAAACAGCATAGCCCGAAAGAACATGGCTTTTTTAATTCAGTAAAATCTTTTTTTACCGGTGAAGATGATAAAAAAACTGCTAAGAAAAATAACAAAAAAGATAATAATGAACCTTGGAATTAAATTATGCGTATAGCAATTATTGGTGCCTCTGGTCGTATGGGAAAAACCTTAATTGAAGCAGTTAATCAAACTAAAGGTTTAACACTTAATGCGGCAATTGAACGCCCAAACAGTTCACTAATCGGAGTTGATGCAGGAGAACTCTCTGGTATTGTAAAATTAGGAATAAACCTTGTAGATAATATTGAAGCAGTGATTAACGACTTTGATCTACTAATAGACTTCACCACGCCAGAAACAACACTGCATAATTTAAAAATATGCGTTGCCAATCAAAAAAAAATAGTGATAGGAACTACAGGATTTGATCAATCAGAACTAGCTAAAATAGACCAAGCCGCTACACAAATCGCTATTATTTTTGCCGCTAACTACAGTGTAGGCGTAAATCTATGTCTAAAGCTACTTAAGCAAGCCGCAGAAATTCTTAACGAAGGTTACGATATTGAAATCATAGAAGGGCATCACCGCCACAAAGTAGATGCCCCTTCAGGAACAGCTTTAAGAATGGGAGAGGTAATTGCAAAAACTCTAGGTCGAGACCTAAAAGAATGTGCAGTTTATGGGCGAGAAGGTATCACCGAAGCACGAGACCCTAATACTATCGGCTTTGCTACCATAAGAGCAGGCGATATTGTTGGTGACCATACCGTCTTATTTGCTACAGAAGGCGAGAGAATCGAAATTACTCACAAAGCCTCCAGTAGAATGACCTTTGCCAAAGGAGCTACTCGATCTTGTTTATGGCTAGCAGACAAAGAACAAGGGCTGTTTGATATGCAAGACGTTTTGAATTTAAGATAATTCTGCATTTATGACGATAGATTTGCTACTTGTAAATTCCTAACGCAATCGCCGCAAAGTAACTGCATCCCAAATTTGAGAAGGGCTATTATTTCCACCTACTTCACCAGATAAAATATCTGTGCATGGAAAATAATCATGACAATCTTGAATAGTTTTAGCAGGCTCTAATCCCGTTATATTCGCACTGGTTGATACCAAAGGCATGCCTAATAAATCACACAAAGCCTTTACTTCTGGATGGCTAGTCACTCTTACTGCCACAGTCGAGCGCCCACCAGTTATCCAGCTAGAAACCTTGCTAGTTGCAGGCAATATCCAAGTGATTGGCGAACCTTCTAAACTACTAGCTTTTTTCCAAGATTCCAAAACCCTCTCAGTCCAAACCTCCCCCTCAATCATCACCAAATCAATAATTTGACTAAGGCTAGAAGCAATTAAAATCACCCCTTTTTCAATCGGACGTTGTTTTAACTTCAAAAGACAGTTAAACGCAGTTTGATTAAAAGGATCACACCCCAATCCATAAACCGCCTCGGTTGGATAAGCAATAACCTCACCTAGTTTAATTGCCGTAACTGCTTGCTCTAGATTAATAATAGTCATAACAAATCAAAAGGAGAAGTAACTCCCTGCCCACCTTGATTTAACACATGGGTATAAATCATCGTGGTTTGTAAATCGGCATGCCCCAGTAAAGATTGAATAGTACGAATATCCGTTCCTGTTTGCAATAAATGTGTCGCAAAAGAATGACGAAAAGTATGAGCAGAAACCCTCTTAATAATTCCACATTGCTTGGCAGAGCGTTTAATAGCCTTATTAATAACAGACTGATCAACATGATGGCGACGCTTCACCCCTGAACGAGGATCAGCCGCTATGCTACGGCTAGGAAAAATATATTGCCAACCCAGTTCCTTATTTGCATTAGGGTACTTTTTAGCCAAAGCAAAAGGTAAATAAACCGCACCAAAGCCCTTATCCAAATCTTGTTGATGAATTAAAGCAACTTTTTCCAAATGTAACTTTAACGAAGCAACAATCCCCGCAGCAAGAGGAGTAACCCGATCCTTCTTACCCTTACCATCTCTAACCGTAATTTGCTTAAAGCCAAAATCTATATCATGAATTCGTAAACGAACCGCCTCAGAAATTCGTAAACCACTTGCATATAATAACTTAACGATTAAACCAGAAGTTCCATCCATTAAAGTTAAAATCTGACTAACCTCATCCTTAATTAACACCACAGGAATTCTAGGCTCCTTACGAGAACGGCTGGCACTCACACCCTCCAAAGAGCGTTGTAAAACTTTAGAATACAAAAACACCAAAGCATTCAAAGCCTGATTTTGCGTAGAAGGAGCCACCTGTTTCTGAACTGCCAAATAAGTTAAAAATTTCTCAACCTTAGCTTCAGGATCAACAAATAGCTCATCACGACTCTGCAAAGAATGAAATTTAACAAACCGACGCACCCAATCACAATAAGTCTCCTCAGTACGAAAAGCATAACCAAGCCTACGCAACAAATCACGCATCTCGTCTAATAAGCGTCTATCTTTAACAGACATGTTTACCTCTATACAAGAATAACAGATTACCCTCATAATACAGGATATTAGGGCAAATTGACATGACAAAAAATACATTGCAAAAAAACATGTTTTTTAGTGTATGCTA
Organism: uncultured Piscirickettsiaceae bacterium; assembly: GCA_964601165.1. Lineage (GTDB taxonomy): Bacteria > Pseudomonadota > Gammaproteobacteria > Thiomicrospirales > Thiomicrospiraceae > Thiosulfativibrio. The sequence continues at coordinate 88 of CAZRMK010000036.1, read as the reverse complement.
ACTAAGTTCGGGCGATATTGCCTTATACTAAATGTTATGTGTAAAAGGATATTATGGAAATAATCTTTAATGACCCATATTATAATTC
>CAZRMK010000035.1:0-18925 GCA_964601165.1 uncultured Piscirickettsiaceae bacterium | reverse complement strand
GGTTAAATGGTGCTTTAATATCCCTTTTTTGTCATAATGGCGGAGAAGAGCCAAAAATATTTTATTTTTGCTTTAAAAAGCAACCGATTGATTGCTTTAACCAAAGAAGACAAGGCAAAGGGTCGTTATACACCTATTGATTCTATTCAATGGACAGAAAATCCTATGCAAGGGTGGGTTAAAGGACTGGAATTCCCCGTACTTTTTCACCGTCAAGTCTTTACAAACAAAGATGGCAGCACAGGCACTCTTTATCTGATCAGCAATGATTTAAGCGCAACGGCAACGACCCTCGAAACAATCTACCAAAAACGGTGGAAAGTAGAGATCTTTCATAAAAGCATAAAATCGAATACTAGTATGGCAAAATCACCGGCAAGGACAGTGAGAACACAAAGCAATCATATCTTCATGTCACTTTATGCTACCGCTCGATTGGAGATTCTCAGTATCCAGCAAGGGTTGAATAAGTTTGCTTTAAAATCGAAGCTTTATATTAATGCTATTCGGCAAGCTTTTGATGAATTACAAAAATTAAAATCGTCTACTGCATAACATCAGTTAACTTATTGGCAACTGTCAATAAGTTAACTCTGTTTAAATACATTATGAGATGTCACACTAGCCGACAAAAAAATTACAATTATAACGAAAAAATTATTTAAACTGACTTTGCACAGAAATAATTTTCTTAATTTCAGACTCTTTTTTAAATTGGAATAGACTCACTTGTTTCTTCCCCAAAGCTCTATATCCCCAATCCAAATATAGAAACGCAAAATAGTGTGCAAGATATTGGTTTCACAGCAAAAAACAAAACATTAGTCGCACCTATAGGTTCGGGTGACGTTTTTTTGCTGTGTAATCAATAGCTTATGCAATATTTGTGTTTCTATGTTTGAATTAGGGTATATAGTTAGCGAAGGTCTCCAAACACTATGCTAGTGCTAGGAGACCTTGGCTGCTTGATATTTATATTTTTCACCGCCATGCCATTGCCAGATGAAGTACATTAGTGGAATTACTAATAGGGTTAACACGGTTGAGGAGATTGTGCCAAAGATTAGGGCGACTGCTAGTCCTCCAAATACTGGGTCGGTTATCATGGTCATTGAGCCTAGCACTATGGTTAGGGCGGTGAGGATTATGGGTCTAAAACGAACTTTTCCTGCTTCAATAACTGCTTCTTTAAGTCCATAACCCGCTTTACGGTACTCTAAAATAAAGTCTATTAGGAGCAGCGAGTTACGCACTACTATCCCTGCGAGGGCAATTACTCCTATCATTGAGGTTGCGGTAAAGGCTTGCCCTGTTAGCCAGTGCCCAGGGAAAACTCCTATCATGGTTAGGGGAATTGCTCCCATAACTATAGCTGGAATCATAAAGGAGCGATAGTAGCCGATTAGAATAAAATAAATTAGCATTAATGCGACAATAAAGGCACTTCCCATGTCTCTAAATACATCTAGAGTAAGACGCATTTCGCCCCCCCATAATAGGGTGTAGTCCATAACATTACCGGGATGAGCCTCAACAAACCCTAGGTTGGCAGTATGAAAAGTTACCCCTGATTCTGGTAGTTTAATGCCGTCAATTTGGGAGTTTAATGATAATACTGCGTAAACAGGGGATGATTTTAATAGCTCACCACCAATCATTACCATTTTATGCTGGTCACGACCAATAATTGGCTTAGCTTGGGTTACTTTTTCAATTTCGGCAAAGGCAGAAATTGGTACCGCTTCGCCTGAACGCGACAGCACTCGTAGAGAGAGCAGTTGCTCTGGCACAGACCTTTCTGATCGAGGCAAGCGAACTACTATATTAACTGGTTCAAGTACATAGTCTAGGTGCATATAACCTAGTGTAAAGCCACTAATATAGTCTCGTAACATTTTAGAAACCTGTGCTGGGGTTACTCCTAGAAAATTAGCTCGCTCGCGGTCGATATTAATTTGATAACTTTGGGTAGTTTCGGTAACAGAGTCGTCAACATTAATAATGCCGTAAACATTGTTAAACATAACACGTAACTCGGCTGCCGCTTGCCGTAATTTGTCGTAATCAGGCCCGTAAAGTTCTGCCATTATTTGGGTAGTAACTGGAGGTCCTGGTGGGGTTTCGTAGAGTTTAATGCTGGTACGAGGATGCCTTTCACGAATAGCGTTTAAACGTTCGTTAAGCTCTATAACTATATCGTGTGATGACATATCCCGTGAATGCTTATTAATTAAATTGACTCTAATTTGGGCAAAATTTGAGCCTTGCTTAATGAGATCACCCCGCACTAGGGCGGCAAAATCAATCGGTGCGGCTTTGCCTAAAAACACACTAAAATCAGTTACATATTGGGTTTCGGCAAGAATGGCATTAACGCTACGCACCACTTGATCGGTCGCTTCTAGCGCTGTACCTGTTGGAGTATCCACTTGTACTAAAAAAGTATTGGTATTGTCATAGGGTAACATTTTTACTTCTACCCCTGCTGGATGCAGTGGATTACTCATGCCATCATCACGCATAAACTGTAATGCTGGCTGTAACATGGCAGCAAACAGGGACATAAGCACGATAAATAAGAAAATATTACGTTTAGTACGGCTTTCAATTAAGGGTTTAATGGCTTTAACATAGCCTTTTTGCATCCAGTCTTCTTTGTGAACATAGGGAGTGCTTGATTCTGCTCTTTGACGCATTTCTTTAATGGCTTTTTTACCTAGCCAACGATAGGCGAGATAGGGAACTAAGATATAAGCTATTAATAAAGAGGATATCATGGCGAGGGGAACATTAAATGGAATGGGTGCCATAAAAGGCCCCATCATTCCCGTCACAAATAGCATAGGTAGAAAGGCTAGAATAACCGCTAGAGTAGCAATATTGGTTGGACTACCAACTTCATTAGTGGCTTTAATTATTACTTCATCAAACTTGTCTGGGTCAAAGCCTTCTTGAATATGGCGATGGATATTTTCTACCACCACTATGGCGGCATCTACTAATAGCCCCAAAGATAAAATAAGCGCAAACAAGGTGATTCTATTTATAGTTTGGCCATAAATATAGCCAATAAACAGCACAATAAACAAAACCAGCGGGATGGTTATGGTAACGATACTCGCTTCTCTCCAACCCAAGAATAAGATAAGAATTATCACCACAAAGGCAACACCGGTTATAAATTGCTCCATTAATAAGTTGACTGCAGCATCGGCTTCAATTCCGTCGTCACGAGTAACCATTACCTGCACATTACTTGGCAACATACTAAGTTGCAATTCTGCTAATTTTTCTTGCACGGCTCGGGTTACCTTTACCGCATTTACCCCTGGTTGTTTAGCAAGAGTAATCGTCACCGCAGGTTGCTCTCCACGCGAAATTACATCTGAGGCAGGCCCGAAACCAATCCGAGTATTGGTATCCACCTCCAAAGGGCCATCAATAATTTCTGCAATGTCTTTTAGGTAAATAGGACGACCGCGGTCTACCCCGATTACAATGTCTCCTACCTCTTGGGCGTTACCTAAAAACCCACTAACTCTAACCATGCGGCTTTGGTTATTACTAACCAGATTACCAACAGGTATTGAAACATTACTTCCTGCTAACATCTCGCTTACTTGTTCTAGAGACAACCCTGTTAGAGCAATCTTACGGGCATCTAGCCAAACATTAATAGCTCGTTGTTGCCCACCAACCACTTCAGTAAAAGATACTCCTGGAATATTCCTAAGATTCTCTACTAATCTTAAAGAAATTTTGCGTAAATCGTAACCTGATAACTCAGTAGAAGTTACCGCTAAAGTCATAATTGGCACATCATCAACATTAATTGGTTGAATAAGGGGTTGCTGGGTTCCAGGTGGCATTTTGTGCATATTTTGCATAATTTGGTTATAAATCTTAACCAAACTATCAACTTGATTTGCTCCTACTTCAAACTGCACCGTAACCACGCCAAAGTCGCTTGAGGCATAACTAAAGGTATTTTCAACCCCTGGCAAGGCACTCAGAATGGTTTCTAAAGGCTTAACCACCATATTATGTACTTCGTCAGGGGTTGCCCCAGCTTTAGGTACTATAATATTTGCCGCAGGAACTACAATTTGAGGATTATATTCTCGTGGTGTCATGGTATATGCCAAAATACCCGCTAGCGTTACCACTAGCACCATTAATACAGTTACTTTGGAATGAATAAAGGCTTTGGCGAGCTTGCCGGCGATATTTAAAGATGAGGTTTGATTTTCTGACATGATTAACTCCCCTTAATCACTGCAACCAGATCACCATTAAGCATGCTCTGATGATTGTCTAGCACTATCATATCGCCCATAGAAACCCCTGCTTGAATCTCAACAAGATCAGCAATTTGCTCGCCCAAACGCACCATATGAAACCATGCTTTACCTTCTTCTACCACAAATACACCTTTAATCCCTAAGCGATTAACAACGGCTATTTGAGGGATCATTAAGGCTTGACGTTCTCCCCGCTTGAAATTAACACGGGCAAAGGTTCCAGAATTTACATTTTTTATTTCTGCTGGCAGGCTTAATTTAACCGTATGAGTACGGGTAAAGGGATCGGCAACGGAGACTAGGGTGTAAATTGTTGCCACAATAGGAACTTGTTTACCATCCAGCAACACTTTCACTTCGTCTCCTAAACGTAATACCGCAAACAGGTCTCTTGCTACCTGAGTTTTGATACTCAAAGACTGTAAATTTTCAATTACCAACACAGGTTGCCCTGGTGTCGACATACTACCTGCAACCGCGTTTCTTTCAACCACAATGCCATCAAAAGGAGCTAGAACATAAACATATTTAAGCTGATCTTTAGCTCGAGTTAAACCAGACTTAGCACTGGATACACTTTCTTGTGATACTTTATATTGCAATCTCATCTTGTCAAATTGCTGTCTAGAAACCGAAGCGTCTTTATAAAGTCGTTCAAAACGGTCAAAATTTTGCTTAGAATTTATAAGCGTTGCTTTGGCTTTATCGTAAGTAGATTGAGCTTGATTAATACTAGTGTTAACATCACTAGAATCAAGAGAAAACAGCAAGTCACCACGCTTTACTTTATCACCTACTCTTAAGTCTAATACTTTAATAAAACCCATTAAACGCGAAGATATATTAGCTCTTTGATCAGGAACAACCGCACCAGGAGTTACTGCTGTTAAAGGAATAGTCCCTAAACTAACGGTGTGAACAACAGCTTGAAAACTTTGTACCTGAGGTTGGTTTTTTTCGGTTGCTTCTTCCGAGGAACAGCCCGTAACAGAGAGTGTTAAAACTCCAACCATGGCTAAAGTAGATAAACGAGCATAATTTAACAGGGTTTTCATTTGAACCTATTTCCTTTGTATTTTAAAACTTATACATTCCCACACAGAGCATGGGGACGTGGGCTTTGTTTGTTGCCCTAAGCTATTGAAACGTTAAATATTTGAGTTAAAGCTCAGCAATGGACATTGTTCCTGTTGCCAGCCTTAATTTGGCTTTATACATATTGGCTTTAAACTCAGTCTTAACCAGATCTGCTCTGACCTTATCCAGCATCACATGACTGTTTAAAACTTCGGTCATGGTAGCTAGGCCATTTTCATAGCGCCTCATAACTAAACGCTGCGCTTCACTTGCCTGTTCAATGGTTGCTTTTTGTACTTTTGCCTGCTGTTTATTAAGCTGTAAATTACGCCAAGATGTTAAAATGTCCAAGCGCACTTGATTTTCTTTTGCTCTTAAAGCGGCTCTCTTTTCACTAGCCGCCGCATTGGCACGAGCAATTTTACTGTCAGTAACACCAAAATCGGTTAATTTCCAAGACATTACCGCGGCAACAGTATAAGAACTACTATCAATACCAAAGCCATCGTCGTGCCAATCATTACGAGCCATAACATTAAAAGATGGATAAATTTCTGCTCTAACCACATCCACAGAATTTAGTGCCGATTGTGCTTGGTGACGCTTAGCATCCAACTCTGGGTTTTGAGTAATCGCTAGCTGACTCAATTCTTCTAAAGAACCTTGCGGGAGCTTAATAACATGCTTAGGTCCTATTTCCAGTGGCTCACCAGCATCCATATTAAGCAACACTCTTAAACCATCAAGTGCAAGTTGCTCTTCATTCTTGGCCTGTTCAAGAGATATTTTTGCCTTAGATAAACTTACCTGTGCGGTTAATAGCTCACTGCGAACTACTAGCCCTTGATCCATTAAATCTTGAGTAGTTTTAACATAAGACTCTGAGGCTTCAACTCCTTTTTTTGCCACTTCAATATAACGACGTGCCGTATGCACTCCCTCATAGGCTTGATAAACATGAAAAGTTAAAAACTGTTGTACAGCCTCATCACCATATCGCGTGGCTTGAAGCATCGCTCTGGCTTGATTTTGAGAAGCGGTTATTTTGCCGCCATTCCAAATAGGTAACAGCATTTCAATTCGGGTGTTAAAGTCATTATGTGAAGCAGGATTATTAAGATCTCTAGGAATAAAATCGGCTTGTACAACTTCTCGTTGCTGTAATTTCATCCCAAATACATTTAAAGCATTATCAGAAGAAGAGGCTGTCATAGAAGCAGTAATTTGTGGCAAACGTGCCGCCTTAGAGGCTTTAAGTGCAGACTCTGCCTGCTGCATACGAAAATCACTCACCTGCATTTCTGGATTTTGTGCTAATGCCATTTCTACACTAGCTTTAAAATCCATAACTTGAGCATAACTAAAAGACGGAACAGAAAAAAGAATAGCAAGCGAGAGTATTTTTAATTTCATGTTATTTTAATTTCCTGATTATATGGTCATGAAGATAAAACTATTACCTAAATCCTGCATCAAGGCATTAATGTATATAGTGCAAGATGTTGATTTGTAGAGTGATTTTAATTCGAGCGGAATACTTATTGATATTCCCGAAGAATTAAAATTCACCATATGAATCAAGAGTTTATGCTATATGCATGCAAGTACTTGCAGGATTTAGGCATATAGGACTGATAAAGACTAATCTGCATTAAACTTGAACACAAGCTTATAATAACATTCTAATATAGCGAATTATATATTAGAAAACCCTAATATCCTAGTGAAATTATTAAAAAATCTAAAGTCCCTTTATGAAACTAAAAAAAACCATCATCATTGATGACGCTGTACCCTTTGCTCACGAAATGTTTTCTCACTTAGGAGAGGTTATCACTTTATCTGGTAGAGAGATTAGCAACGCCGATTTAAAACCAGCTCATGCTTTGATTGTTCGCTCCAGAACTCAAGTTAACCAAGAATTACTCAAAGATACTGCTGTTACTTTTGTAGGTAGCACCGTTGTAGGTCTAGATCATATTGACCAGACATGGTTAAAATCTAACTTTATTAATTTTTACTCTGCCCAAGGCTGTAATGCCAATTCTGTGGCAGAATTTATTATTACCTGTTTGTTACAGCTGGCAGAACAACACCGTTTTAAGCTAGCAGAAAAAACCCTAGGGATTATAGGAGTCGGACATGTTGGAAAATTGGTTCACCACAAAGCGAAAACTTTAGGTATTCAAACCCTGCTCAATGATCCACCCCGACAAAAGAAGGAATTAAGCGAAGATTTTGTCGATTTAAAAACCGCACTTACTGCTAACATGGTCACCTTTCACACACCACTTACGCTTACAGGAAGCAATAAAAGCCACCATCTACTAAATAAACAGACCTTTCAATACTTACAATCAAACAGCATATTACTCAATGCCGCACGTGGCGGAATTATTGATGAAGCGATTTGGGCACAGACCCCAACACTTGCTAATGTAATCGACTGCTGGGAAAACGAGCCTAACATTTGCCACAACTTATATCAAACCGCAGACTATGCCACCCCTCATATAGCAGGTCATTCCTTTGATGCGAAGATATCGGGTAGCGAAAAAGTCTATCATGCGCTATGTAACGCTTGGAATCAAAAACCACAATATCAATGGAAAATGCAACTCCCTAAATTTCCATGCCCCATCAAAATCAACAATCGCAACCAATCTGACCAATCCATTATCTGCCAAGTTTTAACCGCCACTCACAACCCACAACAAGACGACCTAACCATTCGAGCAAACGCTATTGAAACAGTACAACAAAATTTTGAGACTTATCGACGACAATACCCTATTTATAGAGAATGGCATCAACACACTTTACTTAACGTACCTCAACACCTAAAAACTACCTTCACTCAACTAGGGTTTAAAACCTAAACTCTGCAAATGCTTACACACATATAGCACAAGATCTTGCAGAATTTAGGTAGAATAAAATAATTTATCGCCCTTTTTAGATAACCTATAAGAAGTTAACCATATGTTAATATTAGGATTTAATAATCTTCATAAAACAATGTTATAAAGCATAAAAAAAAACTTATTTTCAATCTTTTACAAATAAAAGTATCTTTACCCTATAAATGTTTAAAGATTGACTAAATCTGACCCCTAAAAACCACTAAAACATCGGAGATATTTAATGAAACTAGTTAACTTATTTAAAGCAGGATTCCTCGCCATTGCTATTGTCGCTTTATCTGGTTGTGGCACCATGAATGCCATGGGCAACTTAAACGAAGGTGCAGGCACAACCTTTATGGAAATATGGGACAAGTGGGTTGAATCAGAAGGCGATATTGCAGCGGCTACCATGTGGCATATTAAAGTTGAAGAAGGCGTTGAGCTAGAAGATGTTATTGATGCTATCAATGCGGTAGGAATTGAAAGAAATATTGCAAATGTAGGCGAACTGCCACTTTCTAAAGAATTAATCGCTCGTGGTATTGATTCTGGAGTTATACACGTCATGTCTTTCTGTGCTCCTGCAACTGCTCGTAAAATGATAGATTTCTCTCCTGCAATGGCAGGATTTCTTCCTTGTCGTGTAAGCATTGTTGAGAAAGAGGATGGACTCCATATTTATAGCATGAATATGGACATGATGATTAAAATGGGTAAAGAACTTCCTCCAGAGTTATTTGAAGACACCATGAAAATTCGTAACGCCATATGGGAAATGCTCCAAAATGGATCTACAGGCGCTTTTTAGCACAACAAGTATCTAAAGATAAGAACTAAGTTAAGCCCGCTTTATGTGGGTTTTTTTATTGCAACTAACCTTGTGTGTAACTGTACATATATTGGGCGGCAAAAGACTACAGAATTTAGCTTAGATAGCAACCATGATTAACCCAGCTAGCCCTATACTAAAAACTTTTAATTATCTTGATACAGAAATTTTTGCCATAGTAGAGACTGTTAATTTATACCTATAAAGACTAAAACTCAAACTTAAGGGAATAATACTCCATGAAAATGACAAAAATTGCTCTAGCTATTTCATCCACCCTACTGGCAACATCAGTATTTGCTACCAATGGCACCAATATGATAGCAGTTGGTGCGCAAGCAGCCGCACTAGGAGGCACAGGAACTGCCGCTTTTTTTGGAGCAGAAAGTGTAATTTCTAACCCTGGCTTAATTGGAAAATCAACTGGCACAGCCTTTACTTTTGGCGGCACAATATTTAAACCTGATGTTACCAACAATGGTAGCAATGCTGGTTCAGTGGCAAGTAGTACCGCAGATTTACATATAATTCCTGCAGTTTCTCTTACCAGCAGAATCAATGACACCCTGACCTTTGGCATTGGAATGTACGGAACATCAGGAATGGGAGTTGACTATAGAACTGCAACCAACCCAGGAACAATGCAAGCTCAAAGCCAAATGCAAATCATGAAATTTGTGCCAACCATTGCCTATAACGGTTCTAATTTTGGTATAGGTTTTTCTCCAGTCATTCAGTACGGTGCTCTAGACATAAACTATAATATGGGAGGAGCAGGAGCAGGAGCAGGAATGGCCGGTGTACCAGCCGGAGGGTTTACTAATATTGGGACAGGAATTGCATCTGATATAAATTTTGGGTTCAACATAGGTGGTTACTTTGATGTTAATGACCAAATAACCATTGCTGCTGCTTATGAATCTGCTATTAGCATGGACTATACCAACCAATTATCAACTGCTTCTGCACCTTTTGTTGCCCTTGGCATGCTACCCTCTGCCTTTGGAGACACCTTAGAGCAACCCGCAGTTATTAAAGTGGGTATTGCTTATCAAATGAACAATAACATTATGCTCACAGGAGACTTTAAACAAATTAGATGGGGTGAAGCAGAAGGCTATAAAGACTTTAACTGGAAAAACCAAAATGTAATTGCCCTAGGCGGAAGATATTCTGGTGAAGGATTTTGGCTAGGAGTTGGCTACAATAAAGGAAACAATCCTATTGAAGAAATGCCAGCAACACAAGAAGGATTAGCCATCAATCTGTTCAACAATCTATTCTTTCCTGCCACCACAGAAGATCACTTTACTTTTGGAGGAGGATATAATCTAACTAAAAATGTGAAAATTGACGCTGCAGTTGTAATTGCACCTAGTGTTACCACTAGTGTAAATACACCATTCGGGATAAATACCACCACCCACTCACAAATTGGTTACAGCTTTGATGTCGCCTATCATTTTTAGTCGCTAAATTAATTCCCCTCTTTTATCAATAGGGGTTATTACCTAAATCCTGCAAGTACTTGCAGGATTTAGGTATTAACCGTAATACGAGCAAACTTACGCTTGCCTACTTGGTAAACTTGCTTTTCACAAGCTTCTACTATCTTCCTGCCATCTGTTACTTTAAAGCCATTGAGCTTAACAGCCCCTTGTTTAATCATTCTGTGCGCTTCAGAAGTTGAGCTTACCAATCCCGCCTCTTTTAACATATTTGCTAACGGCATTACTTCATCAAAACTAAACTCTGGCATTTCATCTGGAATGGCATTTTTTGAAAACTTGGTTTCAAAATCTTTTAATGCTGCCTGTGCTGCTGCACCATCGTGAAAACGCGTAATTAATTCCAATGCTAATTTGACTTTAATATTACGTGGATTTTCTCCCTCTGCCACTGATTTTTTTAAGCCCTCAATCGACTCAAGGGCTTCAAAAGACAGTAATTCATAATAACGCCACATTAAGTCATCGGATACTGACATAATTTTGCCAAACATGTCATTAGGAGCATCTTTAATCCCAATATAATTATTAAGGGATTTAGACATTTTTTGCACTCCATCTAGCCCTTCCAAAATAGGCATAGTTAAAGTACATTGTTGGGGCTTGCCGTAATAACCCTGTAAGGTACGCCCCATTAATAGGTTAAACTTTTGGTCTGTTCCACCCAATTCAATATCAGCTTCCATAGCAACAGAATCATAACCTTGCACCAGAGGATACAAAAACTCATGAATAGCAATTGGTGCATTAGAAGCATAACGATCACCAAAATCATTACGCTCCAGCATTCTAGCTACCGTGGTCGTGCCTGCAAGCTTAATCATATCCGCCGCCGAGAGTTTATTCATCCATTCTGAATTAAACATTACGGTAGTTTTAGCAGGGTCTAGAATTTTAAACACCTGTTCTTTATAGGTTTCAGCATTAGCGGCAATCTCCTCGGCAGTCAAAGGTGGACGGGTAGCACTTTTTCCTGTTGGATCGCCAATCATGGCAGTAAAATCACCAATTAAAAACAGGATTTCGTGACCTAAATCTTGCAATTGCTTAAGTTTATTAATTAATACCGTATGCCCTAGATGTAAATCGGCCGCTGTAGGATCGAAACCCGCTTTAACTCGCAAAGGTTTTCCTGATTCTAGCTTGGTAATAAGCTCTTTTTCAACTAAAATTTCTTCTGCGCCACGCTTAATAATGGCTAATTGCTCACTGACTGTTTTCATTTTTATCCACACAAAACCGTATTAGTATTAAGTTCTAAAGAGCCAGTTAAATCACTCACTTTTTGAATACCTTTTAACTGCATAAATTCAGCTATGCCTTTATTAATTTTTTTAACCAATAGAGGGTCTTTAGCTAAAGCAGTGCCTACCGCAACCATAGATGCACCTGCCATTAAAAACTCAATCGCATCTTCAGCACAAGTTATACCCCCTAAACCAATAATAGGAACATTATGCGGTTTAGCAACTTGATAAACTTGATGCACTTTTAACAAAGCCACAGGTTTAATTGCAGGGCCTGATAAACCACCTTGATTATTTCCTAAAGTAGGTCGTCCTGTTTGAATATCTATTTGCATGCCCATTAAGGTATTAATTGCTGAAAGCATATCTGCTCCTGCATCAATCACTCGACGAGCTCCTGCTGCAATATCGGTTTGATTGGGCGATAATTTAACAATTAAGGGTTTCGTGGTTTGCGCACGACAAGCCTCAACCACTTTAGCTGCCATATCAGGATCATTGCCAAAAGCGGCTCCGCCTTTTTTAACATTAGGGCAAGAAATATTAATTTCTAAGGCGGCTAAGCTTGTATCATTAAAGCGACGGGTAATTTCAGCATACTCTTCAATTGAAGAGCCTGATATATTGGCAATGTAACGCGTTTCATCAAAATTTAACTGTGGCAAATAATCCGCAATTACAGCTTCAACCCCAGGGTTTTGCAAACCTATTGAATTTAATAAACCACAAGCGGTTTCCATAACCCTTTCAGCACGATTACCTAATTTGGGTTCTAGAGTAGTGCCTTTTAAAAACATTGCCCCAACACCTCTATTGGAAAAACCTGAGACAGATTGGTATTCTATGCCATAACCAGCATTACCCGCTGCCATCGCAACAGGATTATTAAATTGAATCCCACATAAATTAACAGATAAATCAACCACTTTTACTCCTAGAGACCCGCATAAAATGATTCACATTATACTGTATGAACCTGAAATACCACAAAACACTGGAGCCTTAATTAGACTTAGCGCCAACATGGGTGCTCATTTACATTTAATAAAACCCTATGCCTTTGAATTAAGCGAAAAAAAAGTTCGCCGTGCAGGGCTAGATTATTCAGAACTTGCTAACCTACAAGAACACGAAAACCTTGATAGTTGCTTAAATAAAATACAAGCCAACCAAGTTTTTGCTCTTACCACAAAAATCTCAAGACATTATACCGAAGCTAAATTTAAAGATGGCGATGCTTTCTTATTTGGCTCAGAAACAAGAGGCTTGCCAGCAGAAATACTAAATTCTATGCCCAAAGAACAAATTTTAACCATTCCGATGATAAAAGGTAGTCGCAGTTTAAACCTTGCTAATGCCGTTTCTATAATAGCTTACGATGCTTGGCGGCAAATTGGTTTTAAGGGTTCCTCCATATAATTCAAAAACACATAAAAATTATTTTAACTCTATTCAATTGACTTTATGAGCAAAAATAATGTATAAGTAACCACTTATTTATCTATCGAAAATAAAGTAACTGTAACCTAAATCCTGCAAGTGCTTGTGCATATATGGCGTAAGATATTGATTTGTAGAGCAATTTTTATTCGAGCGGAATACTTATTGATATTCCCGAAGAATTAAAATTTGCTCTACGAATCAAGAGCTTGCGTCAGATGTGTGCAAGCACTTGCAGGATTTTAGGTGTAAACTATTTTGGCTAAATTACATTCCATTTGTACAAAAGGATATACATTCTATGGTTGATATCAACGACATTAAAGACCTTAAAGAAGGCTTTGAACTAAATCGCCGTGGTTTTTTAGGGGCTATGGCTGCTGGATCAGCGGCTTTAGCATTGGGTCTGAATACCGCCAATGCAAACACCATAAAAACTAACGCTAACATTGTTATTTTAGGCGCAGGTGCAGCGGGTACAGCTCTCGCAAACCGACTAGTCAATCGCCTAGATGGTGCCAAAATAACCATTGTAGATGGACGTAAAGAGCACTGGTATCAACCAGGTTTTACTTTAATTGCATCAGGCTTAAAATCAAAAAATTATTCTATCAGTCAAACGTCTGACTGGCTGTCACGCGATATCAACCTAATCTCAGAATATGCTGCTGAAATCGATCCAGAATCTAAGCAACTAACAACTGCTAGCGGTAAAAAAATATCCTATGATTATCTAATAGTCGCTCCAGGATTAGTGCTCGAATGGGATAAAATTGAAGGCTTTGATCTCAATATGGTCGGCAAAGAAGGTATTGCTGCCATTTATGCTGGCCCTGCACAAGCGGAGAAAAGTTTTCAAGCCTTAGCTAAATTTACCGAAACCGGCGGGCAGGCACTATTTACCCGTCCTGCAACAGGAATGAAATGCGCTGGTGCACCAATAAAATATGCCTTCATAACTGATGACATAGCTCGCAAACAAGGTACTCGTGGTAACATGGAATTTACCTATGCTGCTCACTCTAAATCACTATTTGGCGTGCCCATTATCCATGAAAAAGTACGTATGCTATTCGAGGATCGTGGTATTAATGTCGTACACAATCACGTAATGAAAGCCATAGATCATGGCAAAAAGCTGGCAACTTTTACAACCCCAAATGGTGACGTTGAACTTCCTTATGATTTCACCAACGTAATTCCTCCTCAAAGAGCGCCAGATGTCATTCTCAACTCCCCGCTTCCTTGGGCTGATAAATGGAAAGGTCAAGGCTGGGTTGAAGTAGATAAACATAATTTACGTCACAAGCGTTATCCTGAAATTTTTGCTTGTGGTGATGTTGCTGGAGTTCCTAAAGGTAAAACCGCTGCCACTGCTAAATGGATGGTTCCTGTTATCGAAGATCATTTGATAGCACAAATTGCAGGCAAAGAAGGCACAACCTCTTTTAATGGCTATACTTCATGTCCGCTTATCACCAGAATTGGTCGAGCTATGCTCATTGAGTTTGACTATAACAATAACTTAGTGCCCTCTTTTCCAGGAATCATAGCCCCTCTGGAAGAATTGTGGATTTCATGGTTAATGAAAGTCATCGCTATAAAACCAGCCTATGACGCCATGTTACGCGGCAAAGCTTAAAGGAGAAAAAAATGAAAGAAATGACACTTGCAGGCATTATTGCAATATTTGAAGCAATGTTTGGGGTATGGCTTTGGTGGCTATTAGTTATAGTAACTATCGTAACCATTGGAGCATTCTTTTTTACTATGTTTGAATATAAACGATATAGTTCTAAACACTTTTATTGGGCAAAAATTTCTGCCCCTATTGGAGCATTTGTTGCCGTAGTGGTTATTTTCTCGATGACTCACTCTACCATTAACGACATTGGAGGACCTATTGACCTTATTGTTCTCGTGCTAGTAGCTATCGGTGGAGCTATTGCCACTACAATTTTGGCCTTCCTAGCACAGGCAAACAGGGATAAACGTCAGGAAAAGAATTTAACTTAAACCCTGCGAGTGCTTGTTCATATAGGCAAGCACTCGTAACTTCTTAAATTCGGGGAAATAAAAAACTCGTTTGTATGCTTTGCGTGATAACGAGATGAAAACTAAATGTTACCCCGAGTTATTGAGAAGTTACCTGTTACCCGCATAACGTCACGGATAACTAAGAATCCTCGCGTCCCGTATCTCGGGACATTAGTTTGGCTACTGCCTGCCGTGGTTTTATTTCACCATTAATAATTGCGTAAACCTGCTCCATAATCGGCAAGTCTAATTTAAGATCTGCTGCAATTTTTTTCACCGCATTCACAGCTTTAACCCCTTCAACAACTTGACCTATCCCCTTCATCACATCATCGACTGTTCCGTCAGACTTAGCTAACATCAAACCAAATCGTCGATTACGAGATAAATCATCGGTACAGGTCAAGACTAAATCTCCTGCTCCTGACAGACCCATCAAAGTCTCTGCTTGTGCTCCCAGTGCTTGTGCAAAACGATTCATTTCTATCAAGCCACGAGCTATTAAAGCTGCTCTGGCATTAGCTCCTAGCTGTAAACCATCGCTCAACCCTGTTGCAATTGCCATAATATTCTTATAAGCCCCTCCCGCCTCTACACCAACTACATCAGAGCTTGTGTAAATTCTAAAAGAGCTCGACTGAAAAATATCTGCCCAATATTGAGCCTCTGCAAGACTAGCAGAAGCACTGACCATGGCGGTTGGTAATCCTTGTGCCACTTCAGAAGCAAATGTTGGTCCGGATAAAACGGCTTTAGGTATTTTCTCCCCCAAAACCTGACTCGCTACTTCATGTAACATGGTTGCTGTCTTAGGCTCAAACCCTTTAGTCGCCCAAGCAAGATGTGGCATTTTTCTGAGTATTTCATCAACAATCACGGTTAAAGTCTCTCGAAAAACATGGCTTGGCACCACAATCAGAACTGCATCAACCGTATCAATCACCTTGTTTAAACAGGAAGTTACCTTTAAACTATCAGGAAAAGTTACTCCTGAAAGATACTGTACATTCTCCTTGTCTTTAACTAACTTATTCGCCTGAACAGAGGTATGTGCCCAGAGACATACTTGATGGTCATTGAGAGCTAAATGAATGGCTAAAGCCGTTCCCCAAGCACCTGCTCCAAGAACTGCAATTGATTGTTTCTTCATTTGACCCAAATCCTTAAGAAGCTTGCTCTGCTTGCTTTTCTACATGATGTGCATACATCGCTTCAAAATTAACTGGCTCCAATAACAATTGCGGAAAACCACCACGAATAACTAAATCTGAAACCGCTTCTCTTGCATAAGGAAACAAAACCGAAGGACATTGCACCCCAAGCAAATAAGAAATTTGATTATCCTCAAATCCTTCCATTAAAAAAACTCCTGCCTGTTCAACTTCACATAAAAAGGCAACCTCTCCGTCCAATTTAGTGGTCACGGTCACCATTATAGAAACTTGATATATTCCAGAACTTAAAGACTGACTATTAACATTTAAGTCAACATCTAATTCTGGCTTAAATTCTTTAGCAAAAACCGCCGGTGAGACTGGTGATTCAAATGAAATATCCTTAGTATAAATTTTTTGAATTTGAAAAACTTGCTTTTGTTCAGGCACTTTTTGCTCAGCTTTTTCTTGTTCAGGCATTTCTTGTTCAGACATTTTTTAATTCCTTTAATAAACCATCTAATTCACCACTTTGATTAGAGTCTGATAAATCATCAAAACCTCCAACATGGTGCTCTCCAATAAAAATTTGAGGCACGGTACGCCGTCCTGTTTTTTCAGTCATGGCTTCCCATAAACTTGAATTTGTTCCAACATCAATAACTTCATACTCAACATCTTTAGAATCTAATAAGTTTTTAGCCATAGTGCAATAAGGACAACTATCTGTACAGTACATAATGATGTTTAACACTTTTTGCCTCACTTGTTTTTTTTAGAATTTTTTTGCTTACGCACCGACTTAGGAGTATTTAATGGCAAACTAGCTGACTTCCACGCCATTATGCCACCTTTTAAGTTATTGACGTTGGTAAAACCTTCTTTAACTAAAGTTTTTGCCACTCCCGCAGACCTCCCACCTGATAAGCAATAAACTAAGACAGGCTTGTCTTTATACTTCATAATAGAAGTCATTTTAGACTTGATTTCAGTTGAAGAAATATTAGTAGCTTCTCCAATAAAACCCGTTTTATATTCAGTGGCAGCACGAACATCTAACAGCCAAGCGTCTTGATTAAACAAACGAACCGCCTCATCAGTTGACACAGAAGTAAACCCTGCCAACTTATCTCCTACATAACTATATATCAGCATTCCAACAATCACTGCAAGTGCAATAAATAAAATAGTTTGTTCTTCTACAAACGTCATAAAATCTACAGACATGAATCTTCCCTAACCTTAATAAACAACCAGACTGATGATTTTAACAGCGAAACTGGTTACAATGAACCTTATTTAGATATTTTTAAATGGATAATAATAAGCATGTCATCAAAATCGCATATAAAACGTCGCCCAACCGGCCTTATCATCTTAGACGGATGGGGACATAATGAACAATCTAAGAATAACGCCATTGCATTAGCAAATACTCCTAACTGGGATGCTTTGCTCGAAAATAACCCTCATACTCTGATTCATACATCAGGCAAAAGGGTCGGGTTGCCCGAAGGACAAATGGGTAACTCAGAAGTAGGCCATATGAACTTGGGAGCAGGACGGGTCGTTTACCAAGAGCTTAGTCGAATTCAAAAAGATATTGATGATGGACGCTTTTTTCAAAATAATGCTCTTCTTAAAGCCATTGACTCTGCCGTAACCAGAAATAATAAAGTTCATATTTTAGGGCTACTTTCTGATGGAGGGGTACACTCACATATTTCACAGATTAAAGCCTGCATTAAAATGGCTCACGAACGTGGTGCAGAAGTTTATATTCATATATTTACTGATGGACGTGATACCGCTCCCAAAAGTGCCCTTACCTATATTAAAGACCTAGAAAACTACCTATCCGAGCTGGGAGGAGGTCATATTGTTTCTGTTACTGGACGGTTTTTTGCACTTGATAGAGATAGTCGCTGGGATAGAGTAGAGCAAGCCTATAACGTAATTACTTGTGGATCTGGTCAATTCACCGCCAGCTCTGCTAGCAAAGCAGTTAAAATGGCTTATGAACGCGGTGAAACCGATGAGTTTTTACAACCCACTAATATTCCTCGTAAAAATGGTAAATCCATCAAAGTTAAAGATGGTGATTCGGTTATTTTTATGAATTTCCGTTCCGATAGAGCACGGCAACTAACTAAAGCCTTTATTGTAGAAGATTTTGCTGATTTTCATCGTTGCAAAATTCCATTATTATCTGCTTTTGTAACCCTAACAGAATACAAAAAAAGTTACGAAACCTTTGGAGCTTTAATTGCTTATCGACCGACTAAACTACGTAAAACTTTTGGAGAGTATGTCGCTAAAAAAGGCTTAAAACAACTTCGTATCGCAGAAACAGAAAAGTATGCCCATGTTACTTTCTTTTTTAATGGTGGGGTAGAAGAGCCTAATCAGAATGAAACTCGGATTTT
>CAZRMK010000034.1:0-19219 GCA_964601165.1 uncultured Piscirickettsiaceae bacterium | reverse complement strand
AACCATAAAAGGTGAAATAAATTAACAAATTTACAGAATAAAACTTGCTTAACCGTGCTTTAATATCCCTTTTTTGTCATAATGGCGGAGAAGAGCCTCTTTTTATCCTATAAAATGGTTAAAATTCTTTCACCTGATTCTCTCGACTCCACTTTTTGCGGTAGTCTATTCTTTAGTCTGAACTGGAGGGAGGTTACTTCAATTTTATAGTATCTTTAAGGAACACTTAATAACTGATTAAAGTCCTGGATAAGCCCCGTAGGGCGTGGCTTCTAGCCATCACTTCGACGTTATGTGTTTTGCCAATATCCAGCTATTGCCTACAACACATGCCTAGGATTTATCGGCTAGAAGTCCACGCAGAATTTCAATCAGTTATTAAGTGTTTCCTTAATTGAGCAAAGGCATTAAGATGAAATTTTTAAAAATTAGCCTATCTTATTTAGGTATATTTTTCTTTTTTATAAGCACAGCGAGTGCTGAAATTGCTGAAACTACTATTCAGTCTAGTTTGCTGACTGGTCCTGCGGAGCCTATGGATCATTTAGGGCAGATTGTTTTGTCTTTGGTAATGATATTGGTTATTATTTTCTTTGCCGCTTGGTTGTTAAAGCGTTTTTCTGCTTTTCCAGGAGGTGCTAGTGGTCATTTAAGAGTGTTAGGTGCTTTGTCGGTTGGACAACGTGAAAAAATCGTATTAATTCAAGCAGGAAAAGAGCAAATTGTAGTCGGGGTGACGACCTCGCGGATAACATTATTAAGTAAGCTTGAGCAACCGATAAAGGTTGAAGAAATGAGACCAATGGTGTCGGGTGCTTTTGCAACTAGATTACAAGAAGCTCTTTCTAGGAATAGCAAAGAAAAATAAAAAAATCACTAAATCTCGTTTAGAAAAGGGAAATTAAATTACATGGTAACGTGGCTAAAATATTCATTTTTTATTTCATTATTATTTTTCCCAGTTTTGGCAACTGCAGATCTAGGGTCTAATGTAGGAATTCCTATTTTTACAGTAACTTCAGATGGAGAGGGTAATCAAGATTATAGTTTGACTATGCAAATCTTGATGCTGATGACGGGATTAACCTTGTTACCTTCGGTACTAATTGCCACCACTGCTTTTTTAAGGATTATTGTAGTTTTAGCTTTGTTAAGACTGGCTTTAGGAACTATGCAAACTCCTTCAAATAGAATTTTGATTGCTTTAGCGCTATTTTTAACCTTTTTTATTATGTCTCCAATTATGGAAAAGATTTATGACACTGCCATGAGTCCTTTTCTTGAAGAAGAAATCAAGTTCATAGAAGCGCTAGAAATTGGTGCAAAACCTATGCATCAATTTATGCTGCAACAGACACGAGAAACAGATTTGGGCATGTTTGCAGAGATGGGGGGTGTTACTTTAGAGTCTCCTGAAACAGTGCCTTTTGCGGTGCTAATACCAGCTTTTATGACCAGTGAGCTGAAAACTGCATTTCAAATAGGTTTTATGATCTTTATTCCTTTTCTCATTATAGACTTGGTGGTGGCAACACTCCTGATGTCGATGGGGATGATGATGCTCTCCCCAATGATTATTTCTTTACCCTTTAAGATAATGCTATTTGTGCTTATAGATGGTTGGGCATTAATTATGGGGACACTGGCGAATAGTTTTGTGGTTGCGGGAGGTATATAATGACACCTGAATTTGTATTAACGCTTGGGCAAAGAATGCTAGAGGTAGTGGTGATGTTAACTGCCCCGATGCTTATTCCTGCATTAATAGTTGGTTTGTTAGTTGGAATGTTTCAGGCGGCCACTCAAATTAATGAAATGACGCTGAGTTTTATTCCTAAAGTAGCTGTGGTTGGCATTGCACTGGTGGTATTTGGTTCTTGGATGTTAAGTGTATTGTTGTCATTTACCAAAGAATTGTTTGCAAACATTCCGGCTTTAATTGGATAGATTATTGTGGAGTTTAGCTACAATGAATTTCTTCAGGTTTTAGGGCTTTATTTTTATCCATTTGTTCGTATTGGTGCAATGTTAGCGTTCGTCCCCCTGTTTAGTGGAGTCTATGTAAACATGCGGAGTAAGGTAGTTCTTACCTTTCTAATTACTCTGGTGATAGCCCCTTCTTTAGCTCTTCCGCCTCCTGTAAGCCCTTTTACTTGGTACGGTATTTTGTTGATTATGCAGCAAGTTGGTATCGGCTTGGCAATAGGCTTAATTTTTGCCTTAATTTTTGAAGCTTTTGTAATTGGAGGGCATTTGATTTCCATGTCTATGGGGTTAGCTATGGCGAGTATGATTGATCCTGGAACGGGAGTAAATTCGCCTGTTATTGGACGTTATTATATGATTTTAGTAACCTTAATATTCCTACTCCTACATGGGCATGTTTTAGTATTTAAAGTAGTGGTTGATAGTTTCGAGTATTTGCCGGTAGGGCTACACTTTTTTGATCAAGCAAGCTTAAATTCTATTGTTATGTTTGGTAGCAAAATGTTTGCAGGCGGGGTAATGGTTGCCTTGCCTATTGTAACTGCACTATTGCTGGTCAATATTGCCTTAGGAGTTATTTCTAGAGCATCCCCTGCCTTAAATATTTTTGCGATAGGTTTTGGTGTTACCATTTTGGTAGGCTTGATTATGTTAATTTTTGTGACCCCCTTAATTTTACCTGTGTTAGAAAATTTACTATTTGATGCTTTGCATGTTTTAGATAATTTGAGGCTTACGGATTAGCATGGCAGAGAATGAAGATGGTACCGAGAAATCCGAAGAACCCTCCGAGAAGAAGTTAAGAGAGGCAAGGGAGAAAGGAGACATAGCGCGCTCTATAGAGCTAACAACCTTGCTAGTAACCTTGGGAGCGGCGTTGTATTTTTGGTTTTTTGGTTATCAAATGTGGCACAATATCGCCGCTATTTCTACAGAGGGATTGAGCTTTGATCGTGACCA
Source organism: uncultured Piscirickettsiaceae bacterium (assembly GCA_964601165.1). Taxonomy (GTDB): domain Bacteria; phylum Pseudomonadota; class Gammaproteobacteria; order Thiomicrospirales; family Thiomicrospiraceae; genus Thiosulfativibrio. The sequence continues at coordinate 16,273 of CAZRMK010000034.1, read as the reverse complement.
TGCATTTGATCTAATTAAAATGACAGATTTGATTCTCGCAATGATTATCCAATCAATGTTAATGATGGTGCCTTTCATGGCATTAATGTTTGTAATTGCCACCATCTCTCCAATGTTATTAGGCGGTTGGAATTTCAGTACTCAGGCTATGGCTCCTAAAATGAGCAAACTAAATCCTGTTACTGGTCTAGGAAGAATGGTTTCAGCGCATGCTTTAATGGAGTTGCTTAAGGCATTGGGAAAGTTTGTTTTGGTTGGAGGAGTTGCAACATTCTTTTTGTGGTTCTTTTTAAATGATCTTTTAAACTTGGGAAAAGAACCACTCGAAACTGCAGTAGTTCATTCAGCTATCTTAATTTCAAAAGCCTTTATTTTTATAAGTTTATCTTTAATTGTGATTGCGATGATTGATGTGCCTTTTCAAGTTATTCAGAAGATTAACGAGCTAAAGATGACCCAGCAAGAAGTGAAAGAAGAGTATAAGCAACAGGAAGGAAATCCAGAGGTAAAAGGGCGTATTCGCATGCTGCAAAGAGAAATGTCCCAAAAACGTATGATGCAAGCCGTACCGGATGCCGATGTAGTGATTACTAATCCCACTCATTTTGCTATTGCCTTAAAATACAACCCAGAAGAAATGGCAGAGCCTATGGTCCTTGCTCTAGGTTCTGATTTTATGGCATCTCAAATTAGAACTATTGCTAAAGAGCATAATATTCCACTAGTAGAAGCTCCACCCTTGGCTAGAGCTTTATATTATAATGCGGAGATAGATTTCCCTATTCCTTATGATTTATTTAAAGCGGTAGCCTCAGTATTAGCTTATGTTTATCAAATTAAGGAAGGTAAATCAGCTAAAAAGATTAATTTTGCTGATTTACCAATACCAGAAGAGATGAAAGTAGATGCACCTAAAAGTAGCCTATAAAATGATTAAGAAATGGAGTTAAAGCCATTGTTAGATAAGCTTAAAGGCTTCCTTAAGCATGGCTTGGGAATACCTATTGCAGTTCTAGCTTTATTGGCGATGGTAATAGTGCCTCTGCCACCTTTTTTATTGGACTTATTTTTTACGTTTAATATTACTTTGTCATTAGTTGTTTTAATGGTAGTTGTTTATACCAAGCGTCCTTTAGATTTTGCTATTTTTCCAACGGTTATCTTGCTAACAACACTGTTTAGGCTTGCTTTAAACATCGCCTCTACTCGGGTTATTTTACTAGAAGGGCATACAGGACCAGAAGCGGCAGGTCAAGTAATTGCGGCTTTCGGTGAGTTTGTTATTGGAGGAAATCTAGCTGTTGGTATAGTAATTTTTACAATTTTAGTTGTAATTAACTTTATAGTAATTACTAAAGGAGCAGGGAGAGTTGCAGAGGTAAGTGCCCGTTTTACGCTTGATTCAATGCCTGGTAAACAAATGGCAATTGATGCCGACTTAAATGCAGGGTTAATTAGTCAGGAAGAAGCTCAAGAGCGTCGAATTGACATTACTACCGAAGCTGAATTTTATGGTGCAATGGACGGTGCTAGTAAGTTTGTTCGCGGAGATGCAATTGCAGGACTTATTATTTTATTTATCAACCTGTTTGGAGGGTTTGCGATTGGCATGATACAGCATGATCTGGGATTTAGCGAAGCGGTTGATGTTTATACCTTGCTTACGCTTGGCGATGGTCTTGCCGCACAAATTCCCGCGTTAATTTTATCAACAGCAACAGCAATCATTGTAACTAGAGTATCGGTTGATAAAAAAGATATGAGTACGCAGTTGCAGGATCAAATGTTTGGTACTCCTAAAGCATTGGCGATGACAGCGGGTATTGTTGGAGTTTTTGGTCTTGTTCCTGGAATGCCTAACGTAGCTTTTTTAACCTTCTCTGCTATTGCAGGCGGGGGGGCTTATTGGATTTATAGAAAACAGCTTGAAAAACCTAAACCAGATATAATTCAAGCAGAAGATTTAAAAGGAGATGAAGCAACAACTCCAGAGCTCAGCTGGAATGATGTTCAGTCTATTGATATACTAGGATTAGAGGTAGGCTATCGATTAATTCCTATGGTGGATCAATCTCAAAATGGTCAGCTTTTAGAACGTGTAAAAGGGGTAAGAAGAAAAATTTCGCAAGAACTTGGTTTTTTAGTGCCACCAGTTCATATTCGTGATAATTTGGATTTAAAGCCCAATCAATATAAAATCATGTTAATGGGAGTTGCAACAGGGGAGGGCGAGGTTTTTCCTGATAAAGATTTAGCCATTAATCCAGGTCAGGTTTTTGGAGAAATTCCTGGTACAGTTACAAAAGATCCCACCTTTGGATTAGATGCGGTGTGGGTTGAGCCTTCAGATCAAGATCAGGCTCAAGCACTTGGTTATACGGTCGTTGACTCCAGTACGGTGGTTGCGACTCATATTAGTCAGGTGGTTCAAGATTATGCCTTTGAGCTGCTCGGGCATGATGAAACCCAAAAGTTACTTGATAAATTAAAGGAAAACTCACCAAAGTTGGTTGAGGAATTAATACCAGATCGTTTACCTTTGGCAACTGTCGTCAAGGTTTTACAAAATTTATTACAAGAAAAAGTCTCTATTCGAGATTTAAGGAGTATTTTGGAATCTTTAACCGAGCAATCATCTATTAGCCAAAAGCCCAGTGACTTAACCATGTCAGTTCGTGCAGCATTAGGACGTTCTATTGTGCAAAACATTGTGGGTTCTGATGGGGAATTAAAAGTGGTAACGCTTGAGCCTAGTTTGGAACAATTGTTGCTTCAAGCAACACAGGGAACACCTGATGGTCAATTAGCGATTGAACCTAGCTTGGCGGAAAGATTGCACTCTACTTTAAAAGCAGAAGCTCAAAAGCTAGAAATGGATGGACAGTCAGCCGTTTTGTTAGTAGCTCCGCAGATTCGAGCTCAACTGGCTCGTTTGTTTAGGTATAGTTTGTCAAATTTGCACATTTTAGCCTACTCTGAAATTCCAGAGAATCGTCAAATAAGTGTTGTTGCCAATGTTGGTCAAGGATGAGCAGGGGGCGGAATAGATGAAACTTAAACGCTACTTAGCCCCCAATATGAGACAAGCAATGGCTCTGGTTCGTGAGGAACTTGGAGAAGATGCGGTGATTATGTCCACTAGAAGCACTAATGGTGGTGTTGAAGTAGTAGCGGCAATAGATCCAGATTCTAAGCCTCAAGAAATTAATCCCTCTATTGCTAGAAGTAGTTTTACTTCTCCAGAGATGCAAGTGAGTGACCCGCAAAATGTATCGAATGCAAATGATATGTTAAGAATGTCTGAAGAGATTAAGGCGGTTCGTTCACTATTAGAAAATCAACTGTCAGGGTTAGCATGGGGACAGTCTGAATATTCTGAACCCAATAAAATTGCATTAATTAAGCGTTTGGTGCAACTAGGAATTGGCTGGAATAGTGCACAGAAGTTGGTTTCAAAAGTTAATGTAAATAGTGAAATGGCATGGTCAGAAATATTGCACCATATTGAAAAATCAATTCCTTATGAAGAAAAAGATATTGTTGATAAAGGAGGTATTATCGCTTTGGTGGGGCCAACAGGGGTTGGTAAAACTACCACTATTGCCAAAATGGCAAGTCGTTTTGTAATTAGAAATTCTGCTAGTCAACTGGCACTGATTACCACTGATTGCTATAAAATTGGGGCACAAGCACAATTAAAAACTTTTGCAGACTTGCTTGGTGTTCCGGTACATATAGCAAAAACTCAAGGGGAGTTATATACTCTATTGAGTTCTTTGGCTCATAAACGACTTATTTTAATTGATACCGCAGGAACCAGCCAAAGAAACTTACAATTGTCTCAGCAACTTACCAAAGAAAGTTCTGGAATGAATGCAGTTAGAAATTATTTGGTAATATCAGCAGCAACACAGTTAAATGTGATGAAGGATATTGTAAATTCTTTTAGTAAAATTGGTTTAAATGGATGTATTCTAACAAAAGTAGATGAAGCACTGCAATTAGGCAATATCATTACGATATTATTAGAAAATAAACTTTGTTTATCTTATTTATCAGAGGGTCAGAGAGTGCCAGAAGATTTAACTTCGATTAGGGTTCGTGATTTAATTGACAAGACTATTGTGCTAGGGCAGCAGAACTCACAACAAGGGTCAGATGACATAGCTTTCCGTATGGGAATGGGTAAGGAGATAACCGATGCTCAATGATCAAGCCTCAGGGTTGAGGGCAATGCAAAATAAAGTACCACAGCCAAAAGTTAAGCCTGTTAGTAAAAATAAGCCTGTTAGAGTGTTGGCGGTGGCAAGTGGCAAGGGTGGGGTAGGTAAAACTAATGCCTCGGTTAATTTAGGCATTGCTTTAGCAAAGCAAGGCAATAGAGTATTGTTGATGGATGCCGATATGGGTCTTGGTAATATTGATATTATGCTAGGATTACAAACAAAGTACAATTTATCGCATGTTTTAGATGGTGAAAAAACCCTGAATGAAGTTATGATTGATGCCCCAGGAGGGATTAAAATTATTCCTGCGGCTTCAGGAGTTAGTAGAATGGCTCAACTTTCTCTTCTAGAAAATGCCGGTATTATTAATGCTTTTTCAGAGTTAGATGGCATCTTAGATGTGCTAGTTATTGATACAGCTGCCGGCATTGCAGATAGTGTGATTAGCTTTTGTAGAGCGTCACAGGAAGTGATTGTGGTTGTAACTGATGAGCCAGCATCTATGACGGATGCCTATGCTTTAATTAAAGTATTAAGTCGAGAACACGATTTAAAACATTTTAATTTATTGGCAAACATGACCCGTTCTGAAGAGCAAGGTAAGAAACTATATGAAAAGTTTGCCAAAGTTTGTGAACAGTTTCTTGATGTGAATGTAGCTTATCTAGGAACTGTACCATTTGACCATGACTTACGTGAAGCCGTGCAAAAACAAACACCAGTGATGGTTTTAAGACCTAACAGTTTATCGGGAAAATCATTTAATGAAATGGCTAAAAAAATTGAATCATGGCCTGTTCCTACTGGGATAACGGGATATTTACAGTTTTTTATTGAAAGCTTAATTCAGCCTAAATCTTACAAGTAATTGCACGCACTAGAGTGCAATTACTTGTACCTAAATCCTGCAAGTGCTTGCACACATATAGCACAAGCTCTTGCAGAATTTAGGTTGTAAGGTTCAACCTAGAGGTTAAAAAATAAGTTTATGACAGGTACCGAAGCTTACGCAAGTGTTCATAAAGAAACATCTAGAGAAGTGATGGATATTGAAAGTTATTTGCCTTTAGTCAAGCGTATTGCTTATCATCTCAAAGGTCGATTACCTGATAGCGTTATTGTTGACGATTTGATTCAATCGGGAGTTATTGGTTTAATTGAATCCATGCAAAGATTTAACGCCAGCCAAGGGGCGAGTTTTGAAACCTATGCGGGAATTCGCATACGGGGAGCTATGCTAGATGAAATTCGTAAAGGAGATTGGACACCCCGTTCAGTGCATCGAAAATCGCGTAAAGTTTCATCGGCCATCGCTACGCTTGAAGCTCGTTTAGGTAGGGAAGCTCGTGATATAGAAATAGCGACAGAAATGGAAGTAACTATTGAAGAATATCATCATATTCTTCAGGATACTAACTCCTCTTATCTTCTTTCGATAGATCAGGAAGACCATCACGAGTTATCAGAAGATAGAATGGTAGGCACGATGAAATCTCCTATCGCTAACATTACCGATGAAAATTTTCAAAAAGAACTGACGTTACAAATTGAAAGGCTTCCTGAAAAAGAAAAGCTGGTAATGTCGCTTTATTATGATGAAGAATTAAATTTAAAAGAAATTGGGCAAGTTTTAGAAGTTAGTGAATCTCGTGTTAGTCAAATTCACAGCCAAGCGATTAAACGTCTAAAAGCACGCTTAAAAGATTGGATTAATTAAAACCTAAATCCTGCAAGCACTTGCAGGATTTAGGTAATTTTTAAGATTTAAGGAAAAGTTAATGAGTAAAGTTTCGATTGAAAAAGTAGAAAGTTTATTATTGGCATTAAAATCAGGGGATGAAGAATCTTCTCAGAGCATATTAGATGAAATAACTCAGGATTTACACACTACGATGGTTGGTTTTGGTGATGATGCAGAACTGCTTTTTCAGGCAAAGCACGACATTCCAGAAGTCTCAGAAAGTCTAGAATATGTTATTCAAACAACAAAAGAAGCTAGTAATGAAGCATTGTCCGCATCAGAAAATGCCATTGCTTTATTAGAAAATATGCAGGATAAGCTCGGAAATAATAACTTAGTATCTCAAGAAATTGCTGATATTAAATCGCAACTAACAGCAATAATGATGTCACAATCATTTCAAGATCTAACTGGACAAGTTTTAAATCGCGTTATATTTTTAGTAGCTAATTTAGAAGTATCATTAATCGATTTGATTGAGAAATCAGGCATCAATTATGACAAAATTCCCAATAGACCTCTTTCAGATATGGATAAGAATAATGCAGAAATGCAAGGTATAGGCCCTAATGTAACTAGGTCTTCTCAAAAAGATTCAATTACCTCTCAATCTGATATTGATGATTTATTAGGGGATCTTGGTATTTGATTTAGATATATTTTAATGACTTAATTTTTAGATGGCATATGTGTTAGTGGCACAGTCATTGCTTTTTAAAATAGTTATTGAAATAGATTAAAGGGAATGTCGCTGTGGATGAGGAAATTTTAGTCGATTTTTTAGTTGAGGCAACAGAACTTGTTGAGGGACTAGGCGAACAGCTAAGTGATTTAGAGCAATCTCCAACGGATAAAGATTTATTAAATGCTGTGTTCCGAGGGTTTCATACCATTAAAGGTGGTGCAGGATTTTTAGGGTTAACTTCTTTAATAGAAATTTGCCATAGAGCTGAAAACATTTTTGATAAAATTAGAGCAGGTGTTGTTGCTTATGATGCGGTAACAGCAGATGCGATTATTCGCGCCTTTGATATTATTAGTGATTTTATTGATGATCTTAATGGCGGTGCAAGAGAGTTAGCAGAGGTTGATAAAGACTTGCTTGATGAGCTGGATGTAATTACCGTTGGAGGAAATTCTAAAACAGTTGCTACTAATGAAAATTCATCTAACTCACAATTATCTTTAAGTGATGATGTAGATCTTGATGGAGATATGACGGACGAAGAATTTGAAGCCCTGTTAAATCAACGAGATTCACTAGACGAACCCAGCCCGACAACTTCAGGGTTGACTCTATTTGAGGATGCCGATCCTGATGGAGATATGACGGATGAAAAATTTGAAGCTCTTTTAATCCAAAGAGATGAGTTAGATCCTGAAATTGAACCTGAACCTGAGCCAGCTATCGTTATTAAAACTCCCCCTTCACCTAAACAGGTCGATAGTAAGCAGACCACTAGTAAACCTAATAATGTTGGAAAGCCAGTAGCTAGTACTGCAGAACTAACTGTTCGTGTAGATACTCGCCGTTTAGATGAAATTATGAACCTAGTAGGAGAACTGGTATTAGTTAGAAATCGCTTAATTACTTTAAGTTCTGGTGATGACTCTAGTGAAGATTTAGTTAATGCCGTGGGGAATTTAGACCATGTAACCACTGATTTACAAGCTTCGGTTATGAAAACCCGAATGCAACCCGTTAAAAAAGTATTTGGTCGTTTTCCTCGTGTGGTTCGTGATTTAGCCCGTAAGCTGGGCAAAGAAATTGAATTAGAATTGCAAGGAGAAGATACCGATCTAGATAAAAATCTAGTTGAAGCCTTGGCCGATCCTTTAGTGCATTTAGTTAGAAATTCAGTCGATCATGGTATTGAAATGCCTGATGTTCGTGAAGCCGCTGGCAAGCCAAGAAAAGGCACGGTTGTTTTAGCTGCCAAGCAGGAAGGAGATCATATTTTACTGTCGATTACTGATGACGGTAAAGGAATGGATGCTGATGTTTTACGTAGTAAAGCAGTTGAAAAGGGGATGATGGATGAAATCTCTGCCAGCCAATTAGATGATAAATCTGCTTTTCAGCTAATTATGTCAGCTGGTTTTTCAACCGCAGAAGTAGTCAGTGATGTTTCTGGTCGTGGCGTGGGAATGGATGTAGTTAACAGTATGATCACTAAGTTAAATGGTAGTGTTGATATTGAATCTGTGGTGGGAGAGGGTACGAAGATTGTCATTAAAGTACCTTTAACTTTAGCTATTTTACCTACGTTAATGGTATCGTTCGAACAAGATAGTTATGCGATACCTTTAACCAGTGTGCAAGAAATTTTTGATTATAATCCTGAAAAAATTAATAATATTGACGGGCAAAAAATGGTTCGCTTAAGAGAGAAGAGTATTCCTCTTTATTTTTTGTCAGACTGGCTCATACCTCATGTAATGAAACAGGATCATAAGGGAGATAAAGTTATTATTGTTGCTATTGGTAACCAGAAAGTTGGCATGGTAGTTGACCAAGTAAACGGGCAAGAGGAAGTCGTTATTAAACCCTTAGGAGCAATGATGAAAGATATTAGTGGTTATGCAGGGGCGACAATTACCGGAAATGGCAATATTGCTCTAATTTTAGATTTGCCGGGTGTGATTGAAAGGTTTTAAGGGTATTACTTAAACACTTGCAGGCACTTGCAGGATTTAGGTATTAATAGTGGAAACAATTATGAATGACCAAAATTTATCACCAGATTCAGCAATTCTTGCTCTTGAAGAGAAAGAGAAATATGCTGGTCCTAGTATTCGTTGTGTTTTATTTCAATTAAATGATGAAATTTTTGGCATTAATGTTAAGAAAATAAGAGAAGTATTACGTGTTGGTGATATTCGCGTGGTAGAAGGGTCTGCTTATAATGTTTTAGGGGTTATTAACGTTAGGGGTGTTATTGTGAGTGTGGTAGATGCTCGATTAACCTATGGCATGGATTCTAAAGAACATGACGATCTCTCGCGGATTATTATTGTTGAGCTGGGTGATGATTATTCTGTTGGTATGATGGTTGATAGTGTCCAGGAAGTGAAAGATATTCCAGAGAAACAATTTGAACCAATTTCTACCACAAAAGAAAACTCTTCCAATTATATTCAAGCAATTGCTCATTTTCATGATAATGTGATTATTTTAGTTGATGTAGATCATATGTTTGCAACCTAAATCCTGCAAGAACTTGCAGGATTTAGGTGTAACTTAGGGGTGAAGTTTTTGATGCCATCTTTTTCAAAAGTTTCAAGCAGTAATGTTTTCACTAGACCCTTTAAAAAAAATGTAGTAGCAATTTTTTTAATATTAAGTTTGTGGTCACTCAATACTCAAATACAAGCCGAATCCTCGTTATCTTTTTTAGACCCAGTCTTTATTAAATCTCAATATACCAGTTTACTTATCAAAACAGAGCAAGGAATTGTTCTAGCTCAAAAAGATGCCGACAGATTTTTAGTTCCTGCTTCAACTACTAAATTAGCAACCGCTTTTCTTGCTCTTACTCATTGGGGTGAAAACCATCATTTTAAAACCGAGTTTTATTTAGAGGGGTTAGAAAGGTTAGAAGGGAAGCCTACTTTAGTCATCAAGGGTTATGGAGACCCTTTTTTAGTTTCCGAAGAGATTAAACTCTTATCGAAAAATATATCCTCGATTTTAGCCTCTAGAGGCATTACAAAAATATCTAATATTAAGCTAGATACCTCTCATTATATCAAAGATTTAAAACTTCCTGGAACGGGTCGAAGCAATAATCCTTATGATGCGATTCCTTCCGCCTTAGCCGCCAATTTTAATACTGTTTTTATTAAAAATAATAGCGGAACAATTCAATCTGCTGAATTACAAACCCCTTTAACTCCTACCGCATCTTCGTTTGGCGAAAATTTAAGCAATCAAAAATTAAGGGTTAACACAGGTTTAAATGTTAGAACAGGAGAGCAAAATTTCGCAGAATTATTGCGAATATTCTTGCAAAAGCAGGGTTTAGAGGTGGGAAAAGAGGTTGTTTGGCAAGCTGTTAGGGATGATTCCAGTTTACTTTATCGCCACTATAATTCTAAAAATCTTGCAGAAATGATTTATCCTATGATGCGGTATTCTACTAATTTTATCGCTAATCAGTTAGCCTTAAATTTAAGTGCAGAAATAATAGGGGTGCCTGCATCTTCTGCGAAAGTTTCTCAACTTTATCGGCAGCAACTATCTTATCTGTTGGGTTGGGAAGATGCTTTCTTAGAAGAGGGGGCTGGGTTATCCAGAGAAAATAAATTAACAGCAAGGCAATTAGTTGGTTTATTGGAAGCTTTTAAACCTTGGAAACACTTATTGCCAGAAATTGAAAAAAATATATTTGCTAAATCTGGAACTTTAATAGGAGTGAGTACTTTAGCTGGCTATATTAAAAATGAAGCAGAATATTATCCTTTTGCGATAATGATAAACCAGAAAATGCCCTTTCGTTATCGCAACAAGATAGCTATTCAATTAAGAGAATTTATTCAATGACTGAAATATTACTGATTGCATTAATAGTATTAATAGCCTTGGCAGTTATTAACATTGTGTTACTACTAAAAAAACAAGTTAAGGTTGATGTCAAGCCTCAACTGAGTGAGTTTGAAGATAGAATAAAAAATGAATTGCAACGAAACCGAATAGAGTTAAATGATATTTCTGAAAAAAATAGAAGAGAGTTATCTGAATCTATTAGTATTTTTGAAAAAAAACTCACCGAAAGTAACGACAAAACCAATACCCTTCTTTATCAAAAACTTAATGATCAAAGAGAAAGCCAATTAGTTTTTAACAAGCAAGTTGCAGATGAAACCAAAGAGAGCCGAGGAGAGTTAACTAAATCTTTATTTTCATTTGAAGATAAATTCTCACAGAATATTAAAAGTATTGAGGAGGCGATTGAAAAACAATTAAAATTTATTCGAGAAGATAATAATAAGCAATTGGGTGAAATGCGGATAATTGTTGATGAAAAGCTACAAACAACACTAGAAAAACGCTTAGGAGAGTCTTTTAAACAAGTTAGCGACAGGTTAGAACTGGTTAATAAAGGCTTAGGCGACATGCAAGCTATTGCAACGGGTGTCGGTGATCTTAAAAAGGTTTTATCTAATGTTAGAACCAGAGGGACGCTTGGAGAATATCAATTAGAAGCTATTTTAGAACAAATTCTTTCACCCGATCAATATGCTAAAAATGTTGCTACAAAAAAAGGCAGTCAGGCAAATGTTGAATTTGCCATCAAACTACCTGGAAATAAAGAAAATAAAGAGGTATGGATTCCTGTCGACTCAAAGTTCCCTATGGAAGACTATAATCGTTTGCTTGATGCTTTTGAAACTGGAGAATCATCTCAAATAGAGGCATCACAAAAAGCATTGCTTAAAGCCATTGAGGTCTTTGCTAAAACCATCAGTGAAAAGTATATTGATCCACCACATACTACTGATTTTGCAATTATGTTTTTACCTGTAGAAGGTATCTATGCAGAAGTATTAAGACACCCACGGTTATTTGAAACCTTACAGCATAAATATAAAATAACCGTTACAGGCCCAACTACCTTGTCGGCATTTTTAAGCAGCCTACAAATGGGGTTTAGAACGCTTGCTGTTCAAAAGCGTAGTAGTGAAGTATGGGACGTTTTAAAATCTGTTAAGTCTGAGTTCGAAACCTTTGCAGGAGTTTTTGATAAAGTACAAAAACAACTTAATAACGCATCAACCACGCTGGAGAATTTGCGTACAACAAGAACTAATGTTATGGAAAGAAAACTTAGAAATGTTGAAAAATTAGTAGATGAAAAAGCAGAGAAAGTGCTAGAGCACAGTGATGTAGATGTAATTCCGTCTGACAAAACTAGTTAGAGGTTTTGAGTGGTACCTAAATCCTGCAAGTCTCAGTGAATATTGCCGAGAAAAAGGTTTCTATGCTGAACAGATTAAACAATGGGAAAACCAGTGTTTAACAGGCTTTAAAGTAAGTAAAGAACCTTAGAAACCTTACAGTTTTACTTGTGACCATTACAGTATTTGGTTTAGATTGGTAGAACTTCAAATATGCTAGAAAGACTAAATCAAACCATCAAAAAGGTAGGATTTAGAAGAAGAATGGTGGAGGATTTATTATTACACCAATTTAACATAATATACATTATGCGAACATTGTTATAAGATAAAACAAATGGATGTTTCTAAAACTAGTTGAAATTAAAGCTGTTTTTCAGGAATAGCTAACTTATCTAACAATACTTTAGTTATCCCCAAAGGTGCTAAGGCTTCTGCTTTTGTAATTGGCAATTCTTTTTTAGCTAACCATTGTTTAATAGCAGATTGTTTATTTGCCCCCGTAATGATCTTTAAGACCATTCGGCTTTGTGATAAGCGTTGATAAGATAAACTTACTCTTTCAGAAGGCATTTTAGGAGAATTTAATTCTGTTATAACTGATTCATCCTCTGGATAATCGTGATTAGGGAAAAGACTAGCTGTGTGACCATCTTCTCCCATCCCTAGCATGACAATATCAAATAATTCAATAGGTTGAACAATCTTCTTATAGATATTTTTAGCAAACTCTGCACCTTTTTCTGTCGGCATAAAGTGAATATTTTTTGGAGGGATTGAGCTTGCTTTTAACCAGCTCTGATTTAATGAAAAACTATTTCTTTCCTTGTGATTAACATCCAAGCAACGCTCATCTCCCATGTAAATATGCCACTTATTCCAGTTTAAATCATGTTGCGAGTTATTTATTTCAGAAAGTAACCGATAACAATGCATCGGCGTTGTTCCACCAGCAGTCACTAGATGAAATTCTCCTCGTTCTTCAATGGCTTGCTTTGCGGTTTTAGAAATTAATTTAACCGCTTCCTGAGCAACTTCTTCGGCAGAATTAAATATTTGCCAATTGTTAGGGATTTGTAATTTACTCATTCTTTACACCTCAGATGAATATGATTTCTCCAGCATTGCTCTGGATTTTCAAAGAGCTTACTTGATCCTTTTGGCCCCCAACTACCTGATGGGTAGGTATCAATATAACTACTATCCATGCTCCAAGCTTCAATAATTGGATCAACAATTTTCCAAGCCATTTTCACTTCGTCATAACGTAAGAAAAGTGATCTATCCCCTTTTATAACATCTAATAAAAGCTCTTCGTAGGCATCGTTAGATATCTCTCCTGCTTTTCTCATAGAGGCATCTAAGCTAATTTGTTGGGTATTAATTTCTAACCCAGGTTGTTTTGCAGTCATTTCAATTTTAATGGTTTCATTTGGCTGAATTCCAAAGACAATCGAGTTAGATTCAATTTTTTTAACTTGTGAATCTCTAAAAAATTGTTTAGGAGGCTGTTTAAAGCTAATTTCTACCAAGGTTTTACTGGTAGCCATATTTTTACCTGTTTGAATGTAAATAGGTACTCCTGCCCAACGCCAATTATCGATATATAATTTTAAGGCAGCATAGGTTTCTGTTACGCTGTCTGGTGCAACTCCCTCTTCATCTAGGTAAGCAGGCACTTCTTTTTTATTGACTATTCCAGAAGAATATTGTGCTCGATAAGCATGTGATTTAAGATTTTTTTTAGCTATCGGGCGAATTGATTTCAATAATTTAACTTTTTCATCACGTAAATCTTCAGCTTCCATTGAAGCAGGAGGCTCCATTGTGACTAGAGCTAACAACTGTAATAAATGAGATTGAATCATATCACGCATCGCCCCGCTGGTATCATAATACCCCGCTCGTGTTCCTATAGGTTTATCTTCTGCGTGAGTGATTTGAATATAATCAATATAATTGTGATTCCATAAGGGTTCCATTAATACATTAGCAAACCTGAAAACCATAATATTTTGTACCATGCCTTTACCAAGATAATGATCAATTCGGTAAGTTTGTTTTTCAGCAAGATACTTATTAAGTTGACGCTGTAAAGATTTTGCACTGTCTGTATCATAGCCAAAAGGTTTTTCTAATACCACCCGCCGCCAACCACGTTTTTCGCTTAATAGAGAAACATCGGATAAATTCTTTACTACCCCTGAAAACTGATCTGGAGCCAAGGATAGGTAAAAAATAATATTAGAAGACCACTCTGATCTACAGATAAGATTTCTCATTGCCTCATAAGATTCACCTTGTGTAACATCCATTTTAAAATATTCAATCCTAGTGATAAAACGATTTAAGGCATCATTATTTATTCCTCCTCGTGCCTTAGGAATTACCGATTCTTGTACCACTTTCAACCAATCTGACCTTGTCCAGTTACGGCGACCAATAGCTAAAATTTTAACATTATCATGTAGCCGTTCCATTTCTTCTAAATGATAAAATGCTGGCATTAATTTGGTTAAAGAGAGATTACCTGTAGCCCCAAAAACGACAAAAGTGCAAGGTTGTGATAAGGTTCTAGACATAATCAAACCTCATAAGTGGTCGAAGATATCTTGCCACCAGAGCTAATCCAATCAGTGTGAAAGTACTCGCCACGAGGAGCATCAATACGCTCGTAGGTATGAGCGCCAAAATAATCACGCTGGGCTTGTAATATATTAGCCGATGTTGTTTTACTACGATAGCCGTCAAAAAAAGCTAAAGCAGAGCTTAAAGCGGGGGTTGGAATTTGTTGTTGTATCGCAAAAATAATAGTTTTACGCCAATTAGATTCAGTAGATTTAATGGCTTTTTCAAAAAAACTTGCCTGCAATAGATTAACCAGTTTAGGGTCAGTATCATAAGCGGCTTTAATTTCTGCTAAAAAAGCACTGCGAATAATACAACCTCCCCGCCACATTAATGCAATACCGCCGTAATTTAAATTCCAGTTAAACTCTTTAGCTGCCTGTGCCATAAGCATATAACCTTGAGTATATGAGATAATTTTAGCAGCATAAAGCGCATCGTGAATAGCTGCTAAAGTTTGCTCTTTATCTTGCGGTGAAACCTTAGATATTACAGCTGTTCTAGGATAAATTTTAGCCGCTTTAACTCGCTCATCTTTAAGAGCAGATAAGCATCGAGCATAAACTGATTCAGTAATTAATGTAAGCGGAATACCTAGCTCAAGGGAGCTTATTCCTGTCCACTTCCCCGTACCTTTTTGCCCTGCGGTATCTAAAATTTTATCTACTAGAGGCTCTCCATCAGAATCTTTAAAGCTTAAGATATGAGCGGTGATCTCAATAAGATAAGAGTCTAGTACACCTTTATTCCACTCAGAAAAGGCAGTTTGACAATCATCAACACTCATGCCCAACCCTTCTCGCATTATCTGATAAGATTCAGCAATTAATTGCATATCACCATATTCAATACCATTATGCACCATTTTTACATAATGCCCTGCTCCCTCTGCTCCTACCCAGTCACAACAAGGCTGTGAATCTGACTTGGCAGAAATAGCTTGAAAAATAGGTTTTACTTCCTCCCATGCCTCAATATTTCCTCCGGGCATAATAGAAGGGCCTGTTCTAGCGCCCTCTTCACCTCCAGATACACCTGTTCCAATAAAATTAATCCCTTTTTTAGCAAGCTCAAGGGTTCTACGAGTAGAATCAGTATACAGAGAGTTACCACCATCAATAATAATGTCACCTTGGTCTAGTAAAGGTACTAATAGCTCAATAAATTGATCAACTACTTCTCCTGCCCGAACCATTAACATAATTTTTCTAGGTGATTTTAAGGAGTCAACCAACTCTGTTAACGAAGAATATCCAATAATTGATTTTTCACCCGCTTCTCCGGCTAAAAATATATCAGTTTTATCTGTTGAACGATTATAAACAGATACTTGATAGCCGTGATCGGCCATATTTAAAACTAAATTTTGTCCCATAACGGCTAAGCCAATTAAGGCGATATCTGAAGATGCTTGCGACATGATGAATACTCCAAGAGTTTTGTGTGACCTAAATCCTGCAAGCATTTGCAGGATTTAGGTACTAGGCTAAAATATTCTGGATCAAATTCACCTCCAAGCCATTCGAGCATTGCTTTATGCTCTTCATGTGTAGGATCTTTGATTATTTCAATAAGGTTTTCATAACGCTTTAATATTACTGTGTACCTGTAAGCGTCTCCATATTGGTGGCTTTAAGCCTTCTAAGGTAATCTTAATTTGATACAAGTATCGTGTTTTGTTGCCATTATTTTTCTCCTAAGATCCTAAAGATTTAACGCCATTTTCTTTATTCATTTGGTCTACCGTCTCTTTTAAGAACTTCTTTAGTGAGTTAGTTTC
>CAZRMK010000033.1:0-19273 GCA_964601165.1 uncultured Piscirickettsiaceae bacterium | reverse complement strand
TTCACTAAAAATTACAAATCTGAATTTACAGAACAAACTTTACACTACCTTTTTCCAATGATGAGTTCACCGCCACACAGGCGGCTTAGATAGTAGAGCAAGAAAACGCATGTTCACCGCCATACTAGAGTGTAACCCTTTTTAATTTCTTATCGAGTACCGAAAGGCTTAACGCCATTCTCTTTATTCATTTGATCGACCGTCTCTTTTAAGAACTTCTTTAGTGAGTTGGTTTCTGATTCGCTCAATAGATTTAGCCCTGAGTAAATACCCTGCCTCTGCTTCGCTAATTCCAGAGAAGTCATAGTCGATGAGTTGCTTGAATTCTTTTTCAAATTGTCCATGTTTGACCCTTAAATCTTTTAAAGTTTCTTTTCTCAAATATAGTTTAGTTGATTGTGGTTTACCAGTCAAAATCTCATAACCAACAATCGTACCACCTGCGTTTTCAATAAATGACTTTAAGCTCGCTAAAGTACCGCCCATGCCGATAAAGTCGTCAAGAATTAAATACTCTCTCCACCCTGTACAATACTACCCTCAAAGGTTGCATGATTGGCTATTCTATGCCAACCATTAGCACCAGTATGACCCGCTTTATTATTCTGTACAATCGCATTAGATACTTGACAGCCAGTTGCTTTTTGCAAAACTTTAGCCATTCCCAAAGGAATAGCGTTTTTACCCTGTTTTTCTTCTGCTATTATCGGTAATAAAATAGGGCTGTCATATCTTTTGGTTATATCGCTAGCATTTAAAAAGCTAGCACTTAATAAAACCGCATCAGTATAGCTTCCTGCTTTGGCTTTTTCATAGTTTACATGTGATTTAACATCATCTATACCACCGTGAATAATCGCATCATGCTTTGCATTATCCCAGTTAGTACGCTCTATTGAATAAACTATACCTTGGTCTTTTAAAACTTTATTTAATTTCATGTTCGCCATTATACCAACATCTTTCACCAAGCTATTACCCTTAACATCAGGTAATAGACAAAAAGGACGCCAATTTTTACTAAGACCTAAATCCTGCAAGTGCTTGCATATATATAGCACAAGCTATTGATTCCTAACGCAATTTTAAATTTTCGGCAATCACAATAAGGATTACGCTTAAATTTAAAATCACGTTAGAAATAAATATCTTGCACTCTATATGCACAATCACTTGCAGGATTTAGGTAAGAGTGTTCTTCTAGTATATGGAGATGCAACGATGGAGTATAGGTTATCATTGATAATGATATTCTACTACAACCACTTAGCGAAACTTTTTGTAGTAGGGTTCTTTAAAGAGCTTGTTTAAAGGCATGAATAAGCTTAAAATATTCCACGAAAGTGAATCGCGACTACAAATAAAAACTATAGAAGCAATAGAAAAAGGCTTGCAAAAGCTTACATAAGGAAGCACTTAATAAATCCCAAATTTGTAACCTAAATCCTGCAAGTGGTTGTGCTATATGTGTGCAAGCACTTACAGGATTTAGGTGTAAGTTCCTAGAGAGAACTTATCTATAAAGGGGAGCTAAGGTTCCCTTTTTTATTTTTAAAATTATGGACTTATGCCTAGTTCCCACGAGTTTTTGATAAGTTACCCAGAACTCATAGGTTATTAAGTCACTAATTTTAAACGTAAAAATTTAATTATTTAAAGGTCTATTTGATCATGCAACAACAATTGCAAGACATTGTTTCTCAAGCAGAAATGCTTATTAATGCTGTCACTGAATTAGCAAGTTTAGATGAAATTCGTATCCAATACTTAGGTAAGAAAGGTGAATTAACTGCCTTGATGAAAACCTTAGGTAAGCTTTCAAATGAAGAACGTCCAAAAGTAGGGCTGTTAATCAATGAAGCAAAACAAAGTGTGCAATCTTTGCTGGCAACGAAGAAAAAACATTTGGATGATATAGCATTAGCTAAAGTTTTATCGGAAGAAACTATTGATATTACTCTGCCGGGTCGTGATTTGGATATAGGCGGATTGCACCCTGTTACCCGTACTTTACGCCGAATTGAAAGTATTTTTGCTCGTGCAGGATTTGATGTAGAAACAGGTCCAGAAGTGGAAGATGATTGGTACAACTTTGAAGCCTTAAATATCCCCGAAACTCACCCTGCACGAGCCATGCATGATACTTTTTATTTTGATGAAACCACGGTATTAAGAACTCATACTTCAGGAGTGCAGATTCGCACTATGGAAAACCGTGATGGACCTATGAGAATTATTGCTCCTGGTAGAGTTTATCGTTGTGATTCTGATCAAACCCATACCCCAATGTTTCATCAGGTTGAAGGGCTAATCTTAGAAGAAAATGCCAGTTTTGCACAGCTTAGAACCTTGATTATTGAGTTTTTAAGGCAGTTTTTTGAAGACGATAATCTTAAGGTGCGTTTTAGACCGTCTTATTTCCCCTTTACTGAACCTTCCGCCGAAGTCGACATCGCAACCGATCTGTTTGGTGATGGTCGTTGGATTGAAGTATTAGGTTGTGGAATGGTGCACCCTAATGTATTGAAAAATGTAGAGGTTGACTCTGAAAAGTATACGGGACTAGCTTTTGGTTTAGGGGTTGAGCGTTTAGCAATGTTACGCTACGGAGTAACTGATCTACGGCACTTTTTTGAAAATGATTTACGCTTTTTAAGGCAGTTTAAATAACATGAAATTTAGTGAAAATTGGTTTAGAGAATGGACGAATCCAAATTGGGATTCTAATACCTTAGCAGAAGAGCTTAGCTTAGCAGGATTGGAAGTAGATGAAGTCGCACCGGTGGTACCGCATTTTATTCAGGTTGTAGTAGGAAAGGTCTTATCGGTTGAAAAACATCCAGATGCAGATAAGTTAAAGGTTACTCAGGTTGACATTAATGAAGCCGAACCTGTTCAAATTGTCTGTGGAGCCAAAAATGTTGCTGTTGGCGTGAAGGTTTGTTGTGCAAAGGTCGGGGCTATTTTACCTGGGAATTTTAAAATTCAACCTGCTAAATTGCGTGGAGTTCCTTCTCATGGAATGTTATGCGGGGCAATAGAAATAGGTTTGGCTGATGATGGAGTTGATGGTTTATATCTTTTAGAGCAAGACGCTCCGGTTGGTGTAGATATTAGAGAATATCTCAATTTAAATGACAATATAATTGATGTTGATTTAACTCCTAATCGAGCAGATTGCTTGAGCATAGAAGGCATTGCTCGTGATGCGGCAGCCATGGGAAATGTAGCTTGGCAACCGCCTTACAAGGCGGTGAGTGTTAAAAAATCAGGAGATTGTTCACAGTCTGTTATTGTTGAGGATAAGGTTGCTTGTCCTAAATATTTGGGCTGTATTGTGAGTGACTTTAACCTGAAGGCCACCACTCCACAATGGATGTCTCAGCGTATTGAACGTGCCGGATTATCCCCTAAGAGCTTAATTGTGGATGTGACTAATTATGCTCTTCTTGAACTAGGTCAACCTATGCACGCTTTTGATTTAGATAAGTTGTCTGGTGCTATAAAAGTATGTCAGGCTGGTGGTGGGGAAATCTTTACGACGCTAGATGAGAAAGAGCTGGTTTTAAAATCAGGATCTTTGGTGATTGCAGACGATTCTGGCGTTATTGCTCTGGCAGGAATTATGGGAGGTTTAACTACTGCTGTTTCAGATACCACCACCCAAATTTTCTTTGAATGCGCACATTTTACTCCGTTAAGTATTGTTGGCAAGGCTCGAGCTTATGGCTTGCATACGGAATCATCACATAGGTTTGAACGCGGAGTTGATCCTCTGCTACCTGAAAGAGCCTTAGAAAGAGCCTTATCTTTGTTTACTGAAATTGCAGGCGGACAAGTTTCTGCAGTTGTTGCAGAGGTTTCTACAGATAATATACCTGTTCCAGCTACCATTCAATTGCGTCCAGAACGCATTGTTAAACTTCTAGGAACAGAGGTTTCGGCTCAAGAGATAGCAGGTATTTTTAATCGCCTTGGTTTTGTGGTAACAGAAAATTCAGATGGTTGGGCAATGACCGCTCCTAGCTATCGCTTTGATATGGAAATTGAAGCAGACTTGATTGAAGAGGTTGGACGAATTTATGGTTATAATAATCTTCCAGAAGTTCAAATTGAAGCTCCAGTGCGTTTACCGAAATTGCCAGAATCAGAACAAGAGCTTTATGCTTTAAAGCAAGCTCTGGTGCAGCGTGGTTATCAAGAGGTGGTTACTTACAGCTTTGTAGAAGAGTTAAAGCAAAAAAAATTAGTTCCTGAACTGCCATACGTAGTGCTTAAAAACCCTATTTCTGATGATATGAAGGCAATGAGAACCACGTTGTTCTCAGGTCTGCTTAATTCTATTGCTTATAATCAAAATCGCCAGCAAAATCGGATTAAAATCTTTGAATCAGGTTTAACTTTTATTCAGCTTGATGATGATTTAAAACAACTTCCTGCTATTGGCGGAGCTATTGTGGGTGCTAAGTATCCAGCTAGCTGGGCGGTGGAAGAAAATAGAAACATGGACTTTTTTGATTTAAAAGGTGATGTTGAAACCTTGCTAGCAATGAACCATATTAAGGGAGAAGTACGTTTTGAAGCCCATGAATATACCATTTTTCATCCAGGACAGTCAGCGGCGATCACTTTAAACGACCAAACCATTGGTTTTATGGGGCAATTGCATCCTAATCATACTAAAATGATGGGGGTTTCAGGTAAGGTGTTTTTATTTGAAATTAGGCTGGATGCCTTGTCTAAAATGGCTGTTCCAGCTGCTGAAAAACTATCAAAATTTCCTGAAGTACAGCGTGATTTAGCGTTTGTTGTTAATAAAGATTTATTGGTTCAGTCCTTGTTAGATGCTATTAATAGCGTCGAATCAGATATTTTACAATCAGTTGAATTGTTTGATATTTACCGTGGTCAAGGGATAGAAGAGCATCAAAAAAGCATTGCATTAAACTTAAGAATTCAACATCTTGATAGAACATTACAAGATGAAGAAGTAGAGTCTTTAGTTAAAAAAGTGATTAATCTCGCAGCAGAAAAAGTTTTTGCTACTTTGAGATAATTGTACCGAAATATCTATATACAAAGTCTTAGGTCTGGAAGAGGTTTTTTATTTTAATGTTAAATCAATAGGTTGTGTAATATTTTTGTTTTTATTTAGGGGTTTGGGTTGTAATTACTTACTAAGTAGTTGAAAATGGAGGGTGGTTGATTAATTATAGACTCTTTAAATAGCTCCCAAAAATTATTATGTTAAAGCAAAAAGTGGTAACTTAATAAGACTTGAACAGTAAAAGGAACTCATTATGGCACTAACAAAAGCAGGCATTTCTCAAAATTTATCAGACACTTTTGGTTTTAATAAAAGAGAATCAAAAGAAATTGTTGAGCAGTTTTTTAGTGAAATGGGAAGTGTTTTAACTAAGGGTGAGCAAATTAAATTATCAGGGTTTGGCAATTTTGAATTAAGGGATAAGGCTTCTCGTCCAGGTAGAAACCCTAGAACAGGAGAGGATGTTCCTATTTCTGCTCGCAGAGTTGTTACCTTTAAATCTGGTCAAAAATTACGTGCTAGAATAGATAATTATGGCGAAACTTAAAACTATAAAATCAATCACTCCTGTACTACAGTTAGAAATTTACTTTCCCGATAAAAAGTATTTTACCATCGGTGAAGTGAGTGAGATTTGTGCTCTAAAGCCTCATGTATTACGTTACTGGGAGAAGGTGTTTCCTCAACTTGAACCAAGTAAGCGTAGCGGTAGAAGATATTACCAAAAATCAGATTTAGAGCTACTGCATGAAATAAAATCTCTGTTACAAAACCAAGGTTTTACAATATCTGGAGCAAAGGCGAGGTTGGCAAAAGGAAAAATTCTTGTTGATGTTGTAGTATTTGAGGATAAAAGTTCTGTATTATCTAAATTGAGCTTAATGCGTGAAGAGCTAAAAAAATTTCAAGATTACCTTAGTTGAACGCTTAATTGAACATTTAGGTAACAGTCTTATCTGCTAGAGACTATAAATAAAATTGTGTAAACGATTCTTTTTTATGCAAAATAATAAATACTGTATGGCAAAATTCCAATCTCTTATTGGCATTGTAGATTTCCTTGATGCTGAATCAAACTCTAGAAATATTACCTAAATCCTGCATCTTAAAGCAAGTTATTAAGAACTTAAACTAAGAAGCCTGTTATTAGGTATAATGCCGAGATTATTCAAATTAAAAGAATGCTTCTCTATGTCAGATTTTGCCCGCGAAATTATTCCCATTTCTCTTGAAGAAGAGATGAAACAATCTTATTTAAGTTATGCCATGAGTGTAATCATTGGTCGAGCTTTACCTGATGTTAGAGATGGGCTAAAGCCTGTGCATCGGCGGGTATTGTTCGCTATGAGTGAATTAGG
Source organism: uncultured Piscirickettsiaceae bacterium (assembly GCA_964601165.1). Taxonomy (GTDB): domain Bacteria; phylum Pseudomonadota; class Gammaproteobacteria; order Thiomicrospirales; family Thiomicrospiraceae; genus Thiosulfativibrio. The sequence continues at coordinate 12,868 of CAZRMK010000033.1, read as the reverse complement.
CAATAGCTGGAATAAGCCCTATAAAAAATCTGCTCGTATTGTTGGAGATGTGATTGGTAAGTATCACCCACATGGTGATACCGCAGTTTACGACACTATTGTTCGTATGGCACAACCTTTTTCACTGCGTTATATGCTGGTTGATGGGCAAGGAAATTTCGGGTCAGTTGATGGGGATTCTCCTGCTGCCATGCGTTATACCGAAGTGCGAATGTCAAAAATTGCTCATGAATTACTTGCCGATTTAGATAAAGAAACGGTAGATTTTACTCCTAACTACGATGAGTCCGAGCATGAACCTAATGTCCTTCCCACTAGAATTCCTAATTTATTAGTAAATGGCTCTTCAGGGATTGCCGTTGGTATGGCAACTAATATCCCCCCTCATAATTTAAATGAAACCGTTAGTGCTTGTCTGGCATTAATTGATAATCCTGATTTATCTGTACCAGAGCTAATGGAGTATTTACCTGGGCCTGACTTTCCTACCTACGGCATAATTAATGGTAATAAAGGGGTGCGTGAGGCTTATGAAACTGGGCGTGGGCGAGTTAAAATGCGGGCTAGAACCGCAATAGAAACCGATAAGTCGGGTAAAAATGCCATTATTGTCAATGAAATCCCTTATCAAGTGAATAAAGCTCGATTGATTGAGCGTATCGCTGAACTTGTTAAAGATAAAAAAATTGAAGGTATTACCGCACTACGTGATGAATCTGATAAAGATGGGATGCGTATTGTCATTGAATTGCGTCGTAATGAAGTTCCAGAGGTTATTATTAATAAGCTCTATAAACAAACTGCCATGCAAACTGCATTTGGAATGAATATGGTTGCCATTATTGATGGTCAGCCAAAGTTACTTGGTCTTATAGAGATTTTAAATGCTTTTATTAAGCATCGCCGCGAAGTAGTTACCCGTCGTACTATTTATGAGTTACGTAAGGCTAGAGAAAAAGCCCATTTATTAGAAGGTTTGGCTTTAGCATTAAATAATATTGATGAAATGATTGAGCTAATTAAAGCCTCTCCAAGTCCAGCAGTTGCTAAAGAACGGATGTTAGGCAGGCAATGGCCAGTTGGTAATGTGGTTGCCTTGCTAGAAGGCGTTGATCTAAAAGATGTCCGCCCAGAAAATCTTCCTGAAGGCATTGGTGTGGAAGGTAATATTTACAAGTTATCTCCGATTCAAGCACAAGCTATTCTTGAAATGAGATTACATCGTTTAACAGGGCTTGAGCAAGATAAAATTATTGCCGAGTATAAAGAATTAGTTGAAAAAATTGCTGGTTATTTATATATCTTGCGTAATCCAGATCGTTTAACAGAAGTTGTGCGTGAAGAATTATTAGAGGTGGTTGAGACTTTTGGTGATGCTCGCCGTACTGAAATTGACCATAATTATCAAGACCTAGATGCAGAAGATCTTATCGCATCAGAAGATCGAATAGTTACTCTTTCACAAGATGGTTATATTAAAACACAACCCCTTTCTGATTATCGTGCTCAAAAACGCGGTGGTCGAGGTAAGTCTGCTACTCAAATGAAAGAAGCAGATGAAATTGGGCAAATTTTTGTCGCTAATACTCACGATATGTTGCTATGTTTTTCTAATAGAGGAAAGTTATATTGGCAAAAAACTTGGCAGCTACCTTTGGCTAGCCGAGGCTCTAAAGGCAAGCCTATCGTCAATGTTTTACCGCTGGAAGATAACGAACATATTACTTCAGTATTACCTGTTTCTGAATTTGTTGAAGATAAGTTTGTCTTTATGGCAACACGGGACTCGGTTGTAAAACGGGTTGCATTATCTGATTTCTCTCGTCCAAGAGCTAATGGTATTATTGCGGTTGACCTAAGAGATGACGATGAACTAATTGGTACAGCATTAACTGATGGTAAACAAGAGATAATGTTGTTTAGTAACATTGGTAAAGCCATTCGCTTTGATGAGAACGATGTTCGAGTCATGGGGCGACAAGCTCGTGGTGTTCGAGGGATGAAATTAAAAGAAGATATGGCAGTTATCAGCATGCAAGTAGCGGCAGATGATTGTTTAATTCTTACCGCGACTGAAAATGGTTTTGGCAAGTGTACACCTGTTGATGATTATTCAACTATTAATCGTGGTGGACAGGGTGTTATTTCTATTAAAACCTCTGATCGTAATGGTAAAGTTATTGCTGCTGTTTCGGTGACACCAGATCATGAAGTGGTGTTAATTACCAACAAAGGAACTCTAGTTAGAACACGGGTATCAGAAATTTCTGTAGTGGGTAGAAATACTCAAGGGGTTAAGTTGATTAATGTTGGTAAAAAAGAATTAGTAGTTGGCTTGGCTGTAGTTGATGTTGCGGATGATGAAGATTCGCTTGTACAAGACTTAGAGTCTTCTGGTGAAGTCGCTAATGAGATTGAGGCAAAGCTTCCTGAAACTACAGAAGAAAAATAAATGAGATCTTATAATTTTAGTGCTGGTCCAGCTATGCTACCAGAAGCAGTGATGCTTAAAGCCCATGCTGAATTTTTAAACTGGCAAGAAACTGATATGTCGGTGATGGAAATAAGTCACCGTAGTAAAGAATATATGTCTGTTGCTCAAAGAATGGAAAAAACTTTACGTGAAATCATGGAGATACCGAGTAATTATAAAGTGCTTTTTACCCATGGTGGGGCTTCTATGCAGTTTACGGCTATTCCTATGAATTTAACTCAACAGGGAGATAAGGTCGATTATTTTAATACTGGAAACTGGTCGGCTAAGGCGATTACGGAAGCGCAGCGTTATGCTGATGTAAATGTGGTTTGTGAAGCACAAAATAATATTCCTGATCCTTCCGAATGGCAGTTAAGTGCAGATGCTAAATATCTGCATATTTGTCAGAATGAAACTATTACTGGTGTTGAATTTCAACAACTACCTGAAATAGGCAATAATACAGATAAGATTATTGTCTCTGACTTTTCATCGACGATTTTATCGCGTCCTATTAACGTCTCAGATTACGGTGTAATTTATGCAGGAGCTCAAAAAAACATTGGCCCTGCTGGTTTAGCGATTGTTATTGTGCGAGAAGACTTAATTGGTCATGCTCGTTTAGATACTCCTAAATTATTGAACTGGGAAACCTATGCTAATTATGACTCGATGTTTAATACGCCAACCACTTTTTCTTGGTATCTAGCGAGCTTAGTTTTTGATTGGGTTAAGGAGCAGGGTGGTGTTAAGAAGATGGCAGTAATCAATCAACGTAAAGCTTTTAAACTTTATGATTTTATTGACGCATCTAACTTATATTATAACGAGGTTGAACCCTCTGTTCGTTCGTGGATGAATGTGACCTTTAAGTTTAAAAATCTAGATTTAGAGGCAACTTTTTTAAGCGAATCTAAAGCGGCTGGTTTTTTAAATTTAAAAGGTCATAAAAGCTACGGTGGAATGCGTGCTAGTATTTATAATGCTATGCCTGAAGAGGGCGTAGATGATTTGATTGAGTTCTTAAAAAATTTTGAAGCTAAGTATGGTTAAGATTTTCCTTAAAAATAGGTTACTTTAAAATGCAAAATTCAGATGAAGTAATACTAGAGAAAACTCAACTTCTTGAAATCCGCAACGAAATTGATGAGATTGATACTCAAATTCAGGCTTTAATTTCTGCTAGAGCATTCTGTGCCCAAAAAGTAGCAGATATTAAAACCAAAGATGGCAAGGTTGATGCAGTCTTTTATCGTCCTGAAAGAGAAGCTCAAGTTTTGAGAGCGGTTAAACAGCGTAACAGCCTAAATACAAGTTTAATTTCTAGTAATGATATGGCACGTTTATTTCGTGAAATTATGTCAGTTTGTTTGGCATTAGAGCATCCAACTAAGGTGGCTTATTTAGGGCCTGAAGGTAGCTATTCTCATTCGAGTGTAATTAAGCAATTTGGTGGTGCAGTTCACCCATTTGCTGTTTCTACCATTGAAGAGGTTTTCCATACGGTTGAAAAGGGCGAGGCTGATTATGGTATCGTGCCGGTTGAAAATTCTTCAGAAGGGGTAGTTAAACAAACCCAAAATGAATTAATCACAACCAATTTACTGGTGAATGGTGAAGTAGATTTAGAAATTCACCATTGCTTGCTTGCATCATCAACTGAGTTAGAAAAAATTCAAAGAGTTGTCGCTCATCCACAAGCATTGGGTCAATGTGAAATTTGGCTTAAAAACAATATGCCTTGGGCAATATTAGAGCCAGTTAATTCTAATGCACTTGCCGCAAAAATGGCTAAAAAAGATCAATCTTTAGGTGCAATTGCTTCTGAACAGGCGGCTTTGCTTTATGAGTTAAATGTTTTAGAAACTCATATTGAAGATCAAAAAGATAATACCACTAAGTTTTGGGTTATTGGACCAGAAGCAACGACTGCCAGTGGTGAAGATAAAACCGCAATGATTTTATCTATGCCAAATAAATCTGGGGCATTATTAGAGGTTTTATCAGGTTTTGCCAGTCGTAATATTAGCATGACTCGCATTATATCTTTACCCTCAATAGACAAAAAATGGGACTATATATTTTTTATTGATGTTACTGGGCATCAAGACGATGCACTGTTAAATGAAGCTTTGCTTGAAGTTAAGGAGAAATCTGTATTCTTTAAGCTATTGGGTTCTTTTCCTGTTTCTCCTTTGGATTAATTTTGAGAGATGATCTTTAATGTTTGAAAATCAACTACAGCCCCAAATTAAAGGGCTAAATCCTTATGTTCCAGGTAAACCTATTAGTGAGTTGCAACGTGAACTTGGTTTAAAACGTATATCTAAACTCGCTTCCAATGAAAACCCTTTAGGTGCAAGCTTAAAGGTACCTCAAGCTCTGCAAAATGAACTCCCTAACCTATCTCGTTATCCAGACGGCAGTGCTTTTGCTCTTAAAGCTGAGTTAGCTAAGTTTTTAGACGTTTCGAGTAGTCAAATTTCAATCGGTAATGGCTCTAATGAGCTTTTGGAATTGGTGGCAAGAGTTTTTGCAGGGGCGGGCGATGAAGTTATTTATTCCGAACACGGTTTTGCGGTTTATCCCATTAGTATACAAGTGGTGGGAGCAACTCCTATAGAAGTACCTGCTAAAAACTGGGGGCATGATTTATCTGCGATGTTAGCAGCTATCACCCCTAAAACTAAATTGATTTATCTTGCCAATCCTAATAACCCAACGGGAACTCTATTTTTAAAATCTGAATGGGAAGATTTTATTAGCCAAGTTCCTCAAGAGGTTATTGTGGTATTGGACGAAGCTTATATAGAATATGTTGAACATGATGATTATGCAAATGGCATAAACTATATTGAATCTTATCCTAACTTATTAGTTTCCAGAACTTTTTCAAAGGCTTATGGATTAGCTTCTTTGAGAGTCGGGTTCATGATAGGCTGTAAAGAAATAACGCAATATATCAATAAGATACGCATGCCATTTAATGTTAATCATCTTGCTCAGGTTGGTGCGATTGCAGCATTGCGTGATCAAGGCTTTGTGCAAAAAAGTGTAGCAATAAATTGCCAAGGCATGACAAAGTTGGTAACTGCTTTTAAAGATTTAGGGCTAGAATATATTCCTTCTTATGGGAATTTTATTTGTGTTGCTTTTCCTGAAAATAAAATATTAGCAGCTAAAATAAATGGTAAGTTTTTAGATCAAGGAGTAATTCTTCGCCCTGTTGTCAATTATAAAATGCCACAGCATTTACGAGTATCGATTGGATCAGATAAAGAAATTCAACATTTTTTAGATGTCTTAATAAGACTGAGGCCTTTATACAATTAAAGCACAATTTATGAAACATATAAAACAGTACCTTTTCTACCCAAAAACTCATCAAATAGCTAGCTGTTCTACTTTTTTTGGGGTAAAAAATACACTATTTTCTGCACTCCCTAAACTGCATTTTAATTATGCAAAGATCTCAATATTAAAGCCACTATATGCCTGATATTATTATAAATAAAGTCACTATTATTGGTGTGGGTCTTATTGGAGGGTCTTTTTCCAAGGGATTAAAAGAGGCTGGCCTAGTAAAAACAACTCTGGGATTCGGGAGCAGAGAAGTTAATCTGCAAAAAGGTGTGGAACTAGGTGTAATTGATTCCTATACTCTAGATATTAAAGAGGCTGTTAGAGAAGCAGATTTGATTTTATTGGCTGTTCCTCTCGGTGCAATGACCAGTGTGTTAGAAAAAATAAAACCGTATTTATCAAAAAAAACTATTATTACTGATGTAGGTAGCTCTAAAATGAGCGTGATTAAAGCGGTAGAGTCGGTATTTGGTTATTTGCCAGAAAATTTTGTAGCGGGTCACCCTATTGCAGGTAAGGAGCAAAGTGGGGTTATGGCAGCAGAAGCGGGGCTTTATCAACAGCATCGAGTTTTGTTAACACCAACTGTTGAAACCAGCTCTAATGCATTGAAAATAGTTAGAAATTTATGGCAAGGGTTAGGAGCAGTTGTTTCTGAAATGCCTCCTGCTTATCATGATGAAGTTTTAGCCGCAACCAGCCATTTACCACATTTTTTAGCCTATACTTTAGTGAATATGTTGCATGAACATAAAGAGCTCGGAGATGTGTTTCAGTTTACAGCGGGTGGTTTTAAAGATTTTACCCGTATCGCTTCTAGTGATGCCACTATGTGGCGAGATATCGCTTTAAATAATAAACCAGCCCTGTTGAAATGGTTACAAAATTATCAGCTTGAGCTTTCAAAATTAGCTGATTTAATTGCAAATGAAGATGGCGATGCTCTATTTAAGTTATTTGATGGGGCAAAGCAAGCTAGAGATAAACATATTAAAGATAATAAATAAGGAAGAGTTTAATAAGTGAGAGCTTAATACCTAAATCCTGCAAGTGCTTGCACACATCTGACGTAAGCTATTAATTCGTATAGCAAATTTTAATTCTTCGGCAATACAATCAAGTATTCCACTCGAATTAAAATAACTCTACAAAGCAATATCTTACACCATATATGCACAACCACTTGCAGGATTTAGGTAACAAACTTCAAGAAGAAAAACATGTCAAAAAATATTCGTTTTAAAGTTAAATCAGGGGGTTGTATTCAGGGTCGTATTCGAGTCCCTGGAGATAAATCTGTTTCGCATCGCAGTATTATGTTGGGCTCTATCGCAGAAGGGGTGACTCATGTTGCTGGCTTTTTAGAAGGTGATGATAGTTTAGCCACTTTAAAGGCCTTTCAAGATATGGGCGTGCAGATTGAAGGACCAGATAAAGGCAATGTGACTGTTCATGGCGTTGGTTTAAAGGGTCTTAAAAAGCCTGACAATGCTTTAGATATGGGAAATTCTGGTACTGCAATGCGTTTGATGTCGGGTATTTTAGCAGGACAAGACTTTGAATGTGAATTGATTGGCGATGCCTCACTGTCAAAGCGTCCAATGCAACGAGTCACACAGCCGTTGACAGAAATGGGTGCCGACATTGAAACCGCAGACGAAGGTATGCCTCCTATTAAATTAAAGGCAGGTAAATCTTTACAAGCGATGGACTACACCTTGCCAATGGCTAGTGCTCAGGTTAAATCTTGTATTATTCTAGCGGCAATGTATGCAGAAGGTACAACCAGTGTCACTGAGCCTGCACCTACCCGTGATCATACTGAGCGTATGCTAAATGGTTTTGGTTACTCTGTAACAACTGAAAAGTTAGATGCAGTGCAATCTAAAATATCTATTACAGGGGGAGGGACTTTAACTGCAATGGATATTGATGTCCCCACTGATATATCTTCTGCAGCTTTTTTTATAGTGGCAGCGTGCATTGCACCAGGTTCCGATTTGGTTATTGAGCATGTAGGAGTTAACCCCACTCGTACTGGTGTGATTGATATATTAAAATTAATGGGAGCAGATATCTTATTAAAAAACCAACAGCTTGTTGGTGGCGAACCAGTTGCAGACATTCATGTTAAATATGCCCCGCTTAAAGGAATCCATGTCCCAGAAGAACTTGTTCCTCTAGCGATTGATGAGTTTCCTGTCTTATTTGTAGCGGCAGCGGCAGCGACAGGGAAAACTGTGTTGTCTGGTGCAGAAGAGTTGCGAGTAAAAGAATCAGATCGTATTCAAGTAATGGCAGATGCCCTTCAAGCAGTTGGTATAAATGCTTTGCCTACAGAAGACGGTATGATTATAGAGGGAGGTGAACAAACACCTCAAACTGTAGAAATTCAAAGTCATCACGACCATCGTATTTCAATGGCAATGGCAATTTCTGGCTTGACGGCGGTAGCAGATGTTGTGATTGAAGATTGTGCCAATGTAAATACCTCTTTTCCAACTTTCATTGAGCTGGCAAACCAAGTAGGATTGACTATAGAAGTAGAGAATGTGGAATGAATTATTTAACTCCTGTCATTACTGTTGATGGACCTAGTGGCGTAGGCAAGGGCACTCTGAGCCAATATTTATGTAAAAAAACAGGCTTTCATTTGTTAGATAGTGGGGCTATTTATCGCTCTCTAGCCTTTGCATTATCTCAAGAAAGCATCGACACTGCAAATTTATCAGACCTAGTAAATTTAGCTGAAAATTTAGATATTAAATTTATTGATATAGCTGTTTTTTATAAAAATCAAGATATTACACAACAAATACGCACAGAAGAGACGGCGGCGGTAGCCTCTAAGATTGCTACTATTCCAGAGGTAAGAAAAGCATTGTTAAAACGTCAGCAAGACTTCTCGCAAGCCCCCGGTTTAATTGCTGATGGGCGAGATATGGGAACAGTAGTGTTTCCAGATGCTCAAATTAAACTATTCTTAACTGCTTCGGCAGAAATTAGAGCAGAAAGACGTGTAAAACAGTTGAAATCTCAAGGGGTTAGTGTTAATATTAGCAAAATAACTAAAGATATTCTAGAAAGGGATGAAAGGGATAGGACACGTATTGTCTCCCCGTTGATTCCCGCAGAAGATGCAATTGTAATTGATACTACCGATTTAACAATTGAAAAAGTATGTGAATTTGCAATGAATAAACTTTTAAAAGGTGGGGTTATTGCATGATCTTTAAGAGATATGGTTTTAGTGTAGCCTAGAATTGACCTTTTTTATAAAACCTAAATCCTGCAAGTGCTTGTACATATAGAGTGCAAGCACTTGCAGGATTTAGGTGAGATTTTTTATTTTTTCAAGCTATTTGGGAAGCTTGTTTATTATTAATTGACCCGATTATTTTTTAAAAACCCCTATCTAAAAAAATAACGGTTTAAACATTTTGGTAAATTATCCATGAGTGAATTATCTTTCGCTGATTTATTTGAGCAGTCCTTAGAAGAAAATAAGTTCAAGACAGGTGCATTAATTATTGGTACTGTTATTGGTATCGATAAAGAGTCCGTTTTAGTTGATGCGGGAATGAAATCTGAATCTGCTATTCCTAAGTCACAGTTTATAAGCCCTGAAGGCGAGTTAGAAGTTGCGGTTGGTGACGAAGTAGAAGTTTGTCTTGAAACTCTAGAAGACGGTTTTGGTGAAACACGCTTATCTCGTGAAAAAGCAAAACGTGCCAAAACTTGGGATGTTTTAGAGACTGCTCTAGAAGAAGGTGAAGTTATTAAAGCCTTTGTTACTGGTAAAGTAAAAGGCGGCTTAACGGTAGATGTAGATGGCGTACGTGGCTTCCTACCTGGTTCACTGGTAGATATTCGTCCAATTCGTGATTTTGGCTTCCTTGAAGGCAAAGAAATTGAAGCGAAATTAGTTAAATTAGATCGTAAACGTAATAATGTAGTCATTTCACGTCGTGCTGTTATTGAGCAAGAAAGCTCCGCAGAACGTGAAGCATTACTTGAATCTATGGAAGAAGGTGTGGTTCTTAAAGGAATTGTTAAAAACCTTACTGACTATGGAGCCTTTATTGATCTGGGTGGAATTGACGGACTATTGCACATTACTGATATGGCATGGCGTCGAGTTAACCATCCATCTGAAGTTATTCAAGTTGGTGATGATGTTAATGTTAAAGTACTTAAGTTTGATAGAGAGAAAAACCGTGTATCTCTAGGTATGAAGCAGTTAGCTGATGACCCATGGTCAGATATGATTTCTCGCTATCCAATGGGTGCAGAGGTGATCGGTAAAGTAGCAAATATTACTGACTACGGTGCTTTTATTGAAATAGAGCCAGGAATTGAAGGTTTAGTTCATACTTCTGAATTAGATTGGACGAACCGCAATATACATCCATCTAAAGTAGTTCATTTAGGCCAAGAAGTTAAGGTTAAAATTTTAGACGTAGATCAAGAGCGTCGTCGTATTTCCTTATCTATCAAGCAAGGTACAGTTAATCCTTGGGAAGCTTTCTCAGCTACTCATAATAAAGGTGATAAAATTTCTGGTAGTATCAAATCGATTACAGACTTTGGTATCTTCTTGGGTCTTGAAGGAAATATTGATGGCCTAGTTCACTTGACTGATATTTCTTGGTCTCAAACAGGTGAAGAAGCTATCCGAGAGTTTAAAAAAGGTGATGTATTAGAAACTATTATTCTTTCTATTGATCCTGACCGCGAGCGTATTTCTTTAGGTCTTAAGCAATTAGAGCAAGATCCTTTTGGTCAATACATTGCAGAAAATGGCAAAAACTCTATCGTTAAAGGCAAGGTTGTTTCTGTTGATGAAAAAGGAGCTGTCATTTATCTAGGTGAAGAAGTTGAAGGCTATCTTAGAGCTTCAGAGCTTGCAGAAGATACTCGTGATGCACGAACTGTTCTGAAAGAAGGTGATGAAGTAGAAGCTAAAATTATGAATGTGGATCGCAAAAACCGTTCTGTTACTTTATCCGTTAAAGGTAAAACAGCTCAAGAAGAAGCGAATGCAATGAAAGATTATTCTGCTTCTTCACGTGCAACAACCTCAACCAATACTTTAGGTGACCTTTTAAAAGAACTTAAAAGTTAGGTTAATGATTGCTGAAGGTATCTTTTAATATAGATTGAAGCTTTTTCTCAGAAGGTATCTAAAGCCTTCTGTTTTACCTAAATCCTGCAAGTGATTGTGGGTATATGCATGAAATTACTTGCAGGATTTAGGTTTTAATCTAAACGGAGAAAAATGGTATATGACCAAGTCAGAATTAATTGAATTAATCGCTAGACGTCAGTCTCAGTTTACTCATAAAGATGTAGAGCTAGCTGTTAACCAAGTTTTAGATTCTATGATTGACTCCTTGTCGCAAGGTGAGCGAATCGAGATTAGAGGTTTTGGCAGTTTTAGTCTGCATCATCGAAAAGCACGTGTTGGAAGAAACCCTAAAACAGGTGCAAAGGTTGAGTTGGATGAAAAGCGTGTACCACACTTTAAACCAGGAAAAGCTTTACGTGAAGGGGTTGATGCTTCAAAAGATTCCACTGATATTATTAAATGAAGGTTATACCGAAGATCTCCAAACACGAAGTGATATGTAAAATATTCTTTTCCTAAGGAATCAATAAGTTATGCATAATTCGTGTTTTTAGATTTAGATTATATTATTTGTTTGCAATCATGTTTAAGGGTACAATAGACTTTTCTATGTATCCTTTTTTTATGTTTAAAATTTATGACTAAACTATTTTTTATTATTCTAATTTTGACCGTGCTTATTATCGGTGTAGTGTTAGGGGTTCTTAATCCTAACGTAGTTGTATTTGATGCTTTTTTTGCTATTTATGAAATACCCCTTTCTATTTTATTAGCATCTTCATTGGTTTTAGGGATGATTTTGGGGGCAAGCTTAATGCTTTCAAAAATAATTTCTTTAAAGTGGTGTCTTAAAAAAGTAGACCGCAAAGTAAAGACAGAATCTGATCAAATCATACAGCTAAAAAAAGAAGTAACCTTGCTGAATCAGAGGCTTATTAAAGATACCTCTAAATTAAAGCAAGTTCCCCAGTCTGAGAGTAGCAATATTATTGTTAAATCTTAGGTTCATATAGCCTGAAATCTTTGCACGAATGGTTGGGATAAAAATGGTTAAAATATCTCTGTTTTTCCTGTATGCTCTCAAGCAAAGGTCTCATAAACTTAAAAAGTTAGTTAAATTAATATGTTAGATCCTAAAGTTGTCATCGCTCTTGACTTTAATAATACCCAAGAATCATTAAAGTTTGCTAGCAAAGTAAGTCCCAACCTATGTCGTTTAAAAATAGGTAAAGAACTATTTTCTATCGGAGGTCCTGAACTCGTAAAGGAATTAATTTCTCAAAAATTTGATGTTTTTTTAGATTTAAAATATCACGACATCCCTAATACCGTTGCAAAAGCTTGTCAATCAGCAGCTAATATGGGGGTTTGGATGCTTAATATTCATGCCTTAGGTGGTCTGAAAATGATGAGAGCCGCCAAGGAAGCTGTAGAGTCCTGTCAACATCAACCTATTTTAGTTGCTGTTACTATTTTAACGAGCATGGAGCCAGAAGATTTAGAACTAATTGGTCTATCAAATTCTCCTAAAGAGAATGTATTACGTTTAGCTAAATTAGCAAAACAAGCAGGATTAGATGGTGTTGTTTGTTCTGCACAAGAGTCAGCCATGTTGCGCTCAGAAATAGGCAAAGACTTTTGCTTAATCACCCCAGGAATTCGCCCAGAAGGAGCAGATATTAATGATCAAAAACGAATTATGACTCCGGTTGAAGCAATTAATTATGGTTCAAATTATCTGGTTATTGGTCGCCCAATTACACAAGCAAAAGACCCTATATCTGTCTTAAAATCTATTAATAAGTCTATTGCCGCAACCCCTATATAGCTTTTTGCGTCGCTGTGTGAGGTTAAGCAAGTTTTATTCTGTAAATTTGTTAATTTATTTCACCTTTTATGGT
>CAZRMK010000032.1:0-19595 GCA_964601165.1 uncultured Piscirickettsiaceae bacterium | reverse complement strand
AAAATATAATAGTTAAAATTGAAGGCTGAATTTATAGATTATGCAAAGGTCTCTATATTTTACTTTTCTGGAATAAAAATATTTTTCTGTTTGGTTGTTTTTTGTAGGGACATTATAAAGTGCATATAGGGGGATCTTTAAACTAATTTTTAGAGTTGCACTTTTCCAAACATAAATTAGCGTTTTAGTGATATTTTGGACTAAAATCAACCACGGCATTAATGAAAGCATCAACGGTTTCAGGATCAATTCCTGGGTGAATCCCGTGTCCTAAGTTGAAGATATGTCCATTACCCTTTCCGAAGCTTTCAAGTACCGTTTTAACTTCTTCGCGCACTCGCTCTGGGGAGGCATATAAAATAGTTGGATCCATATTGCCTTGTAGGGAGACGCGGTCTCCTACTTGTGCACGGGCATCTGCCATGTCCATGGTCCAGTCAATTCCTAAACAGTTTGCTCCAGTATCAGCCATGGCATTAAGCCATTGTCCTCCTCCTTTGGTGAAAAGGATGCAGGGAACTTTACGACCTTCTTGTTCTTTGATTAATCCAGATACAATTTTTTCCATATAGTTTAATGAAAAGGCTTTATAGTCGCGTGGAGTTAATATTCCTCCCCAGGTATCAAAAATTTGTACGACTTGTGCCCCTGCTTCAATTTGAGCATTTAAATAAGCGATAACTGAGTCGGCTAAAATATCTAAAATTTGGTGCATCATTTTGGGCTGTTCAAACATCATGCCTTTGACCTTACCAAATTGTTTGCTAGAACCTCCCTCAACCATATAAGTAGCTAAGGTCCAAGGGCTACCAGAGAATCCAATGAGGGGAATACTACCGTTTAATGCAGTTCTAATAGTACTAACAGCATCTGTTACATAGCTTAGTTCTGAAGCCATATCAGGAATAAATAGTCGGTCAACATCAGCTTGTGTTTTGATAGGTTTATCAAAAATAGGACCTTCACCCTCAGCAAAACGTAATTGCAATCCCATTGCGTCAGGAATAGTTAGAATGTCAGAAAATAAAATAGCGGCATCTAATGGATAGCGTTCAAGAGGTTGTAAGGTGACTTCGCAGGCTAATTCTTTATTTTTGCAAAGATCCATGAATGAACCTGCTTTGGTGCGAGTTGCACGGTATTCTGGTAAATAGCGACCAGCTTGGCGCATCATCCAAACGGGGGTACGGTCAACAGGTTGTTTTAAAAGAGCTTTTAGGAAGCGGTCATTTTGTAATTCAGCCATGATTTAACCTGTTTTTGAATGTGTTTAAAGGGTACATCTTACCTAAAAATTATTAGTTCAGGTAGAAAATGTTGATTGCAAAGGAGGATTTAGGTATAAAACAAAAAAGGCCACATAATGTGACCTTTTTTAAGCTGCTTCCAATTTGTTTTTAAAACAAATCTTATTTGCGAGCATACTTCTGACGGAACTTTTCAACACGTCCTTCAGTGTCTACAAGTGACTGTTTGCCTGTGTAGAAAGGGTGAGACGCACTTGAAACCTCAATACGTACTAGAGGGTAGTCTTTACCTTCTAAAGTAATGGTATCACCAGAGGTTTTCTCAATGGTAGAGCGAGTTAAAAAGGTTTCACCAGTTGAGATGTCTTGGAAAACAACTTCGTTATATGCTGGATGGATATCTGCTTGCATAATGATGGTCCATTTATTAATTCTTAAAAAGAAAAGAATTGTAGTTGATAAAAATTAAAAGTCAAGCGTTGTACTTGTCTTTTTCGGTATGATTTAGAGGCTATTTAGAGTTTAACGTTTCATCGCAGTAAAAAGTTCTGCATTGGTTTTGGTATTTTTAAGCTGATTAATTAAGGCATCAGCCGCCTCAACTTCATTATGCATGCTTTGCAAGAAGCGACGTAAAATCCAAATATTTTTTAACTCATCTGGAGTGGTTAACAATTCTTCTTTACGAGTACCTGATTTTTCAATATTGATGGCAGGGAAAATTCGCTTTTCAGCTAGGAAGCGTGAGAGGTGAAGCTCCATGTTTCCTGTTCCTTTGAATTCTTCAAAGATCACTTCGTCCATTTTAGAGCCAGTATCTATTAATGCGGTTGCAATAATAGTTAGAGATCCGCCTTCTTCAATGTTACGTGCCGCACCAAAAAAGCGTTTTGGACGGTGTAAGGCATTGGCATCAACCCCGCCCGTTAGAATTTTACCTGATGAAGGAACTACCATGTTATAAGCACGAGCTAGGCGGGTGATAGAATCTAATAAGATAATGACATCTGTTTTATGTTCTGTTAAACGCTTAGCTTTTTCAATAACCATTTCAGCTACTTGTACATGGCGAGAAGCAGGTTCATCAAAGGTTGAAGAAATAACTTCACCTTTAACGGTACGTTGCATTTCGGTTACTTCTTCAGGGCGTTCATCAATTAATAATACAATCAGGTAAGCATCGGGATGATTCTCTGCAATAGATTGTGCTATATTCTGCAAAATAACGGTTTTACCTGATTTGGGTGCGGCAACAATTAATCCACGTTGACCTTTACCAAAAGGAGCCGCAATGTCAATAATGCGAGAGGTAATGTCTTCGGTTGAGCCGTTACCTATCTCCATTTTTAAACGTTCATCGGCGTGCAAAGGGGTTAGGTTTTCAAAAGCAATTTTTTTACGAGCTATTTCGGGTAGCTCAAAGTTGATTTTTCCTACCTTAAGTAAAGCAAAATAACGCTCACCTTCTTTTGGAGGGCGAATTTTACCTTCAATAGAGTCGCCTTTACGCAGACCAAAACGGCGTATTTGGCTAGGAGACACATAAAGATCATCAGGTCCTGCTAGATAAGAGCCATCTTCTGATCGTAAAAATCCAAACCCATCGGGAAGAATTTCAATCACCCCAGAGCCATAGATATCTTCACCGCTCTTGGCGTGTGCTTTTAAAATTGCAAAAATAATTTCTTGCTTTTTTAGGCGGGCAAGATTGTCTAGGCCTTTTTCTGCAGCAATATCAAGTAGTGCTGCAACGGAGGTTTTTTTTAAGTCATTTAAGTTCATAGAGTTTGTTTTTCTGATTGAATTTGGTGGGTGATTAGGAGATATTAGGAAGGTTGTTTAGGCACCTAATTGCTTTTAGATACCTTATTGATATTTTATAGGTTGCTGTCTAGGAAGCTACAAAGCTGTGATTTAGAAAGAGCCCCGACCTGTGTCGCATTCACTTCACCACTCTTAAATAGAACCAGTGTAGGAATGCCACGAACCCCAAATTTTGGTGGGGTTGCTGGATTTTCATCAATATTTAGTTTAGTTACTTTAACTTTTCCTGCGTATTCTGTAGCGACTTCATCCAAAATAGGGGCAATCATTTTACAAGGTCCGCACCATTCTGCCCAAAAATCGACAAGTACAGGGGCTTCACACCTTAGTACTTCTTCTTCAAAGTTAGCATCGCTGGTTGTAATTACATTACTCATTTTTTATGGCACTCCAAAATTATGTTTTTTTTATATTTAAAATTAATTAGTTTTTAGCAGGTTGACCCATGTGCATGCTTTACCTGTAGAATAAAATCATTGGAAGCTTGTCTGAATTGATAGGTTGCTATGTAATAAATACAGTTGAATTGTAGATAATTTGGGTAATTATTACATTAGTGGGGAGTATTAGGCAAGTTTTTTATTATTATTTTGTTAGAATCTTGGGTTTAAACCCTAATGGAGATCTTTACACGTCTTAATTTTGTGTAAAACCCTTTCCCCTAAATAAAGTATAATTAAAAATGAGTCGAGTTTTTCGTTTAGTCATCTCTTGCCCTGATCGTAATGGTATTGTTGCCAAGGTGTCAGGGTTTATTGCTGGTATGGGAGGCTCTATTGTTGAGGCCAGTCATCATACTGATTCTGAAAATCAATGGTTTTTTATGCGTTATGAGTTATTGGCCAGCTCGCTTGGCAATGATTTAAATAATTTTAAAGCAAAGTTTGAAGCTATTGCTCAGAGTTTTAATATGAACTGGCATGTTTCTGATTCAGGTTTTCCCAAAAAAATTGCTTTATTTGCCAGTAAAGAATCTCATTGTTTAGCGGATTTACTTTATCGATGGCATGAACAAGATTTACCCGGTGAGGTAGTTTGTGTGATTGCTAACCATGAAGATTTACGACCAATGGTTGAGTGGTACGGGGTACCTTTTCACTATGTTCCTGTCAGGCCAGATTCTAAGAAACAAGCTTTTGCAAAAGCTACAGAATTGGTTAATAAATATAATACAGACGTGATTGTTTTGGCACGTTATATGCAAATTCTCCCTCCAAGCATGTGTTCAACTTATGCGGGTAAGGTAATTAATATTCATCATAGTTTTTTACCTTCTTTTGTGGGGGCAAAACCGTATCATCAAGCCTTTGAAAGAGGAGTGAAGTTGATTGGTGCCACTTGTCATTATGTGACAGAAGAATTAGATGCTGGCCCTATTATTGAGCAAGATGTGGTAAGGGTTAGTCATTCGCAAACCATAGAAGATTTAAAGCGTTTAGGCAGAGATGTAGAAAAAAATGTTTTATCTAAAGGCTTGCGTTCCCATTTAGAAGATCGGGTTTTATTGCGTGGTAATAAAACGGTGGTATTTAATCCTTGATCGGAGGTTTTAAGTTTTTCCTAAGTCAATAAAATATTGGATTGGCTTGGGTTCACTAAAGTAGTAGCCTTGAATATAATCAACCCCAATTTGTTGTAAAATTTGCACGGCATTTTCTGTTTCTACATACTCAGCTATTACTTTTTTATTGGTAATATGACCAATTCTATTCATGGCGATGACCATTTCTTTCATCACCATATCATTTTCAATGTTTTTAACAAATTCGCCATCAATTTTTAAGTAAGAGACAGGTAGTTTGCTTAAATACCCAAAAGAGGACATTCCTGCTCCAAAGTCATCAAGAGCGAAGCTGATGCCCTTTTTAGTGAAAAAGTTAATAAAATTTTGTACTTTTTCTAAGTTGGAAATAATGCCAGTTTCGGTTATTTCAAAGCAAAGTTTATTAAAAGAGATTTTGTGTTTATTAATAATTAGTTCAATTTTGTTAATAAGTGTTTCATCCATTAAGGTATCAGCAGATAAGTTAATGGTTATTAAGTTTAAGGATTCTATAAAATCTGGCTGTGCTTGTAGTTGTAAACATAGGTTGTTAATCACCCATAAATCAATTTTTTTGCTTAATCCATAGCGTTCTGCAACAGGAATAAATACTGCTGGAGAAATGAAAGAAGTTTCATTTTTTAAGCGAATTAAGGTTTCGTAATGTTGAAAAACGGTGTTAATTGGCTTTATAGGCACAATAGGTTGTAAAAATATTTGAAAATAGTCTTTTTCTAGGGCCTGATAAATCTCATTAACGAGGCTTAAATGGTTTTGTTCAAGTTGAATTTTAGGGTCATCAATATGGTAGCTAATTAATTTATCTCGGCCTTCATTTTTTGCTTGATAACAGGCGGTATTAGCAGCACTTAGTAAATTTTCTGAATTAATGTTTTGGTTGTGATAAAAAATAACCCCAATACTTGCATCGACCATAAATGATCTTTCTTTAAAGGTGAAAATAAATTCTCGAATATGTTGATGTAAGTCTCGAATGATTTTTTTGGCATTATCTAAAGCTGTTTCTCTAATTAATAAGATAAATTCATCTCCCCCGATTCGCCCTAAGGTGGTATTTGCTGGAGTTAGCTTTGATAAAACAGCGCTTAATTGTATTAATAGCTGATCGCCAGCTATATGACCGCATGAATCGTTAACGATCTTAAACTGATCTAGATCTATATAGCATAAAGTTGATGGAAGAGTTGAATGCTTTGCAAGGCTTGTTTGTATTTCATTTAGTAAATAATGTCGGTTGTACAGTCCGGTTAGATTATCGTGGTTGACTTTAAATTCTAGGTCGTCGGTATTTTTTTTGACCATGTTAATAAGGCGGTTAAAATTTTGTTGAGCTACTCCGATGTCGTCTTGTTTATGAATGGTTATTTGACTTGAGAAGTCGCGTTTTTCCATGGCATTTTTAAGAAATAGACTGAGTTCAGCGAGTCGAGAAATGAATTTTTTATCTATGTACAAGGTTAATAAAGCACTTAAGATTAGAAAAATAAACAGCAAAAAAATTAAAATTTTAGTGGTAGATTGTTTTTTTTGGTTAAGTACTTCACTATAAAAAACAAAATTGGCATGACCAAGAAGATAGTCTTGGTGGGTAATGTTGTCTGTAATCTTTATAGTATTGTTAATAAAATCGCTATTGTTAGAGGTATAAAAATTAGATCTAATTGTTAATAAGGGGTTGTTGTTGTCATCAAAAAAATAGACTGAATAAATTTCAGGAATAGATTTTATTCGTGCGGTTATGTTGGCTGATGCAGTGGCAGAATCAAAGAAGATCATGTTTGCAATATCTTCTATTAGCAGGCTTGTAATGGCATTAGCTTGCTGGTGCAGATTAGTTTTAATTAAGTTGTTTTGCATTTTGTTGATAACAAATAAACTACCTAAGCCAATAATTAAACTTAAACTCAAGAATATTAGTAAGAGCTGTTCTCGGAAAGAGAAGCCTTTTTTTGCGGTAGTGTAACTCATTTAATTAGGCGATAATGTGGTAATAGGCATGTTTTTGTCGGTACTCCACTCAAACCAAGACCCATCGTAAATAGCCGCTTTGCGTCCTATTTCTTTAAGGGCAAAATATAGTACAGCTGCTTCATCGCCTCCATTGCAATATAAAATAATATCTTTATTTTTAGGAATGTCAGCAAACATCTCTTTAATACTGTTTAAGTTTATAAGGTGAGTAGGTTTATTGATTAGATCATGTTGTTGTTTTTCTTGTTCATAAATAAATCCAAGCCATGGTTTGTTAATAGCGGTAGGGATATGGCCTTTTCTATTAGTTTGAGATTTATCTCCATAAAAATGTGGCTTGCTACGGGCATCAATAATTATTATTTGATCAGATTTAGTAGCCATAAAGGTACTAAATTTGGTTGCCAATATATTGGGGTTTATTTGGATAACAAATTTGCTGGGGTTGGGGGTTGTAGTTTCATCGCTAAGGGGAAAGTCTGACTCTACCCAATCCTGAATACCGCCATCAAGTACTTTTATATTTTGATGCCCATAAAAGTTAAATATCCAATAAGCTCTCATAGAATAAAAAAAAGATTTATCTCCATATAAAACTATTAAGTGATTGTTTTTAATGCCCGCTTGTTCAACGATATTTTGAAAATCTTTAGGGCTTACCATCATATTGGGAACATTATTTTTAGTGCGATTGAGTCTTGAGGCAGGGATATTAACAGCATTTTTTATATGACCCTGTTGAAATTTATGAGAGTCTCTTAAATCGACAATTACTAGGTTAGGCTTATCTGCATGTTCTTTGAGCCAATTAACATTTACTAAGCTAGAACTATTCGCGTGCAATGTTGGAAGAAATAATAGAGCTAGGAGAGAGACAATAAATAAGTTTAATAATTTCGTGGGTATCATGTCTTCCTCCTTCATTGCAGATGACTCTATCACTACTTTACCTGTTTTTTGTGTATTTTGTTTTTTAAAATAAAAAGATAGAAGGCTTGTTTTAATTGCTTTTCAAGTAATTTTCGGCTAGGAATCTTCGTGGAATATCGTAGTTCTTTCCAGCTTGAGTTTTGGATGATTTTTTGGCAAAGCATGTTTTTTAGATGGGTGTCAGTTTGTTGTGCTAAAAACTGCGGATGACTTAATAGCCAGTTTCTTAGCGGTAAAGAGAGGTTTTCGTAAGGTTGATTGTCTAAATACCCTGTTGGGAAGTCTGTTGCTTTTAACGGTAGCTGGCTTATGATTGCAATAATAGTATCCGCTTCTAGTTTGTTAAATTCACTTAACAAGGAAAAGCTAAATTGCTGGGTAAATTCTTGTTGTGTTTGTGTAATTAACGATTGTGCTTCTATTGAAATGGCTTGGCTTAGCATGACAGAATGTAGGCCACTAGCCTTGTCTCGCTTGAGTCCTAAGCCACAGATTGAGTAGGAGTTTTTTGACCAAAATTTGATGATGGATGGGATCGCCCCAAAGCTGCTAGATAAGTAGTCTAGGTTCATTTGATTGGCATAAGCTACAATTTTCTGTAGAAGATTAGAGCCAATAGTTTGGTTTTGCCAGCTCTCTGCCACCGCAATTCGCATAATTCTTAAACCTTGCAACTCTAACCATTTAGGATTATGGCTTTGTTTGTAAAGCACTTGTGGAAAGAGATGTCCTTGAAAACGTCGTGGGGTTGTTTCTGAAGAAAAATCTGGAAGTTTTCCTTCAGGTACTGCAATTAATGCTCCAATGATCTTATCATCAAGATTAGCAGTAAGTATGACTAGATTAGGCGTGTCTAATAGTTGCATTAAATCATTGGGTGAAGTTTGATAATGAGCGTTAACTAGTAGCTGAAAAAGTTGTTCAATTTTTTTGGGAGATTGTAGAAGTTGATCAATATTAATTCTGTGATAAGAGATGTTGTCGGTGTTTTTTTGTAGAGGAAATGTGTGTTTTGGAACGTAGTATTTCGGCTGAGAAAGTAGTAAAGTTTTATTGATGGTTTTTTCTAACCAGTCATTTTTTTGCCAGCGAATAGGAGTTTGTAATTCACATAGTTTCCAACCGGGTGTTAAAGAATTTAATAAATGTGAGAACTTAAGGCTAAACCCTCTGCCAGAGCCTTCATAACCTTGTTGAGTAGATGCGAAGACCACACGGTGGTAGCTTTGCAAAATAGCTTGTAATAGCGGTAGTGGTAAGTGAGAGGCTTCATCAATCATTAAAATATCGCTAGGTTTTAGGTTGGCGATTAGGTCGTCGGGGGCTCTGAACTCAACGGCATGACTTAATCCTTGCTGCGCAATTTTATTGAGAGCTATTTGCACCATATCTTTGCGAGCAGAGCTAAAAGTTATTTTTTGTTTACCCTGTTGAATAAGCTCAATGGCGGCTATCCCTAGCAGCGTGGATTTGCCCCTGCCTCTATCGGCATGAATCAGTAGGGGGCGTTTTCTATGCCCAAACGCAACCCTGTGGATTTGTTTAATGGCGGATATTTGATCCTGAGTGGGTAATGCTGTTTTGGGAGCTTGATAGCAAAGTTCTGGGTGTTCTAGCCAGTGGCTAAGTTCTGCAACAGTTTGGCGCTGTTGAATATGAATGGCGTGTTGGGAGAGTTTCTGCCAAAAAAAAGCATTAAAACCTTTTAGGCTATCTTTTAATTCAAAGGGGTAGCTAAGATATTTTTGAGAAGCAATGTTGGGTTGTTTTAACCAGTCTTTCTTATTTGGCAAGCAAATAATACACAGACCTCCCGCTTTTATCATACCGCTTAGGATTCCGAGGGTATTGGGTTCTATTCCTTGTGAAGCAGAAAAAATGACAAAATCAGTTTCTTGACCTAGTTGGTGTAGAGTCTGTTTAGGCGTTAGGTTTTTAGCCTGCTCGAAAGGGCTGTTTTTTCCAACCCAAAAACCAGATGCTGTTGGGATTAAATTTAAATAGCTTTGACAAAAATCTTGCTGCCAGTTTTCTTCCCCTTCTAGTAGCACACAGGCACGCATATGAGCTTGGTTTAATTTAAAAGCGAGGCTTTTAATCCATGATTTCATTGGCTGTAGAGGTTTTTTTTAGAATTAAGCTAAGTTTACCAGTCTTTTGTCAAAAAATGGTTGGCATTATGCTTGCTTTAACTTTAGTCATTAAATAAAACTGATTGTTGAGGGCTGAGTGATGGAAGTTTTAAATAAAAAACAAGCAGATGATCTAAGCTCAGAGAGCCTAGCCCTTTTGGGAAGCAAAGGGTTGGCAGCGATGCAAAGAATGCGTTATGCAGAGAGTTTGCCAAAACCTGAAGCTAAACAAATAAGTGTCAAAAAACTGTTCACTAATTTACAAAATAAGTTTTCCCATTCACCCGATATTGAAGCTTTAATTGAATCAAAAGTAGAATTAAGAACTAAAGAATTGTATCGTAAGGCAAACTATGATGCTTTAACTCATTTACCAAATCGTGGTTATTTTTATGAAATGTTGGAGCAGCTAGTACAGCGTTTTTCTGATACCGATAATCCCTTTTCTTTATTATTTATAGATTTAGACGGCTTTAAAAAAGTCAATGATGTTTTAGGCCATCATACTGGAGACGAATTATTACGCCATGTGAGTGCGCGGTTAATTTCCTCGGTTAGAGAGGGGGATATTGTAAGTCGGCTGGGAGGAGATGAGTTTGTAGTTTTATTAGCAGACACCGACGATAAAGAGGTGATTGAAGGTATTTGTAAACGTATTATTAGAGAAACCTCTCGTCCTTATTGGTTTGATGAAAAAGAGGTTACAACCTCAACCAGTATTGGAATCTCTAGTTTCCCAAGAGATGCTAGAACGGCTTCAGAACTAGTTGAAAATGCAGATGAAGCCTTGTATGTTTCTAAATCAAAAGGTAAAAGAACCTATCGTTTTTTTGAAGAAGTAAAGGAATATACACCAGCATGTACTTACTTGTTACAGTCTAAGTTTGAAGAGGCGATTCGAAACGACAAACTATCTATCTATGTTGAGCCACAAATTGACTTAAAGCAAAATATAGCCGTTGGCGGTAGTATGACAGTTTGTTGGCATAATAAAGAATTAAAAACTCCATTTTTAGCAAGTTGGGCAGACCTTTTGAAAAAAAGTGACAAGGAATATTCTGTTGCTTTATGGCTGGTTGACACAGGGTTTTATTATTTGCATCGTTGGCTAGCCCATAATCCTGAACTGGTGGTATCTATTCCAGTGTTAGAGTCGCTTTGGAGAGCAGATGATTTTATGACAATTTTGGAAGATAGACTGCAAAAATACCAAGTACCAGCTTCACAAATTCAGTTAGAGTTTTCACTAAAAGATTTTGTAAATTATGATGTGTTTTTTCAAGATATTTTAAAAGCCTTACCTCAAAAAGGATTTCAAATTACCTTGACAGGAATAGGAGCTGTTCCATTAGATTTATCTTTAATGGCAGGGCTTAATATTCAAGAATTTAAGTTAGATGCTAGCTGGGTGAATACACATATTCAAACCGCTTCTGGTCGTCAGTGGATTCAAGGGATGATTCAAATGTCAAAAAGTTTAGATGCCAGTGTTATTGCATCAGGAATAGAATCTCCACAGATAGCAGAGATTTTAAAGGGAATGGGCTGTGAGTTAGCACAAGGAAGTTTTTGGTCAGAACCCGTTAAGGTTGAACATTACCTGTCTTAATCAAATTGTTTCAGCATTTCTAAAATTAGCCTAGCAGAGTTAGTTGCCGCCTTCTCTAAATATTTTTCAAAACTAACAGAATTTTCTTTACCTGCAATATCCGATAGAGAGCGAATAATCACAAAAGGAGTTTTCATTGAATGGCAAGTTTGGGCAATTGCAGCAGCTTCCATTTCACAAGCAATCATTTCTGGAAAATTCTTGCGAGTTTGACTAACGTCTTCTGGCTGATGCATAAAACGATCACCGGTGGCAATTAAACCATGCATGTGAGTAACTTCATGTAGAGCTTCAACTGATTTTTGAGCAATTTTTACTAAGTGAGGGTCGGGTAAAAAACAGGTAGGAGATCCAGGAACCTGACCTAAATCGTATCCAAAAGGTGTAAGATCTACATCATGGTGGCAAACTGACTGGCTAATGATCATATCACCTATTTCTAGGTCAGAATGGAACCCTCCTGCTGAGCCAGTATTAATAACGTAATCAGGCTGGTATCTATCTAATAACAAAGCCGTGCTAACCGCGGCATTAACTTTCCCTATTCCTGAGCGTAATAAAACAATCTCTAAGTGTTCGATTTTTCCTAGGTAATATTCAAAGTTAGCGTGGTTATCAGTAGTTAAGTTTTGTATTTGCTTTCGGAGCAGAGAAACTTCCTCTTCCATTGCTCCAATAATAGCTATTTTCATCACTAATCCACATCATTTCCTAAAGACCTTAAGGTTGCTTCATCTAATGCAATATCTGCATTTTTATTAACTCCAATACCTTTGGTAATAATCTCTTGGGCAATATCTTTAGCATCTTCAAGCGAATGCAACAGGTAAGTGCCACACTGATATTCATTTAACTCTGGGATGTCTTCTAGGAGTTTAACTTTTAAGACATCTTTCATGGCTGATAACCAAGCCTTGCCAACTCTAGCTTCATCTGGAGTACCAATTAAGCTCATGTAAAATCCAGTGCGGCAACCCATTGGTGAAACATCAATAATCTCAATATCATCTGCATTTAGGTGCGTTCTAATGAATCCTGCAAATAAATGTTCAAGGGTATGAATACCTTTTTCACCCATCAACTCTTCATTGGGTTTATTAAAGCGTAAATCAAAAACTGTAATAGTATCGCCTGATGGAGTGGTCATAGTTTTTGCAATACGAACAGCGGGGGCGTTCATTATTTTATGGTCGACGGTAAAGCTGTCTAGTAAAGGCATGTTGTTTTTCCTAAGTCAGTAAAGTTTTTTTTTTAAAATTATTTAATCTGGTCGTTAAAGGTATCGCAAATATGCAGGCTGGTATCAATTTTAAATTTTGGTGTCATAGCTTTACGAATTTCTAAATTTTCCACTTTTAGAAGGCAGTTATGTAACTTTTTCATTTCACGACAATAATTTACAGCTTTAGCTAAATCGAGTAGTTTTTTTTGTGCGACATCATGTTTATTTTCAGAGCAAAGCTGTATGAAAATTTCTTCATTGACTTGAACTCTTTCGGAGTGTTCTATAAGTCTTTCGTAATCAACATCCATTAAACAAATTAGAACTTTTTGCATTTCTTTCATTTTTTGGATTTCTTGCTGCATTTGGAGATAAGTTATTTTGTCATTTACTGGGGTTTTATTGTCCGTGAGAGCAATAGATGGGATAAGTAATAATACAAAAATTAATAGTTTTTTCATGTTGTTCTCCTATTAAAAGAATATATTTTAGAAAGTTTTAATGTACTCCAGTCATGTTTTATTCTTGATGTTTTGTCTTCTTGTTTATTATAAAAGGAGTGGTTTCTGCAGACCTTAAAAAAATAAAAATACATACATCAAAAGGACCTTTTTAGTGAAAGTTCTTAGAGTGTTTTATATACAGCCTCATGGTATCACAAGTGCGTTTATTTGATATCAGATTTATGGTTTTTTTTTGATATGATTGGATCGTTAACTATTATGAGATATTTGTACTTTTGCATAAGATTCTTTTAAGCATAATGTCATGAAGAAAAGGACTAAGTGATAGATGAGAAATTGTATAGATAAAAAAGCCAGCAAAGGCTGGCTTTTAGAGCGCTAGTAAGAAGGATCTTGCTAGCTATATTGGTGCGGAAGGAGAGACTCGAACTCTCACACCAAAGGCACCAGAACCTAAATCTGGCGTGTCTACCAATTCCACCACTCCCGCAAAAGATATAGAAATCTTAAAATTTGGTGGCCACACCTGGAATCGAACCAGGGACACAAGGATTTTCAATCCTTTGCTCTACCGACTGAGCTATGTGGCCAGATAAGTGTGCGTATTATAGGGATAGGGGGTTGTAGTGTCAAATGCTATTTTTAAACGGGGTTGAAATTTACCTCTGTGCCCAAATGGTGCCCATTTTGTGCCTATAAAAAAACAAAAAAATGAAAATGACATAAAGACTAAAACCCTATTCTAGTGAGCCTGTAAACCATTTTGTGTAAACGCCCATTTTGGTTAAATGTAATCTTTAAGGCGTTCTTCATGGAGAATCATAAACTGATTCATCGCAGAATTGGTTAAGCAAGTTTTATTCAACAATTCCTCTGGAGCCTTTTCAAATGAACGAAACTTATAACCGTGCTGTGATTGATGCAAGAAAACAATCTGAAAAAGATAGAAACCATTCTCGTGATTTATCGTTAAAGAATGGCATACTCAAAAAAGAAAATTATAAATTAGCGGTAAAGGTTGAAACACTTCAAGATTGTAGTACGCTTTGGAATAAATATTAAAATTGTCGTTAATCATAAAAATAGAGACTTACTTGAAGAGAAAAAGGGGGTATAAGATTTTAGGTAAATGATATAAATTGCTATTTATAATCTTTTTCAGTATTATCTTATAAAGCATTGAGAAAATATTGAGGTTATTTGGATGAAAATTGAAATTTCAAAAAATCAGTTAGTTAAACTTTTACAATCAGGAATTATTTATCCAAGTGATATAACATGCTTAGATAATCACACGAAAAGTACTCTTAGAGAGTTATGTATACAGATGTGTAAGCCAAAAAATTGTGTAACTTGTCCTTCCAGAGAAGGGTGTGAACAAATTAGTTTTCAAGTAGAAAAATCATCTTTAACTTATACAAAAGTAGAGCTTTCTTCAGAATTACATTAGATATACTCATTAAAAGTGGAAAAATTTCTTTAACGTTTAAATGATAATGTTGTTTTGATAAACTGTCATAATTTATGAGTTTTAATTTTATTTTTTGGGTTAAAGTTATGCTTATAAAATGTTAATGATTTTTCTTTTAAATTAATTATAGTTATTATTAGTAAGGGTTACTTTAGTGGAAAAGTATTATATATATAATATTATCAATAAGATAAGTTGTGATTAAAGATAGTAAAAGTATTTTGATAACAAGGTAGTTTGCCTGTGTTTAATTTGTGAATAAGTTTTAATTTATAGTTTTAAGTTCTTTTTATCCACATTAATCTACAGCTTAATGATCACTTATGTTTATACTTTATTATGTACAAGTTAGATATACGTAAAATAAACAATATTTAACAAATTAGATGCATTTTATACTGGAAGAGGAAATTTTTTTATTCTAATTTTATATTGGACAAGACTGGTGGTTGATTTTATCTATAAATCCTTTATAATTCTTGCCTTTCCGCCTGTGGAAGATTAATTTAAGGATTTAACGTCATGAAAAGAACATTTCAACCAAGTGTTATTAAACGTGCCCGTACTCATGGTTTTCGTGCTCGTATGGCAACTAAAAATGGCCGAAAGATTTTAGCTGCTCGTCGTGCTAAAGGTCGTGCTAAACTTACTGTTTCTGATGAGTAATCAAAAATTAGATATAAATCTTATATTTAACCTGAATCTCTGACGTTACTACGGCACTGGACACAAGCTATTGATTCATCATGGGTTTAAAATAACTTAATGGTGAATAAAATTTTTAAAATCCTGTGCTAAACCAATATATTTAGCTCTGTTATCCGTATTAACGTAAGTTATTTAGGTCAAGTTAAAAAATTTGGCGGGTTATTTTGTTAAGAGATATTTACATGCTCCAAAGTTTTTGTTAATTTTCTTCTTATTATGAATGATTCAAAGCTAGCTTGCCAAAATTTATCTCATGCATTTCCAAAACACCTTCGTATTCTCTCTCCTAAAGATTTTGAGCATGTTTTTGCTAAGGCAAAAAAGTTTGCTAATAGTCATTGGACATTCATTGTTCGCCCTAATAATATGCCCTATCCTCGGCTAGGTTTAGCGATTGCTAAAAAGCAGTTATCTAAAGCCGTGTGGCGAAATAGAGTAAAAAGATTAGCTAGAGAAGCATTTCGTCAACATGCCCAAGCCTTAAACGGGTATGATATTGTAGTTTTAGGTCGCCGTAATTTGCATGAAGTGGATAATGAAGTTTTAAAACAAAGTTTTTTACACCTAATTAGAAAAGTTAAACGTAGTGGCTTAACTAGCTGAATATGTGATGAATTAATAGCTTGTGCCCGTAGTAACGTCACGGATTCAAGAACTAGATAAAGGCTCTTTAAGAGCTAATAGAATAAATAAATTAGAAGTAAAAGAGAAATTAAGCATGAATATGAAGCCTTTCTGGTGGTTAGCACTGGCATTTACTTTAATGTGGATTTGGTTTGAGTGGATGCAGTTTTCTGCTCCAGTTCCTCTCACAGCAGATGTTTCACAAGTACAAGAGCAGTTTATAGAGAGTGAAATTCCTGGTGTTCCAAATGTTAATCGGCTAGTAGATGACTCAGTGCCTAGTGCCATTCAAGGTCTTGCCATTCCTGATGCAAGAGTCGCTATGGCTCAAGGACAGCGTATTCACGTACAAACTGATGTGTTTGATGTCGTAATAGATACGCACGGTGGCGATATTCGCAGTGTTCATCTGCGAGAACATCAAGCCACTCACGATAGAACGCAAAATTTTCAACTGATGAGTGATCAAGGGAAGCTATTTCATATTGCTCAAAATGGTATTGCAGTCACTGCTAATTCACTTTTGCCTGCACCAACCCACAAGTCTATCTTTCAAGCCACCCAAACCAATCATATCTTAACGGGTGATACTTTAGTTGTGCCAATGACTTGGGAGCAAGACGGCATTAAAGTGACCAAAACTTATACCTTTACTAGGGGTACACACTTAATTGAAGTAAATTATAGGGTAGAAAATAGAACTAATCTCATGTGGTCTGGTAGCCTGTATTCACAACTGGTTAGAGGTTCTTATGATCCTGAACACCGTAAGTTAATGTACACTTTTACAGGGCCGGTATTGTTTGATCCTCATGCAGAAAATATGTTTACTAGACATAGCTTTAATGATTTGGAAACTGAACCCGTCCAGAACCGGAGTATATTGGGTGGATGGACAGCCATGATTCAGCATCATTTTTTAACAGCTGTCATTCCTGATCAGAATACACAAAATAGTTTTTATATTCGCCCTCTATCTGAAGATCGTTTTGTCACGGGAGTAGTTAAGCCCTTGGTAGAAATTCCTCCAGGACAAACAGCAAATTTAACCACTGATCTTTATATGGGGCCGATTATTCAAAATGTTCTTAGAGATGTTGCACCTGGTTTAGAACGCACGGTAGATTATGGAATTTTTACTTTGTTAGCTAAGCCTATTTTTTGGTTGTTGAGTACAATTTATTCAGTAATAGGCAACTGGGGTTGGGCAATTATTGTTTTAACTATTCTTATTAAGGTTCTTTTCTATAAGCTCTCTGAAAAATCTTATCGCTCAATGGCACGTTTGAAGAAGTTTCAGCCAAAGTTGAAGCAGTTAAAAGAACATTATGGCGATGATAAAGCAATCTTCCAGCAGAAAATGATGAAGCTGTATAAAGAGGAGAAAATTAATCCGCTGGGTGGCTGCTTGCCCATTTTAGTACAAATGCCAGTATTTATCGCTCTTTATTGGGTAGTGCTTTACTCAGCAGAAATGCGTCAAGCAGAGTGGATTCTGTGGATTAATGATTTATCAGCAACCGATCCTTACTTTATATTGCCGGTTATCATGGGTGTGACCATGTATATCCAGCAAAGGCTTAATCCTTCGGTGATGATGGATGAGATGCAGCAGAAGATTATGAAGCTTTTGCCGTTTGTTTTCACTATTTTCTTTATGTTCTTCCCAGCAGGTTTGGTACTTTATTGGGTTGTGAACAATATTTTATCAGTTGCTCAGCAATCGTATATCACCAGAAAAATTGAATCTGGCGAATATAAATAGGAGGAAAATATGCATTTATCTTATGAAAAATTAGGGTTAGATCATCCAATGTATGGTAAAGCAGAATATGTGGTGATGGATGAACTGCAACCTGTTTGTTATAAAACTAAAGCAGGTTATTTGCCAATTGAGCCAAATATAACATCCTCGTCATCTGAGCAAGCACACTTTTCAGTAGCAGTAAAAAGTCAGCCCTTATATATTTTATCGTTTAAAGTCAACGATGAGGTAGAAGAAATGGTATTTAAGTCGAAGAAAAAATTTGATAAGACAATGGCTCTTTTTGGAACTAAAGAATTTATCACAGACCTTGAAACTAAGGTTTATCAGACGGTAGATTAGTTTTTTTATAGAGAAACCATTGCATAATAAAGCGCCTTTAGGGGCGTTTTTTCGTAACTTCTCAAAAACTCTGGGCAAGAAATGCCTCGTTCCCACGCTGGAGCATGTGGACTAGGTGTTGCCCAGAGTTTTTGAGAAGTTACGTTTTTTTGTATTTATTATTACCTATTCTTTTGTAACAGAGGTCATAAATGATGGAAATAAATTCTCATGAAACCATTGCTGCCATTGCCACACCTCCAGGACGGGGAGGGGTTGGAATTGTACGTGTTTCGGGTGAGAAAAGTTTAGTAATTGCACAGGCTATTTTGCAGCGAACTCCCAAACCAAGGTTTGCTCATTATGGCAGTTTTTATGGTGGAGATGATCAAATTTTAGATCAAGGAATTGCCCTTTTTTTTCCCAATCCTCACTCTTTTACGGGAGAAGATATTTTAGAATTGCAGGGTCATGGTGGACCTGTAGTTTTGCAGTGGTTATTAGATAGGGTGGTTGAATTAGGGGCAAGATTGGCTAAGCCTGGAGAATTTTCACAGCAATCTTTTTTAAATGATAAATTGGATTTAGCTCAAGCAGAAGCCATTGCCGATTTAATTTCTGCTTCATCCGAGCAAGCGGCTAAAGCAGCCCTTAAATCTTTGCAGGGAGAGTTTTCAGCACAAATAAATACTCTGGTTGAGCAACTGATTAAACTGCGTATTTTTGTTGAAGCCGCCATTGATTTTCCTGAAGAAGACATAGATTTTTTATCTGATGGCAAAGTGGCTAAGCAACTACAGCAAATTTTAGATAAATTACACGTGGTATTCATTTCTGCTCAGCAGGGAGTATTATTACGAGAAGGCATGTCGGTAGTGATTTTAGGTAGACCAAATGCAGGAAAATCTAGCTTATTAAATGCCCTTTCTGGCAGAGAATCTGCCATAGTTACCGCTGTTGCAGGCACAACACGCGATATTGTTAGAGAAGAAATTTTAATTGATGGCATGCCGCTACATGTTCTAGATACTGCTGGGTTGCGAAAAGCTACAGACGAAGTTGAAAAAATTGGCATACAACGAGCTTGGGATGCGGTTGAAAATGCAGATCGTATTTTAGTGGTGGTACAAGCTGATGAGTCTATTCAGCCAGAAGATCAAGCAATAGTAGATAAAATGCCCAGCAATATTCCCGTTACCCTGATCCATAATAAAATTGATTTAATTCAAAAATCACCAGAACTGGTAAAAATAGATCAAAAAACCGAATTGTGGCTGTCTGCCAAGCAGGGTTTGGGGATAGACTTATTAAAAGAACATTTAAAATCTGCAATGGGATATTCTCAAACATCCGAAGGGGTGTTTATAGCTAGAAAGCGTCATCTTGATGCACTAAAATTGGCTTTAACTTTAGTAAAGTCAGGACAAGAACAGCTGGAAGTATATGCCGCGGGCGAGCTTTTGGCAGAAGACTTACGTCAAGCACAAAATGCTCTGTCAGAAATTACAGGGCAGTTCACCTCAGATGATCTGCTAGGAAAAATTTTTACTTCTTTCTGCATAGGAAAATAATAAGACCTAAATCCTGCATCAAGTCATTAAAGTGTACTTGCTGTTAAACCCATTGTTAGCAGGACTATATTGTATGCCTATCAACAAAGTGCACCCAAATGAATGTAAGCTAAAAAAACGGTAGTGTAAAGTTTGTTCTGTAAATTCAGATTTGTAATTTTTAGTGAATCTT
>CAZRMK010000031.1:0-19789 GCA_964601165.1 uncultured Piscirickettsiaceae bacterium | reverse complement strand
AAAAATATAATAGTTAAAATTGAAGGCTGAATTTATAGATTATGCAAAGGTCTCATTACATAACTGCCAGAGACTGTTACATAGCTTTTATTCTGACAGATCGGTTAAATCTGGCAAACAATAATTGGTTGAAGCTAAAAGATCTGTTTGAAAAATTATTCCTCCTTCAGTCTCTGCAATTTTAGCAAGATGATACATATCATTAAAAACTTCTTCGGCATACTCTGGTGAAACCACCACCATGAGCATATCCACCTCCTGCCATTCTTTTAGTCCCATTGGTGATTGTTGATTACGACCTGCGGAGTATTCAATCCCTAAGATATGCTTCTTTTTATACAGTTCCTGCACAACCTTTTCACCATGCCCTCTCTCCATCACACAGCTAATCATTTTAGCAGGCTGGCAATGTTCTTTATAATCTCCGCACCTACCCATCAGCTTCAACCTCTAGTAAACGATTTTTTTTAACTCGCTCCAATACTTCTTTAGGGATATAAGCGGCAGCTTTCTCTAAATGAGTCACAAATATAATCCCCATACCAGGGACATCTATTTTTCCTGCACTAAACATAGCAGAAAAGATTTCTTCTTGCTGTTGCTTAGAGACCATAACTTGAATAATTTCTTTTTCTGCTTCAACCGTAATACTTAATAATCCCAATCTCT
This sequence comes from uncultured Piscirickettsiaceae bacterium, assembly GCA_964601165.1. Taxonomy (GTDB): domain Bacteria; phylum Pseudomonadota; class Gammaproteobacteria; order Thiomicrospirales; family Thiomicrospiraceae; genus Thiosulfativibrio. The sequence continues at coordinate 19,120 of CAZRMK010000031.1, read as the reverse complement.
CTCTTACCCCCGCACCCCTACTAAAATGCACCGCAGCACCTTGAGCTCCTGCTGCTCTAGCTGCCGCAACCACTTGGTCTGACATACCTTTTTGAACGATACAAGTAATCAAGGAAACATCCGTTAAAATTATCATTTCTTTTTGGCGTGTAGACCTATTTTTTTGCATTTTTATCTCCTTGAAAAGAACTTATTGTGCTCTCTTTCTGTGGAACCAATAGCTTGTGCATTATTTGGGTTTCTGTTTTTGGATTAGGGTGATATTTAACCCAAAGCCCTGTTAACATGACTGAAATAATAGGACCAACAGAAGCCATTGCAAGAATACCAAACCCTTCAATCACTCCAACAGCGTCTCCTAGCCCTAACCCCATTGCCAACACTAAAGGAACTGTCACGGGTCCAGTTGTTACCCCTGCACTATCCCAAGCAACATTAACAAATTCTTCGGTTGAAAAAATAGTTAATACTAAAGCTACAAAATAGGCTGGAATTAAAATCCATGCTAAGGGCAAGTCAAACACAATTTTAGTCACCCCAACAGCAATCCCTACCCCAACCCCAATAGATACTGCTGCCATTAAAGTTTTCTTTTTAAAAGCACCATTAGTTAAGCGTTCAACGGTTTCCCCAAGCACATTTAAAGCAGGTTCCGCCAAGGTCGCTCCAAAGCCGAGGGCAAAAGAAAAAATTAAAGCAATTCCTATCCCCAGTCCAAACCAATATAAAGGAGATTGAGCAACGCCCTCTACTTCAACAAATGCAGCTGGAAGTTTAGAACCTGCTTGCCCACCTAGTTCAGACAGACCATAGGTAAGCCCAATACTAAAAATAATCATACCAATAACTGCAAATCCTAGCCCTAACATGACTACTTTAGCATTAGGAAGTTTTTCTCTCAACAGCACTAATAATACAAACCCTAAAAAAAGCATTAAAGGCACTATAGAGCGTAATCCTGAAATTATTTCAAAATAGGGTGTTTGTTGATACCAAGCGGTTCCAGCTTCACTGGCATAGCCAATATTAGCTAAAATGGTTTCAACAGTTACAGTTTCTTGAATATAAATCGCTAGCGACAATACCCCGAAAATAGGAAATAAAGAGGCTAAAGTAACAATTCCAAACCCAGAAAGAGATTGGTTTCCACTACCCGCCGCGGCTGCAATCCCTATCCCTAGCGCAAGCACTAAAGGAACTGTAACCGGCCCCGTGGTAATAGCACCACTATCCCAAGCCAAGCCAATAATTAAGTTCAACTGTTCATCTTGCATACTATAAGCAGTTAACAATAATGTTGGCAACAAGGTGATGAAAATAAGTGGCTTTAAGCTCCAGCCATATAAAAAACGTAACGTACCCACAACAGCAGCTACCCCAACCCCAATACCTATAACTAAAATAAGTACATCTGTCCACTGATTTAGTATGGCATATAAATAAGGGGCAAGATGAGGATCAACATTGGCACCTGCAATTTTTAAGGCTCCAATCGCTGGCTCTGCAAAGGTTACCCCTATACCCAGTAAAAAGACCACTAAAAGCACTACCGGCAAGGTCGATTTTTGTGGTAGTTTATTACCAATTACCTCGCCAAACGGCATCAGTCCTATCCGTAAACCTTCCATAAACACCATTAAACCAATTACAACCGCAACCAACCCACCCGTCACCGTCATAGCGCTGACAATAGGCTCTCTTAGAATTAAAGTCTGAAACAGCACCAAATAAACCGTCACGGGCATCACGGCTTTTAACTGTTCAAAAGTTTTGGATTGAAGATAGGGTAAAATAAGCTGGTAGGCATCAACTAGGCTAATACGATACTTGCTATAAGCGCCATTATGTGCCTGAGTAATTTCATCGTAGCTAACTTCACGCATATTATAGCGGCGATGCTTAACTAGCTCTTGAAAGGGAATGTTTTTTATTTTATCCGACGTTAATTCATCGTCTTCTTGTATTTTAATTTTAACCCCTTGAACCAAATATTGGGACAGCTCTTTATCCTATAGAAGCTATAAGAATAGTAATTATAACGAAAATAAAATGTTTCTACTTCTTAAAAAGACCTTGGCATAATTTAAGATGAAAAAGGGAAGATGAATAAAAAATATTTTTATAATTTAAGAAAAAGAACTATAAAAACTTTTATTTCAACAAGTTAATGCCGCTAAAATACCAGTTGTCCACAAGGTTAGTCATTAAGTTATCCACAAGCCAGGGCTGTTTTTAATACTTATTCACAGGTATAATATTTTCTCTTAATAGAGACCTTGCATAATTTAAAGGTCTTACCTAAATTCAAATATAGAAACACTAGCTAAAATACAAAAAAGAGAATAAACCTTGCCAACTATCTGGAATCAAGCCCTAAAACAATTAGAAAAACTTCTCAATGACCAACAATTCCATACCTGGATTTTGCCGCTTAGAGCTGTTGAAGAAGACAACATTATTCAACTAATGGCTCCTTCGCCTTTTATTTTAGATTGGGTAAAGAAAAGTTTAATGCCTCAAATTAAAGAGGCAGTTGCTCTTGTAGCTCCAGTTAATACGCCTGAATTAAAATTTATAGTTGGCGACTACGACCTAGAAAGCCATCCTGAACCTGAGATAATACCCCAGCCATTAAAATCAAGCATTACTCCTTCCTCTAAAATGTCTCATAAAAAAACTGACGCTACCCCTAAAAACAACATTAAACATAATTTAAATAAAAACTTTACCTTTGATACCTTCGTGCAAGGTAAAGCCAATCAGCTTGCGGCGGCGGCGGCGAGACAAGTTTCTGAAAACCCCGGGGGGAGTTACAATCCATTCTTTATTTATGGCGGAGTTGGGCTGGGTAAAACGCATTTAATGCACGCAATTGGCAATCAAATGCTACAAGAAAACCCTAACGCTAGAGTTGTTTACTTACACTCAGAACGTTTTGTCGTCGATATGGTTAATGCTTTACGGCACAATAAAATTGATCAATTCAAACGATTTTATCGCTCACTTGATGCCCTGCTCATTGATGATATTCAATTTTTTGCTAATAAAGACCAGTCCCAAGAAGAATTTTTTCATACCTTTAACCATCTTCTAGAAGGCAATAAGCAAGTTATTTTAACCAGTGATCGCTTTCCAAAAGAAGTAGATGGTTTAGAGGATAGACTTAAATCACGTTTTGGTTGGGGGCTCACCATCGCGGTAGAACCTCCAGGATTCGAAATGCGGGTGGCAATTTTACTGAAAAAAGCCTCTGAATTTGGGCTATCTTTACCTGATGAAGTTGCCTTCTTTGTTGCCAAACGGCTGCGTGGCAATGTTCGTGATTTAGAAGGAGCATTGAAGCGAGTAGGTGCTTTTTCACAATTTACTCAGCAAACCATTAGCGTCGAACTCGCTAAAGAAGCTTTAAAAGATTTGTTAGCCTTACAACAAAAAATGGTTACCCTTGAAAACATTCAAAAAACAGTTGCCGATTATTATAAAATTAGAGTCGCAGATATTTTATCTAAAAAAAGAACCCGTAATATTACTCGGCCAAGACAAATGGCGATGGGAGTTGCAAAAGAACTCACCAGTCATAGTTTGCCTGAAATAGGCAATGCTTTTGGCGGAAGAGATCACACCACCGTGTTACATGCAGTGCGTAAAATAAAAGAGTTACGTGAAACGGATCATCGCTTTGATGATGACTTTCATTCATTAATTAGAATCATAACAACTTAGGGCATCTATAACCTTAATCCTGCAAGTGCTTACACGTCTATACGCACAATCACTTGCAGGATTTAGGTATAATAATTAGCTTAAACGCTTTTCTTAAAAGGGCTGCAAGGTCTCTTAACAGGATACTTAAATATGAAAATCAGTCTGTCTCGTGAAAACTTATTACGGGTTTTACAAACCGTATCAGGAGTGGTAGAAAAGCGCCAAACTATGGTTGTTTTAGGCAATGTTTTATTGCAAATAAAACACAATATCCTAACGGTTACCGCCTCAGATTTAGAAATTGAAACTCGTGCACAAACAGAGCTAGAAAGTTCTGAAGGTGATTTTGATATTACCTTACCGGCGATTAAATTAATTACCATTGTTCGCTCACTGCCAGAAGGATTAACTATTGTATTAGATTTTGACCAGAGCCGTTGTAGCCTTGTGGCGGGAAGATCGCGCTTTAAACTCTCAACTTTACCTGCCAATGATTTTCCAACCCTTGATTTAACCCAAACCACCTTGTCATTTTCCATGCAACAGCAACAATTAAAGTATTTAATTCAAAATACCGCCTTTGCAATGGCAAGCCAAGATGTCCGCTTCTATTTAAACGGCATGCTATTTGACATTAGCAACCAATTACTGCGTGTTGTAGCAACCGATGGCCATCGGTTATCGACTTGCACAACCCAATTAGAAACTGAAGGCTTAACCGCAACTCAAGCTATTTTACCTCGTAAAGGGGTTTTAGAACTACAAAAACTGCTTAGTGATGATGAAACTCTAATTACTGTTGCACTGGCTAAAAACTACCTAACAGTACAATTAGAAGATACTGTCTTTACCTGTAAACTGGTAGATGGACGCTTTCCTGATTACCGCCGCGTTATCCCAACTAATAATGACCAAAGCATTCAAACTTCACATGAATTATTTAAAAGTTTATTACAACGCTCTGCTATTTTATCCAATGATAAATTTAAAGGGATTAGGTTTGAACTAGCACCTAACTTATTATCTGTCCATGCACAAAATTCTGAACAGGATGAATCTCATGAAGACATGTCAATTGATTACCAAGGCCCAGAAATGGAGATAGGATTTAATGTTAACTATTTACTCGATGTTTTAAATTCCATGCATGATGAACTGGTTACTCTGCACTTAAAAGATGCCAATAGCAGTTGCCTATTTACCATACACACAGATTTATGTGAATGCCAGCACGTTATTATGCCAATGCGTATATAAGAACCCCTCTTAACTTCGTATCTTTAATGGCAAAAATTACTCAATTTTCTCTACAACAATTTCGTAACCTAAACCATGTTCAACTATCACTATCGCCTAAACTAAATTTAATTGTTGGCGATAATGCGGCAGGTAAAACTGCTATTATTGAAGGTATCTGGGTACTATCAACGGGACGATCGTTTAGAACCAACCAACCCAAACACCTCATTCAACAAGATCAAACTGAATTTACCTTATTTTCACAGGTAAAACAGCAAGCACAAACCCACAAACTGGGATTAAGTCGTTCGGAACATAGCTCTACTCTTAAACTCAATGGCAACAACCTACACAATCAATCTGAGCTGGCTAATAAACTCCCTGTACAACTGCTAACTCCTGAAAGCCATCGCCTGCTAGAAGAAGGTCCCAAAGCAAGGCGACATTTTCTTAACTGGGGGTGCTTTCACCATGCTCCAAAATTTACGCCGTTATGGCGGCACTACCAGCGTATTCTTAAACAGAGAAACCATGCTCTACGCCAAAAACTTCCTCAACCACAATCGACCTTGTGGGATAAGCAACTAGTTGAGGTAGCTGAAGATATTCACCAAATTAGACAATCTTATGTTGAGCAAATCACCCCCTACTTAATTGAATTTTGTACTGCCCTCATGCCTGAAATTACAGCAGATATAGCAATTCATTATCGCTCTGGCTGGCCGAAGCAGTCTGGCAAGCCTAAGCAAACCCAAAGTTTAGCTAATTTATTGGCGGCAAACTATGCCAAAGATTATCAACAAGGCTTTACCCAGTATGGTTGTCACCGAGCTGATTTACGCTTTGGTATTGGCTCACAAGAAGCCTCATTAAAACTCTCCCGTGGGCAACAAAAACTTTTTGTTTGCGCTTTACTCTTGGCACAAGCCTCTTTGTATGAAAAAATATCTAAAGAGCCAGTAATTATGCTGATAGATGATTTACCTGCTGAACTAGACGAACACCATCGCTTAACCTTGTTAAAGTTACTAGACTGTCTAAACATTCAACACATCATCACCACAACTTCATCCTCTTTAATTCCAATTTTATCTCCAGAGACAGCCAATATCTATAAAATCACCTTAGGAGAAGTTTGCTTGTATTGATAAATTGGTGGTATTTCAATTCCAAAAGCTCTTTTGTGATATAATTTTACGGTTATCTTTCAACCTAAAATTACTGCAAGTGATTGTGCATATAGAGTGCAAGCACTTGCAGTGATCTAGGTTCAACTTAAAAAAGACCTTAAAACTTATGACTGACGAAGCCACTCAAACCCCCGCTGTAACAAACGAATACGACTCCACCTCGATTCAAGTTTTAAAAGGCTTGGATGCAGTTCGTAAACGACCAGGCATGTATATTGGCGATACCGATGATGGTACTGGGCTACACCACATGGTCTTTGAAGTGGTTGATAATGGTATAGATGAAGCTCTCGCCGGTCATTGTGATAAGGTCGTGGTAACCATTCATACCGATGGCTCCCTTTCTGTATGGGATAATGGGCGAGGCATTCCCGTCGATATTCACAAAGAAGAAGGGGTGTCAGCTGCCGAAGTTATTATGACCATACTCCATGCTGGTGGTAAATTTGACGACAACTCTTACAAAGTCTCTGGTGGCTTACATGGAGTAGGTGTCTCGGTAGTTAATGCCTTATCAGAAGAACTCACGCTAACTATTAAGCGCGACGGTCATATTTGGAAACAAAGCTATATTCACGGCGAACCACAAGCACCTTTAAAAGATGTGGCAGAAACTGAAGAAACGGGCACCGAAATTCGCTTTTTGCCCAGTAAAAAAACTTTTTCTCAAATTGAGTTTAGCTTTGACTACCTCCTAAAACGCTTAAGAGAACTGTCTTTCCTCAACTCTGGTGTACACATTGAGTTACGAGATAAACGCACTGATCGCCATGAGATTTTTGAGTTTGAGGGTGGAATTAAAGCCTTTGTTGACTACATCAATACCAATAAAACTACAATTCATGAAAAAGCTTTCTATTTCTCAACAGTTAAAGACGATATTACCGTAGAAGTGGCCATGCAATGGTCAGAATCTTACCAAGAATCTATTTTCTGCTTTACCAACAACATTCCGCAACGTGATGGAGGGTCTCATTTATCAGGTTTTAGAGCAGCACTCACTCGCTCAATGAATCAATATGCAGAGTCCGAAGGCTTAACCAAAAAATATAAGATGACCGTTTCAGGTGATGATGCACGCGAAGGCTTGGCAGCAATTATCTCGGTCAAAGTACCAGATCCTAAGTTTTCATCTCAAACCAAAGATAAACTGGTTTCTTCAGAAGTAAAAACTGCGGTTGAAACCGCTATGAATGAAAAATTATCTGAATTCTTACTAGAAAACCCTAAAGAAGCCTTAGCCGTTTTTGCAAAAATAATGGACGCTGCTCGTGCACGTGAAGCCGCACGTAAAGCCCGCGAAATGACGCGACGTAAAGGGGCGTTAGATATTGCTGGTCTACCAGGAAAGCTAGCAGATTGCCAAGAAAAAGATCCCGCTTTTTCAGAACTATATCTAGTGGAGGGTGACTCAGCTGGAGGCTCTGCTAAGCAAGGCAGAGACCGTCGAACCCAAGCCATTTTGCCGTTAAAAGGCAAAATACTTAATGTTGAAAAAGCTCGTTTTGATAAAATGATATCCTCTGCCGAAGTAGGAACCTTAATTACAGCCCTCGGTTGTGGCATCGGCCCTGACGAATATAACATCGAAAAATTACGTTATCACCGCATTATTATCATGACCGATGCCGATGTTGATGGCTCTCATATTCGCACCCTTTTACTAACTTTCTTCTATCGTCAACTACCAGAACTGGTCGAAAAAGGCTATATCTACATTGCTCAACCGCCACTTTATAAAGTTAAAAAAGGCAAGCAAGAAAGATACTTAAAAGATGATTCTGAACTAGAAAATTATTTACTACAAACCGCACTCGATCAAGCTGGTTTATCAATCGCCAAAGAAGGCCCTGTAATCTCTGGATTACCGCTTGAAAAGCTTGCTAAAAATCATCTAAAAGTCGAACGAATTATTCAACGCTTAGCACGCCGTTACAGTTCAACCTTGCTTAATCAGATAATTAATTCTGCTAGGATTACAATAGACATGCTGAATGATGAAGAGCAATTAAATTCATGGAATGCACAACTTCAACCTATTTTAAGTGCCATTGGAGAAAGCCAAAAAGTAACTTATCAGCTTAGCGTTGAAACAGCACTTGAGGGAGAGTCTAAATTTCAAATTTGTCTCCAACAACGAGAGCATGGTAGTTTAAATTCGCAAATCTACGGTGAAGAATTTTTTGCTTCACCAGAATATGATACCATCGCAAAACTAGCAGAAGATCTCAAAGGGCTCCTCAGCACCACAGCTTATATTCAACGAGGTGAAAAGCAACAATCCATTAGCTCATTTAAAGATGCTCTTGATTGGCTCATGAAAGAAGCGAAACGAGGTCAAAACATTCAACGTTACAAAGGTTTGGGAGAAATGAATCCTGAACAACTTTGGGATACCACTATGAATGCAGAAAGCCGCAGTCTACTGCAAGTGACCATCACCGATGCCATTGCAGCAGATCAAGTATTCACCACTTTAATGGGAGACGAAGTTGAGCCAAGAAGAAAATTTATTGAATCTAATGCTCTACAAGTAGAAAACTTGGATGTTTAGTGCTCGTTCCCATGCCCCAGCATGGGAACGAGGTGTTGCCCCGAGCTTTTGAGAAATTATATTTTAAACCTAAATCTTGCAAGGACTTACAGTATTTAGGACATAATCTAAGGAGATTGTCTATGTCAGTACAACACCCAATCGTCGCCGTCACAGGCTCTTCAGGAGCAGGAACTTCATTTGTAAAACGTGCGGTAGAAGAAATTTTTAAACGTGAAAAACTTAAAGTTGCCATTATTGAGGGCGATAGTTTTCACAAATATACCCGTGTCGAAATGCGTGCAAAGGTAGCAGAATCTAAGAAAAGTTGCGGGTCAGTATTAACGCACTTTGCTGAAGCAGCAAATGAATTCAATAAACTAGAAGAATTATTCAAAACTTATAAAGAAACGGGAATGGGAAAAAAGCGTTATTACATTCACTCTGAAGAAGAAGCAGATCAGCATAATGCACGCCTAGGAAGTGATTATCTGCCTGGTGAATTCACTCCTTGGGAAGACATTGAAGATGGCTCAGATATTCTTTTCTACGAAGGTCTTCATGGTGCGGTAAAACGTATGGATCATGGCCCTAAAGAAGGCATGCATGATGTTGCCCAACATGTTGACCTTGGCGTAGGGGTTACTCCTGTTATCAATATAGAATGGATGCAAAAAATCTATCGCGATACCTCTGAGCGTCCTTATTCTATCTCTCAGGTTCGTGATACGATTATGGAGCGTATGGACGACTATATGGAAACTATTGTGCCTCAGTTCCACCGTACTCACGTTAATTTTCAGCGTATTCCTTTAGTAGACATTTCTGATCCTTTTTCTACTCAAACCGAAAAAGCCCCAATGGGTCCAGCTGCTAAAGATTCTTTAATCATTACTCATGTTCGCCATAAGGATGTTGAAGATTTAAGCTTAATTGTCAATCAAATTGAAGGCGCTTGGTTGCAAAATGAAACCACTATGATTTGTTCAGGCACTCAAATGGTGAAAGCAATGGATATTATTATGACTCCAATTATCCAAACACTTATCGCCAAAAAACGTGCGGCAATCGCTAAGCTAGGTTAATTTTCTACCTTAGCCCTAATCCGCAAGTATAAATCATGATTATTCCACAAGTCCTTGATGCGCCTAGCAAATTTTAAAAAAGCCTTATCACCAATTAGGTGATCACGGTTTTTTAAAATTCACTATGCACATCAATTACTTGCACACTAATCTATGACCCTACTTGCGGATTAGGGCTAAGTAATCTACATAAAAGCCTGCTGTAGCAGGCTTTTATGTTTTTAAAAATCAAAATCCATCGATTCTATTTTACGCCTATCACGTTTAGTTGGACGCCCAGCACCCTTTTCTCTATAACCAGCTAGTGCCATATGAGCAGGTGGTTTTTTTTGATTTAACAATTCCGAGTCTAACCTATAAAGTAACACTGAAATTTCCGCAGAACCACGTTTATCCGTAATCCCCAATACCGTAATTTCAACTTTACGATGTGCTTGAGTTACTTTTAAAATATCACCAATCATAATAGTCTTACTTGGCTTGGGCTTTTGACCATTAAGCTCAATTTTACCGCCTTTTAAAGCCTCCAAGGCCAAACCCCTAGTTTTAAAAAAACGTGCCGCCCACAACCATTTATCAACCCTAACTTTAATTTCTGACATAGCTAGGAAAAATCTTCAAGCCAGTCTTTAGGGGTTAAGTAATCATAGAGTTCAGCTTCTTGCGAACCTTCTTCGGGATGATAGTCATATTTCCAACTAACTAAAGGAGGCATTGACATCAAAATAGATTCCGTCCGTCCGCCTGATTGTAAACCAAAAATAGTGCCTCGATCATATACCAAATTAAACTCTGCATAACGACCACGGCGATAAAGTTGAAAATTGCGTTCACGCTCTCCATAGTCAATCATTTTGCGTCGCGCCATAATCGGACGATAAGCTTCAATAAAATGGTCACCAACAGATTGCATAAAATCAAAACAGGTTTCAAAATCCCAACCTGTGGAATCCGTATTTAAATCATCATAAAATAAGCCACCAACTCCACGAGTTTCATTGCGATGCTTTAAATAAAAATAATCATCACACCACTTTTTATATTTAGGGTAAACCTCCTTTCCGAATGGATCACAAGCCATTTTTGACTGCAAATGCCAATGAAAAACATCTTGCTCAAAGGGATAGAAGGGCGTTAAATCAAACCCTCCACCAAACCACCAAACAGGGGCTTCGCCAGCTTTTTCAGCAATAAACAAACGAACATTGGCATGAGTTGTAGGAATATAAGGGTTGCGAGGGTGAATTACCAAAGATACTCCTAGCGCCTGAAAAGAACGCCCAGCTAGCTCAGGACGGTTTGCCATTGCCGAAGCGGGTAAAGCACTGCCATAAACATGTGAGAAATTAACCCCGCCTTTTTCAATCACCGCTCCCTCTTCCATTACACGAGTACGACCACCTCCCGTTAACCCCACTACCCCTGCTGCTTTATCACGCTGCCACTCATCCTCAATAAAGTTTTTAGAGCCATCTTCTTCTGCTAATTGACGACAAATATCATCTTGCATCTTTAACAAATAATCTTTAACCGTTTGAATATTAATAGCCATATCCGACATTGTTTTTCCTTGTCTTAGGAGATATTACAGGATTTAGGTATAATGATAACATAGGTTATACTTCAACAACTCTCTATAGACCCCTATCCTAATCCGAGTATTTCTGGTAATTTTATGAAAAAAATTCAACTATTTCTTCTCATTCTCATCCTCAGCACACTAACCGCTTGTGTCACACAAACCACCCAAAGAGGTGTGGTTGGGATTGAACGCCAACAACTCATGCTAGTTTCTTCACACGACATGAAAGCGGGTGCTATCAAAGCTTATAGCGAAATACTTGCAGAGGCAAAAACTAACAATACCCTAAACCCAGATGCCGAACAACTTAAACGCATTAGAGATATTGCCAATCGCCTCATTCCAAAAACCAGTGCTTTTAGAACCGATGCTCCTGACTGGGATTGGGAGATTAATATCATTAAATCAGACCAAATAAATGCTTGGTGCATGCCTGGAGGAAAAATTGTTTTTTATACTGGTATTATCGAACAGCTGGAATTGACTGATGACGAAATTGCCGCCATTATGGGGCATGAAATAGCTCATGCCTTGCGAGAACACAGTCGAGAAAGGGCTTCGGTTGCTCAAATGCAAGGACTAGGGCTAGCTATATTAGGGGCGGCAACTGGAATGCAAGGCTCCAGTCTTGATCTGGCTTCAATGATCATGAATGTAACTTTTACTTTACCCAATAGCCGCGAGCATGAAGTAGAAGCAGATAGAATGGGGGTAGAGCTGGCAGCTAGGGCAGGATTCAATCCTAAAGCGGCGGTTAATGTTTGGAAAAAAATGGCTAAACTTTCCACAGAAGCTCCACCAGAATTTATGAGTACCCACCCTTCACACCAAAATCGCATCAGAGATCTAAAAGACTATGCGGGAAGGGTTAAAGGGCTTTATCAAGCGACCAAAAATCAAACAATTTCTATGGGCAATACAAATGCTTGATTTAACCAAGTTATTACAAATATCTCGCTGGAAAAAACGTTTATTATCTGTCGGGATTGATATTGCAGGCTTAGTCACCATTGCAATTTTAGCTGTTGGATTACGCTTGGGAGAATTTCCCTTTCCGCTAGAAGAATACACTACAGCTATTATATTACTACCTTTATTCGCTATTCCTGTTTTTATCCGTATTGGATTATATCGTGCTGTGATTAGATATATTGGCCATCGTTTTATTTTTGTAGCACTAGGTGCGGTTTCCCTGTCTTTTTTACTCTGGTCAACTGCTATTTTTATGTTTGATCTTAGCTTTCCTAGATCCGCCATTCTTATTGCATGGTTTATAGCTATGCTCTATGTTGTAGTAACACGTCTAACGGCACGCTGGCTGTTAACGACTTTAAACGGTCAAAACCCTTCAGCGATTTCTGTGATTATTTATGGTGCAGGAGAGTCTGGTAGACAATTAATGCAAGCCATGAATAATATCACAAGCCATCAAGTAGTTGCCTTTATTGATGATGATCCTATGCTTAAAAAGCACAAAATAGGTTCCATTAAAATCTACACGGCAGAAGATCTTCCAAGCTTAATTGAACGCTTTAAGGTGACTGAAATATTGTTAGCCATTCCCTCTTTATCTGCTAAACAAAAAAAACCTCTTATAGAGCGTTTAGAGCCTTTAGCCGTTAAAATATCCAGCCTGCCGCCTTTTGAAGAGATTGTCAGTGGAAAAATTGCTTTCTCAGACATTCGTGAAGTAGCCATAGAAGATCTATTGGGACGTGATCCTATTGCTCCAAGAAAGGAATTATTAACCCGTTGCATTACAGATAAAGTCGTATTAGTTTCAGGTGCAGGTGGCTCAATCGGTGCAGAAATTTGTCGTCAAGTTCTCCGGCAACAACCTAGCATGTTAATTTTATTTGAAATAAGTGAGTTTGCACTTTACCAAATTGAAAAAGAACTACAAAAATTAGGATTTGATGAAAAAGTAAAAATTATAGCCATTATCGGCAGTGTTCTAAATGCTAAAAAACTAACCAAGCTCATGCAAAAATACCCAATAGATACTATTTATCATGCTGCTGCCTACAAACATGTCCCAATTGTAGAGCATAATATAGTAGAAGGTATCACAAACAACGCCTTTGGAACTTTTAATCTCGCCGAAATTGCGGCAGAAAATAAAGTGCAAAATTTTGTCTTAATTTCTACTGATAAAGCGGTGCGTCCAACTAATTTTATGGGAGCAAGTAAGCGTTTAGCAGAAATGTCGCTACAAGCCCTACAGGATGAATTCTCGCAAACTACATTTGTGATGGTACGTTTTGGTAATGTACTTGGATCTTCAGGATCTGTCATCCCCCTGTTTAGAAAACAAATTGCAACAGGCGGGCCAGTAACAATTACACACCAAGACATAACTCGTTATTTTATGACAATTCCCGAAGCGGCTTCACTAGTCATTCAAGCAGGCTCAATGGGAGTAGGAGGAGACGTTTTTGTTCTAGATATGGGCGAACCTATTAAAATAGTAGACTTGGCAAAAAAACTCATTCATTTGTCTGGCTTGGAAGTTAAGAAAAGTCCTGAAGATAATAATCATATTGAACTTGAATTTACAGGCTTGCGTCCTGGAGAAAAGCTCTACGAAGAATTATTAATAGGAGACAATGTTGATGGTACAGAACACCCTAGAATTATGAAAGCCCATGAAAACTATCTTCCTTACCTTAAACTAAAAACAGAATTTAACCACTTAACCTTATCTCTTGAGCAAGATGATTATGAAGCTGTATCTATTAAATTATCGGAGATAGTCACTGGGTTTAACCACTCATCAGGTATAGTCGACTATCTAAAATAGAGAAATTCCTTCTAGTTTGCTCAAAAAATGGATTTTTTATGCATCTAACTATATTCATATCTTTAATTTTATTCGCTCCATTAAGCTATGCGGCAGATACCGCACAATCATTAGATTTCTTTCAAATGGGGGTCGAACTTTTAGCCGGATTAGCATTATTTCTCTACGGCTTGGATTTAATGATCAAAGGTCTCTTGGTTGTAGCTGGCGATAAGATGAAAATGCTACTAAAAAAACTAACTACTAATAGGGTAACTAGTGCTATAACAGGGGCGGGGGTAACTGCAGTCATTCAATCATCATCTGTAACTTCGGTTTTAGTAGTTGGATTTGTTTCAGCTGGGTTAATGACAGTTAGTCAATCTGCTGGAGTCATCATGGGAGCTAATCTTGGCTCAACCATTACTGCACAAATTGTCGCTTTTAAAGTAACCAATTGGGCCTATGCCATGGTATTTATTGGGTTTTTAATGCAGTTTAGCTTAAAAACCAGTTTTTACAAGAGTATTGGGATGCTGATTTTAGGATTAGGTTTTATTTTTCTGGGCATGAACTTAATGTCAGACGGCATGCATCCCTTAAGGAGCTACCAACCATTTTTAGACCTAATGGTTCAAATGCAAAACCCACTATTAGCCATTTTAATAGGAGCACTTTTTACTGCCTTAGTACAATCTTCTTCAGCCACTATCGGCATTGCCATCGTTATGGCTAGCGGTGGACTTTTAACTTTACCAGCAGGCATAGCACTAGCATTAGGTGCAAACATAGGAACTTGTGTAACGGCTCTATTAGCAGCCTTAGGAAAATCTAGAGACGCTTTAAGAGCCGCGCTGATCCATGTACAGTTTAATGTCTTAGGGGTACTTATTTGGCTACCCTTTATTACCGAATTATCTATGATAGCTACTTGGTTAACAACTGGAGAATTTAACCCTGTTTTTTTAGACGCAGTAGTGGCAGATACCTCACGCGAACTTGCTCATGCCAACACTATTTTTAATTTAATAAATTTAGCTCTATTTTTACCTTTAATTCCTGTGTTCTTATGGGTTGTGATTAAACTAGTACCCTTATTGCCAGAAGAAAAAGAATCTAAAGCCATTAAAATTAAATTTTTAGATGAAACCTTAATTCAAGCCCCTGGTATGGCATTTAATGCGGTTGAAATGGAAATAGATAATTATCGTCAAAAATTAAATTTACTAACTCATCATCTCATTCACCACTCCAACACAATAGACCATAAAAGCTTATTATTTGAAGATAAATCGCTCCAAAAATTAAGAGTATATCAATCACATATTTTGTACTATTTAGGAAAAACTAGTCAAGCAGATTTTGATAAAAAAGAACAAAATAAGTATATTCAACTAATCACAATTATGAATATTCTAGAATCCAGTCTGGAGACTATTAATCAAAATATATTACAGGTTAAACGAGAATTGTTAGAGCAAAATGTGATGCCAAGTGAAACCATGAAAAAAATGATGAAGAATCTTGCTAAACAAGTTTTTAAATCCATGGATAACGCTTTACTATCTATCAATAAAGAAAATCAAGATGAAAAATTAGTTTTTGTGGTAGAACCAGCTATTAACAGCTTGTTTCAAGAAGTCCTCAAACATCAGGCAAAACATTTTGATGAAACTCCTAGACGCATCTTAACCTTCAGACTTGAAATGCAAATTATAGAAGGATTTAAGCGTCTATATAGTCTATCAAAGCAGATTGCAAAATTAAACATTAAGTAATTCCTAAATAGTTGAGACTGTAAATAATATTGAGAAGATAACAGTTTTCTAATGAGCTTCATCCCAATTATTGCCGGTGCCTATTTCAACCACCAAAGGCACAGAGAGGCTTAGAGCTGACTCCATTATTTTTTTAATCTGCAACTGAACCGCTTCTACTTCTGTTGCTACCACCTCAAATACCAATTCATCGTGAACCTGCATCAGCATTTTAATATCAAATTCTTTTAAATCTAGCCATGCTTGAACATTAATCATCGCTATTTTAATAATATCCGCAGCGGTACCCTGCATAGGTGCATTAATAGCCGTTCTTTCTGCATATTGACGCAATTGGGCGTTTTTAGCATTAATATCAGGTAAATACAGACGTCTTCCTATTAGAGTTTCAACATAACCGGCTTGCTTGGCCTGTTGTTTAGTTGACTCCATATAATTAGCCACACCAGGATAGCGTGCAAAATAAAGATTAATATATTCTTGAGCAAGATAACGCTCAGCACCTAATTGCTTAGCTAGTCCAAAAGCAGACATTCCATAAATAAGCCCAAAATTAACCGCTTTTGCACTACGTCTCTGCTCTGTAGTAACCTCAGCTAAAGGAACTGAAAATATTTCAGATGCCGTAGCTTGGTGAATATCTTTGCCTTGAGAAAAAGATTCCAATAAGCTTTGATCTGCCGATAGGTGAGCCATAATGCGTAGTTCAATCTGCGAATAATCTGCAGCAATCAATTGATATCCAGGCTTAGCTATAAATGCTTGCCGAATGCGTCTTCCTTCTGCAGAACGAATAGGAATATTTTGCAAATTAGGGTTGGTAGATGATAACCGACCTGTTGAAGCAACCGCTTGCTGATAAGAAGTATGCACTCGCCCTGTTGTTATATTGATTTGCTTGGGCAAAGCGTCAGTATAAGTAGATTTTAATTTAGCTAAACTGCGATATTCTAAAATTAAACTTGGTATTTCATGACCACGTTCTGCCAGTTCTGCCAATACAGGTTCTGCTGTTGAAGCTTGTCCTTTAGGAGTTTTCTTTAAAATGGGCAATTCTAACTTTTCAAATAAAATAACTTGGAGCTGCTTAGATGAATTTAAATTAAAAATCTCCCCCGCCATTAAGTGAGATTTCTGCTCTAATTCTGTTAACTTTTCAGTCAATTCATGCGATTGTTCGGCTAGTTTTTGCCTATCTAGTAAAACACCATTACGTTCCATTTGAGCTAACACACCTAATAAAGGCATTTCAATTTTAGTATAGACTTTTTCTAAACAAGACTCAGCTTGAAGCTGTGGCCATAGCGTTTGGTGTAGCTGTAAAGTAATATCAGCATCTTCCGCCGCATAAGGGCTAGCAATATTAATAGCAATTTGGTTAAAAGTTAGTTGCTTTTTACCTTTGCCAGCAATTTCTTCAAAATGAATGGTACGATGATTTAAATACTTTAAAGCTAAATCATCCATATTGTGACGGGTTGCAACACTGTTTAAGCTATATGATTCCAACATAGTATCAAATGCAATCCCATTTAACTGAATGCCTTCATTTTGAAAAACATGCCAATCATATTTTAGGTTCTGACCTATTTTTTGTGGCTTTGTATCCTCTAAAAGAGGTTTTAGTTTCTTTAAAGCTTCTGCTTTAGGTAATTGTATCGGGGCATTTTCATAGTCATGAGTTAAGGGAAGATAGGCCGCGATATTTTCACCGTTTTCGCATACGGCAAAACTTAAACCTACAATAGAAGCTTGTAAGATTTTTAAAGATGTAGTTTCTGTATCTATAGCAAAATAATCAGCTTCTTTTAACCTTACTAGCCAAGCTTCAAAAGCATCCCAAGTTAAAATAGTTTCATATTTTTTAGTATTATTTTTATTAATAGTTTGACTAATAACTTCTGTTTCACGTGAAGCATTTTCATCTAAAGCTTTATTTTTATCCAAGTCCTGATTGTAAGATTTTTTTTCTCTTGTTTTATTGAAAGGCAACTCCCCTTTCATCACTTGGTTTAACCAACTGTTTAAATTGTAATGGCTAAATAAAACTTGTAAAGCTTCTAAATCTGCTTGATAACGCTTAATATCTGCAACCTGTAACGGTAAATCACAATCTAACTTAATTTTGGTTAAACGACGAGAAAGAGCAAGTTGTACTAAATTATCACGTAATTTTTCACCAATTTTACCTTTTATCATTGGAGAGTTTTCAACTAACCTATCTATATTTTCAAAAGCCTGTAACCATTTAGCAGCTGTTTTTGGCCCACAACTTGGAATGCCAGGGATATTATCTGATTTATCCCCCACTAAAGCTAAATAATCAACTATTTGATCAGGGCGAACTCCAAATTTTTCTACCACCATCTCTGGTGTCATTAAAGTATCATTCATAGTATTAATAAGAGTAACGTGCTCATTTACTAACTGAGCCATATCTTTATCACCGGTAGACAATAACGCATCCAACTGCATTTCTGTCGCCTGTTGTGCCAAAGTACCCATTACATCATCCGCTTCAACCCCCTCAACCACCAATAAAGGAATACCCATTGCTTTAATAATGTCATGTATTGGCTGAATTTGTGAACGTAACTCATCAGGCATAGGCGGACGATGAGCCTTATAATCAGCATACATTTCATGACGAAAATTTTTACCCTTAGCATCAAAAACAACTGCTATTTTCTCTGGCTGATACTGCTCTAAAAGCTTACCTAGCATATTTATAACTCCGAAAATAGCTCCCGTAGGCTCACCTTTTGCATTAGTTAAGGGTGGCATGGCATGAAATGCTCTAAATAGGTATGAAGCTCCATCAACAAGTATAAAAGGACTGTCGGGATTAAATTTGGGAAGGGTTTGAGTCATGATTTACCTAAGTTTTATGCTAAAATTAATTATGGCTCTTCACCGCCATTATGACAAAAAAGGGATATTAAAGCACCATTTAACCTACGATATATAAGGTTTTCAACGACTTTATAATAAGGTAGGTAATATATGCTTAATATCCCAAGTGCTATTCTAGGATTTACAAGGCAATGTGTCAAAGGGTTTAAAATTGAAGAAGACTCTAATGACGCAATCATACAGTGTCGTAGAGATCATCGGTTTAATGCCATAAATCCACAGACAAGAGAGCGAGGTAGCATTGTTCAACTAAAGACAAAACGAATACGAGATGTACCATTATTCGGCTGCAAAACATGGATAGAAGTTGAGCGTG
>CAZRMK010000030.1:0-20056 GCA_964601165.1 uncultured Piscirickettsiaceae bacterium | reverse complement strand
AACCAGTGCACGAATTGAGGCAGGTAATGTTGCCATTGGTATGATTCGAAAAAGAACTCGTGGTATTTTGGATACGGACTATTTTAAACTGAAGATAAGACAAACCGCTGTACCTGATGATTGCTCTATGTTTTACGGGGGAATTGAGGGGAAAGTGTCATAATGGCGGAGAAGAGCCTTTTTTAGCCATAGAGGTAAACGATTAATCTGTTGTACGAAGATTTTACTAAGCTGCCCACTTCTTTAAAAGTAAAAATTCATTTTAGTTGAATGATATATTGAGACCTTTGCATAAATGGATGCACAAATTAAAATGGCTATATTTCACAATCTTTTGCCCAAAAAAACGCCCAATAGCTAGCTATTAAGCTTATTTTTTGAGCAAAACCTAGTAAAATATATCTCATTTTTATTCGCACCCCATTTATGCAAAGGTCTCATATTATAAATTAGCCATTACTTTTTGAGCAGCATTAATGGTTGCTTTAATGTCAGCATCTGTATGTTGGGAAGACATAAATCCAGCTTCATAGGCGGATGGAGCTAGATAAACTCCCTCTGCCAGCATTCCATGATAAAAGACTTTAAATTGTTCCATATTGCCTTTGGTAACTTGTGCAAAACGACTAATGTTTTTTTCTGTGTTAAAGAAAAATCCAAACATTCCACCAACTTGGTTGGTAGTGAAGGGAATATTATTAGCATCAGCCGCGGCTTGTAATCCTGCCAATAGGGTTTTGGTTTTAGAGGTAAGCTGGTCGTAAAAGCCTTTTGCTTGAATAAGTTGCAGGGTTTTTAGCCCTGCTGCCATAGCAATAGGGTTGCCTGATAAAGTTCCTGCTTGATATACAGGACCTAAGGGGGCGATATGCTCCATAATTTCACTTTTACCACCAAAGGCGCCGATAGGCATTCCGCCGCCAATAACTTTCCCAAAGGTGGTTAAGTCTGGGGTGATATTATAAAGCCCTTGCGCGCCCTTTAAATCGGCACGAAAACCACACATGACTTCATCAAATATAAGCACAGTGCCGTTTTGGTCGCATACTTCACGCAGGGTTGCTAAAAAACCTTCTTCAGGAGGAATACAATTCATATTTCCGGCAATAGGTTCTACAATAATACAAGCGATTTGTTCTCCCATTTTAGCAAAAACTTGTTTAACTTCTTCAGCATTATTATGAGTAAGAGTAAGAGTTTCTTCTGCTAAAGCAGCGGGAACACCAGGGGAAGAAGGCACACCAAGAGTGAGTGCACCAGAGCCAGCTTTGACAAGCAATGAATCTGAATGCCCATGATAACAACCTTCAAATTTAACTATTTTATCTCGTCCAGTATAACCTCGTGCTAAACGAATAGCACTCATAGTAGCTTCGGTTCCTGAGCTGACCATACGAATCATATCGATTGAAGGAATGAGATTGCAAACTAAATCAGCCATGGTGGTTTCTATTTCAGTGGGCGCTCCAAAGGATAAGCCAAGCTCTGCCTGTTCTTGAACGACTTGAACGACTTCTGGGTGGGCATGCCCCACAATCGCTGACCCCCAAGAGGCAACATAATCAATATATTGTTTGTTGTCTACATCGGTTAAATAGGCTCCTTTAGCCGATTTAAAGAAAATAGGTTCTCCTCCAACACCTTTAAACGCTCTAACAGGGGAGTTAACTCCACCAGGAATGTGTTTTTGAGCATCTTTGAATAAATTGTGAGAGTTAGACATTAAGGAATACCTTTTAATATTTAAAAGAATCGATTAGATATAGCTGAGACCTTTGTATCTGTTCATTTTAAAGGGCTCAGGTTATTTTAAGGGTATATTTAAAGGCTGTATTTTAGTGATGGAGAGGAAGCCTGGGGTTGAGGGTTATATCGAGGGCTCATTTGTATAATACGCTTCTCAACTTGTTCTAAATCCATGTCACCAATTCTCCTATAAACAATTCTACCGTTTGGAGCGATTAAAAAGCTAGTAGGGGTGAGTAAAACACCGCCAAAATCTTTGGCCATTGTTCCATATTTATCGTTAATAAAAATAAAAGGAAAATCATTGGCAGCAAGAAAACTCTCTATATGTTTTTCAGGGTCATAGTCCATTGCGATTGCAACGATTTCAAAACGACCCCCTAAGCGTTGTTTCATGTCTGCTAAATAAGGCATTTTTTCAATGCATGGAGGACAAGAGGTTGCCCAAAAAAGAACTATTATAGGTCTCATTGGTTTGTTAAGATGTAAATCTCTAGTTTCAGAAATTGGAATTGTAATATCAGGAGCGGATCCTAATCCGTCGTCAGAAAAAACGGTGAGGTACAGTAATGTTCCCAAAAGGGATAGTACGAATAAGCCAAAAATTTTACTGCCAATATTTTTCATATTAATCTCTAAATGTTTTAAGATTCTACTTTTTCAACACCATTAGTTGTGCCGTATAGGATAATGTCCGCTTTACGAGCGGCGAACAGACCATTAGTGACGACACCTACAATATTGTTGAATTCTTTTTCTACTGCTACAGGGTTAGTAAGGTCTAAACTATGTACATCTAAGATAAGATTGCCGTTATCGGTAGTAAATCCATCACGTAATACTGGTTCAGCGCCGAATCGTTTTACTATTTCACGTGCCACATAGCTACGAGCCATAGGGATTACTTCGACAGGAAGTGGAAACTTTCCTAGAACATCAACTTTCTTAGAGATATCAGCAATGCAAACAAATTTATCTGCAACAGCCAGCACAATTTTTTCACGGGTTAATGCACCGCCACCGCCTTTAATCAGGTTACAGTTACCATCTGCTTCATCAGTACCATCGATATAAACAGAAATTCGAGATGCATAATTTAAATCAAATACAGGAATGCCATGAGATTTAAGGCGTTCTGCTGTGGCTTCTGAAGAAGCTACCGCACCCTCAATTGTTTGTTTTATTTTAGCGAGTTCATCAATAAAAAAATTGGCCGTTGACCCAGTACCCACACCAATAATAGTGTCAGGCTCAACGTATTCAATAGCCGCTTTAGCAACCGCTTGCTTTAATTCATCTTGTGTCATTAAATTTTCTTCCTTTAAGGTTATCCTGTGACATAGTGAAATCACCGATTCAGGACTAAGCTACCTATTATATAATACTGGAGGTGGCATAACCGTAGGTTTTTCTTTCATGAGTGATGGAGGCATTTTTCCTTCTATTCTTTCGAGTACATTCATAACAATACCTGATTGAGAAACATAGTAGTTATTAGGGTAGACATGAACAACTTTGAAAGTCATCGAGCGAAGTTTCCGAGCTTTTTCTTTGATAGGTTTTCCTGCAATCATATACATACCACAAACAGTACTGCCTTGGTAAATGTTGCCACTTTTGAGACCATCAAGGTCTTTGTAACTAATCGTGCCACGACGATCTATTTCTTTATACAGTATGGCTTTACGGTCATCATCCGCTCCATAGTATTCAAGGCACATATCAATAGTGCGAGCCTTGGTTAAATCTTCAGCATAAGCTAAGTTTGCTGTCGCCATTAAACTACCGACGACTAGGACGGATAATATTGTTTTCATGTGGATACCTTTCTAATAAAATTCTTTGTCTGAATTATAGATAGGTTTATAGTAAAAATGTATTGAAGTAGGCTTAAGTTTTTACTTTATTATTCAGGATTCTAATTTTTCATGTGGTTCATACCCATATCAAGTAAAGATTTAACTGGCATGGCAACGGTTTTTTGACTACCGTCTTCAAAAGTTAGCTCAACTTTAACAGTATCTCCGGCTTTAATAACTTTGTTAAGACTGATAAGCATAATGTGCAATCCTCCAGGTTTTAAAGAGGTTTTACCATTGGCAGGGATTTTAATGTTAGGAACTTCACGCATTCTCATAACACCACCATCATTAATATGAGTATGTAGCTCCACTTTTTTTGCAATTTCAGAATCAGCTTTAATTAATAAAATATCTTGGTTACTAGTGTTTTTTAGTGTCATAAAACTAGCAGAAGCCATTGCCATTGGTGGAACTTCTCGTGCAAAGGGTTTGACAACTTCAATGTTGGCTGCTTGATTTGCTATGGCAGATAAACTGGTTAAAGATATGATAAAAAGTGCGATAAGTTGCTTTTTAAACATGGGTAGATCCTTAATGGATGTTCTGTTGTCAATTACAAATGATTTCTAATGGCTTCAATAAACTGTTCTGGTGTGGTTGCATGGGGTAATTGGGTTTTTAGCTGACCTTTTTTGTCAATAAGATAGGTAAAGGCAGAATGATCTACTGCATAATATAGGTCTGTTTCTGATTCTTGATGACTTACAAAAACCACACCATAATTTTTAGCAATGTTGATAAGATTTTCTTTATCAGAGGTTCCTGAAATCATATTCATTTGAAAGTAATCTGAGTAGAGTCCTAGTCTCTCAGGGGTATCTCGATTAGGATCGACTGAAATAAATACAATCTGAACTTGCTCTTGTTCTTCTGTAGATAATTGACGATAAGCAGAGAATAAACTGCTTAAATTGGTTGGGCAAATGTCAGGACAAAAGGTGTAGCCAAAGTAAAGAAGTACCAGTTGACCTTGCAAATCTCTTAAAGATAGCTCACCACTGGCGGTGGTAATGGTGAAGTTTCCTCCAATCGGTTTATCATGAGTGATGATTTTAGCAGTCCTTTCTTCTGAGGATTGGTCGTTGCCTGGTAAAAATAAAATCCCCATACCTAAAATGATTCCTAAGCTGACGACGCTGATAATTGATTTTTTCATAGGTTGCTATACTCTGTGTGGTGTGAAGCTTAATCAGAGGCTCCTTAAGTGATTCAGTTATATAATAATTTCTTATGTAATCATAATATCTTTTAGTTCTTATGCTAAGTGTGAATAAATCCTTACAAAAAGTGTTCTAAATTTTCACGAAACATTCGGACTGCCTCTGTTATAACCTAAATCCTGCAAGTGCTTGCAGGATTTAGGTATAATTTTATTTGCACCTAAGTCCTGCAAGTTACTTAAGGAAAAAATATGCCAGCAGAGATACTGCGTAAAGTTTTAAAAGCTCCTGTGTATGATGTAGCACAAGAAACACCTTTAGAAAAAGCTCCGCTTCTTTCGCAGCGATTACGTAATAATGTGTGGTTAAAGCGTGAAGACTTACAGCCAGTATTCTCTTTTAAGTTGAGGGGTGCTTATAACTGTATGTTTAATTTAACGGATGAGCAGAAAAAACAAGGAGTAATTGCTGCTTCAGCAGGGAATCATGCTCAAGGAGTGGCTTTGGCAGCTTCTAAAATGGACATTAAGGCGATTATCGTTATGCCCGTTACAACCCCGTTGATTAAAGTAGTTTCAGTTAGAAATTTAGGTGGTGAGGTGATTTTATTTGGAGATACTTACGATGAGTCTTCCTTGCATGCTAAAAAATTATGCAAGGATAATGGTTTAACCTATATTCATCCTTATGATGACTTAGATGTGATTGCAGGGCAGGGGACGATTGCCCTTGAGATATTGAGGCAACATAAATCTTTTGACATTATTTTTGTACCAGTTGGCGGTGGAGGTTTAATTGCAGGGGTGTCGGCGGTGATTAAACAGGTTTCTCCTGCAACTAGGGTGATAGGGGTTGAGCCAGAAGATGCTGCTTGTTTAACTGAGGCTTTAAAGGCTAATAAACGAGTGGTCTTAGATAAAGTAGGTATTTTTGCTGATGGAGCAGCGGTTGCTCAAGTGGGAAAAATTCCTTTTAGAATTGCTAAAACCTGTGTTGATGAAATGATAACGGTAAAAACTGATGAAATTTGTGCCGCAGTTAAAGATATTTTTGAAGATACCCGTGCCATTGCAGAGCCAGCAGGTGCGCTTGCCTTAGCAGGAATGAAAAAATTTGTGGCAGAAAAGTCAGTTTCAGATTTAAATATAGCGGTTATCGTCAGCGGTGCCAATATGAACTTTGATCGCTTGCGACATATTTCTGAAAGAACTGAGTTGGGAGAAAATCGGGAAGCTATTTTTGCAGTAGAAATTGATGAAAAACCAGGTAGCTTTAAACAGTTTTGTGAACTCTTAGGAGATAGAAGAGCTATTACAGAATTTAACTATCGTTATGCAGATCATAATAAAGCGATTATTTTTGTTGGGGTAAGAACCGAAGGCGGGACGGCAGAAAAAGAAGCCTTAATTATAGAGTTACGTGAACAAGGCTATCAGTTAGAGGATATGACCGATAACGAAATGGCTAAATTACATTTACGTTATATGGTTGGTGGACATGCTAAAGGCATTCAAGATGAAGTATTGTATCGGTTTAGGTTTCCTGAAAGACCGGGAGCTTTATTGCAATTTTTAATTCAAATGAGTGAAAACTGGAATATTAGCTTATTCCATTATCGAAACCACGGGGCGGCTTATGGTCGAGTTCTAATTGGGGTGCAGGTGCCAGCCAGCCAGCATTTAACTTTTGAATCTTACTTAGAAGATTTAGGTTACCCCTATACTTGTGAGCAAGATAATGTTGCTTATCAATTGTTTTTAAAATAAAATCTAAATCCTGTGATATTCGGGTTAAAGAGACATCATAATGAAAGATTTATCTAAGCCATTAAAAAGTGAGGATCTTGAAAAAAGGACTCATCCTAAAGATCCTTTGCATGGAGTACCTTTAAAAAAAATAGTGACTGATTTAGAAGCTTATTATGGCTGGGATGGGTTAGCAGAATTAGTGCCTATTAACTGTTTTAAAAGTGATCCTAGCCTTAAATCAAGCTTAACGTTTTTAAGGAAAACCCCTTGGGCTAGAGATAAAGTAGAAGCCCTTTATCTTGAGACCTTTGCATAATTAAAGCACAATTTATGAAACGCATAAAACAGTGCCTTTTCTACCCAAAAACTCGTCAAATAGCTAGCTATTCTCCTTCTTTTTGGGTAAAAAAGGCACTATTTTCTGCATTCCCTAAACCGCACTTTAATTATGCAAAGGTCTCATCTTAAATCTAGTTTAAATTGGGGGAAATATAAGCGAGCTGTATTTCTTGATTTTGGTAAACTTTTATAACTTGAGTTTCAGGTCGCCAGTCCCCTAGTACCCAACGATGGTATTCTTGTCCATTTTGTTGAAATTCATGATGTTTAGGGCGGTGAGTGTGGCCGTGAATTAGGTTAGTGCAACTTGGGTATTGTTTAAATAAATCTATTACAGCCTGTTGATTGACGTCCATAATATTTTGAGATTTATTTGAGCTATGTTTTTTAGATTTTTCACGCATTTTTTTACCAATTTTAATTCTTCTTTTTTGAGATAGGCGCAAGAAAATCCAAGTAATAATAGGGTGGCGTAAAATTTTGCGCATCTTTTGATATTCAACATCATCGGTGCATAAAATATCGCCATGCATGATTAAAATTTCTAGTTCGTAAATTTGAAGTTTTGTGGGTTCTTTAATAAATTTAATACCTGTTGCTTGCCAGAAATCGTGACGCATTAAAAAATCACGATTGCCATAGAGTAAATAAATATCTAAGCCATTAGAAGTTAAGCGGTTTAAATGCTGAATAGTTTTTTGGTAAGTCTTTATCCCAATATCGTCTCCTACCCAAACTTCAAATAAATCTCCTAAAATATATAAGGCTTCTGTATTCGGAGGAATGTCTATTAAAAACTGATGAAAAGCTTGGTTAATTGGATGAAATTCGTCTGGTTGTAAATGGATGTCTGCGACAAATAAAGTATGGTTAGAGGTTATTGGATTCATGTTGGGATTGTATCAATTAGTGATATAATTATGGGCATTATTTTATATCTCGAGACCTAATGTTAATGTCACAAGAAGAAATTGAAATTAAGACAACTCATTTTATTAGTAATATTATTGATGCAGATTTAGACGCTCATAAACATGATAGGGTTCGTACCAGATTTCCTCCAGAGCCAAATGGATATTTGCATATTGGTCACGCAAAAGCTATTTGTTTAAATTTTGGTATTGCTAAGGATTATCTAGGCTCTTGTCATTTGCGTTTTGATGATACTAATCCAGCAAAAGAAAGTGTTGAATATGTTAACGCCATTAAGCGAGATGTTGAATGGCTAGGTTTTCAGTGGTCTGGTCAGGTTAGGTATTCATCAAATTATTTTCAAAAATTTTATGATTATGGACTAGAGTTGATTGAGAAAGATTTGGCCTATGTTTGTTTTTTAACCGCAGAAGAAACTCGGGAATATCGTGGATCTTTAACCGAAGCAGGTAAAAACAGCCCTTATCGTGAAGCGACAGTGGCAGAAAATATTACTCTGTTTAGAAAGATGAAAAACGGTGAAATGCAAGAAGGTGAATGTGTATTGCGTGCCAAAATAGATATGGCATCTAGCTTTATGTGTTTGCGAGATCCTACGCTTTATAGGGTACGCTTTGCACAGCATCATCAAACGGGTGATGCTTGGTGTATTTATCCTATGTATGATTTTGCTCACTGTATTTCTGATGCAATTGAAGAAATTACCCATTCATTATGTACTTTAGAGTTTCAAGATAATCGTCGTTTATATGATTGGGTGTTAGAAAACTTAAATGACTTTAATAAACCTGATCGCCCGCATCAATATGAGTTTTCACGTTTAAATCTTGAATATACGGTAATGTCGAAGCGAAAGCTACATCAATTAGTTGATAATAAATTAGTTTCAGGCTGGAATGATCCGCGTATGCCAACAATTTCGGGCATGCGTCGTCGTGGTTATAGTGCGGCATCTATTCGTGATTTTGCAGATAGAATAGGGGTTTCAAAAGTAGATGGCATGACTCAGATGAGCGTGTTAGAAGCGGCAGTACGTGATGACCTTAATGTAGTTGCTCCTCGTACTATGGGAGTAATTGATCCGATTAAAGTAATTATTGAAAATTATAAAAATGGTTTTATAGAAACTTTACAAGCCCCTATCCATCCACAAAATGAAGCGATGGGAAAACGCTCGATTTATTTTGGTAAAGAGCTATATATCGATCGTGCCGATTTTATTGCACAAGCTCCCAATAAAAAATGGAAGCGTTTAGCTATTAACAAAGAAGTACGATTACGTAATGCTTATGTTATTAATGCAGAAAGGTTTGAAACCGATGAAGCTGGTAATGTGACAACAATTTATGCGACTTATGATGCCGACACTCTGGGTAAAAATCCAGCAGATGGGCGGAAGGTAAAAGGGGTTATTCATTTTGTTGAGGCAAGTAAAGCTATTAAAGCAGAGTTTAGGTTGTATGACCGCTTGTTTAATGTAGAAAACCCTATTAAAGAAGATAATTTTGAATTAGTGATTAACCCTAATTCTTTAGTGATTAAAACAGGTTTTGTTGAACCGACAATGTTAGAAGCCAAGCCTGAACAGGTCTTCCAGTTTGAACGAGAAGGCTATTTCTGCCGAGATAATGACTCAGAAAAATTGGTTTTTAATAAAACGGTCGGGTTAAGAGATGCTTGGAATTAAAATAAAAAATTAAGGATTAAATAATAATGAAAATTTTTGACAAAGCAATGGAACTTTCAGAAAAAATAATTGATAAGGCTGAAGAGTTTAGTGGCGATGAAATAATTGCAGATACCATTATTAAAGCCGTTGAAAAGCAAGAAAAAGTTAATCGTGTTTTAGAAAGCAAAGGTTGCAATTATAGAGTTAATGGCATTGACCTTTCAGCAGGAATTCCTCCAACCGTTACGTTTAATATAACTAAGGTTGAAGCAGAATCTGTAGAAAACAATGATACAAGATTAGATAATCTTAGTTTTGAAGCTTAATCAGAGACTCCTTGAGGTTCTATAACTTTAGTTGCCGTGATGATGATATCATCAGCGGGAACGTCTTGGTGTCCACGGCGGCTGGTGGTTTCTACTTTTGCCATAGTATCAATAACTTCTAATCCGTCAATAATTTTACCAAACACTGCATATCCCCAGCCATGTTCATCTTTTGAAGTATGATCTAGATTTTTGTTATCAACTAGATTCATAAAAAATTGTGTAGTTGCTGAATTGGGGTTCATAGTGCGAGCATAAGATAAAGTGCCTCGTAGGTTTTTTAAGCCATTATCGGCTTCATTTTCAATAGGATCACCCGAATCTTTTTCTTCCATTCCCGGTAACATTCCACCGCCTTGTACCATAAAGTTAGGAATAATACGGTGAAAAATAGTACCGTTATAAAATCCTTCTAAGGCATAGTGAACAAAATTTTCTGCACCAATCGGAGCTTTTTCATGATTGACTTCAATAGTAATGTCGCCCATTGTGGTGGTAAAAACAATTTGAGTCATGTGGTTTGCTTCCTTCCTTTTAAGATATTACACCTAAATCCTGCAAGTGCTTGCAGGGTTTAGGTTACAGAGTTTAGGTTTATTTAACTTGGCGAACTTTGAGCATGATAACTGGTTCTTTGGGAACATCTCCCATACCATTTTTAAATCCAGTATTGACCCTACGAATTGTATTGACAACTTTCATTCCTTGAATGACACGTCCAAAAACCGCATAGCCATAGCCGCGAGGAGTAGCTTCACGAAAATCAAGGCTGGTGTTTTTGTTTACATTAATAAAAAACTGCGCAGTAGCAGATTGAGGGTCATTGGTTCTTGCCATAGCGATGGTACCGATGTTATTTCTTAGCCCATTATCCGCTTCATTTTTAATTGGCTCATGGGTGAGTTTTTTCTGTAGATCTGCTGTAAATCCGCCTCCTTGTATCATAAAACCAGGAATTACTCGATGAAAAATAGTCCCATCGTAAAACCCTTCGTTAACATATCGTAAAAAGTTTTCGACTGTTTTAGGAGCTTTTTCTGGATAAAGTTCTAACATGATGCTTCCGAGAGAAGTTTCAATCAGTACTTGAGGAAGAGGCGTTGCGACAGGTGTTTTTACAGGTTCTGATTGAGCAAAAGCGGTTGATAATAGTGAAAATGACATTAAAAGTGCGGCAGTAATTGCCATGAATTTCTTGTTCATAATTAAAGCTCCTTGGAGATTAGGGTACAATGTTGGCATTATTTTAACATTGAAAACGGTTAGTGCAATGACATTACAAATTTTTAACACAGAATCTCGTCAAAAAGAAATCTTTACTCCTATTAACCCTAACAAAAAAACAGTGGGTTTGTATGTTTGTGGGATAACCGTTTATGATTATTGTCATATTGGACATGCCAGAGTGATGGTAGTGTTTGACACGATTGTACGCCATTTACGAATATTGGGATATGACGTAACCTATGTACGTAATATTACCGACATTGATGACAAAATTATTGCCAGAGCGATGGAAAATAAAGAAACCATTCAGTCTTTAACGCAGCGTTTTATTAAAGCTATGCATGAAGATGAAGTGTCTTTAAGCGTATTAAGTCCAGATATAGAGCCTAAAGCAACAGAATATATGGCAGATATTGCAACCATGATTCAGGCATTGCTTGATAAAGAGCATGCTTACCTAGCCGAGAATGGAGATGTTTATTTTAGGGTTGATTCGTTTAAAAAATACGGTCGATTATCGGGTAAAAATTTAGAAGATTTAGAAGCTGGCTCACGTGTGGAAGTGAATGTTGTTAAAGAAAATCCAAATGATTTTGTACTATGGAAAGCAGCTAAAGAAGATGAGCCTGCTTCGATGCCTTCTTGGGAATCTGCTTGGGGAAAAGGTCGTCCAGGTTGGCATATAGAATGCTCAGCCATGTCTACTCGGTGTCTAGGTAATCATTTTGATATTCATGGAGGAGGAATGGATTTGCAGTTTCCACATCATGAAAATGAAATTGCTCAATCAGAATGTGCAACGGGAAGTCATTATGTTAATACTTGGATGCATTGTGGTTTTGTACGAATTGATGATGAAAAAATGTCAAAATCATTGAATAATTTTTTTACCATTCGTGAAGTCATTAAAGAATACTACTCAGAAGTGATTCGTTATTTTTTATTATCGAGTCATTATCGTAGCCCAGTTAATTATTCCCAAGAGAATTTACAAATAGCTAAATCTAGTATTGAACGTTTGTATTCCGCATTAGATGGAATTAATTTAACGGCTTCGTTTGCAAAAAACACAGCTTATGAAACTGATTTTATGGCCGCGATGAATGATGATTTTAATACTCCGAAAGCCATGGCAGTACTGTTCGATTTAGCTAAAGAAGTCAATAAGGCAGTTAATAAGCAAGAAAAATCAAGCCTTGCTTGCTTGCTTAAAAAACTAGCCAATCAAATAGGGTTGTTAGAAAGCGAGGTGGAAGCTTTTTTTAAGTCTCAACTAGCTAATGCAAGTTCAGGCTTATCTGATGACGTGATTGAAGCTTTAATTAGAGAGAGAGCAGAAGCTAGAGTCGCTAAAGATTTTGTTCGTTCTGACAAAGTGCGTGATGAGCTTTTAGCACAAGGCATTGAATTATTAGATTCGGCACAAGGCACTACTTGGAGACGTTCGTAACGTTTTTTTAAGGAGACACTTAATAGCTGATCAAAATTCTGCATGGACTAAAAGCCACGCCCTCTGGGGCTTAGCCAAGTTTCCAGCCTCTGCGTTATCATTTCTTGCAATAGCTAGCTATTACTACGAAATGATGCCTTGATGCTGAAAACTTGGCGTTGCCAGAATTTTAATCAGCTATTAAGTGCCTCCTTAAGTTGACAAAACAAAATATTTTTATATAATCTGCCTAGTTTTTTAAAAATCTACTTAAGAATATTGAAGATATTTCGTGTTACTTAATTTTAAAAACCCCGTTTTTACGGGGTTTTTTGTTTTTTAGGATTTAAATTTCGGGGCAAGCCTGTGACTTTAGAAGAAAAAATACAAAATTTATTAGAACCGACTATTATCTCAATGGGGTTTGATTTTTGGGGCTGTGAATATCTTGCTGCTGGGAAACACTCTACGCTTAGAGTTTATATAGATAAGTTAAGTGGTATTACAGTTGATGACTGTGGAGAAGTCAGTCGTCAGGTCAGTGCTATTATGGACGTTGAAGACCCTATTTCGAGTGCCTATATGTTAGAAGTCTCTTCGCCTGGCATAGATAGACCTTTATTTAAGTTGGAGCAATATGCCCAATACCAAGGTAGTAATCTTAAAATAAGAACATCTAGCCCAGTCCTAGGTAGAAAAAATTTTAAAGGTTTGTTAGTTAATATTGTAGATGATGCTATTGAAATTGAAGTAGATAATGAAGTTTATGAAATACCGTTTGTCTTAATAGATAAAGCAAATTTAGAAATAGAATGAGAGCTTTGCATGGCTTGAAAGTGCAGAAATTTCAAGATTTTAAGGATTAAATAAAATGAGCAAAGAAATATTAGCCATTGTTGAAATTATGGCAAATGAGAAAGGCGTTGATAAAGAAATTATTTTTGATGCTATTGAAACCGCTCTAGCGACAGCAACTCGTAAGAGTCATGGTGATGATCTAGATGCACGTGTCGTTATTGACCGTGATACGGGGGAATATGAAACGTTTCAGCGTTGGGAGGTTATTGACGATGCTACTCTGATTGAAGACAATCCTTATTGGTTTATTCGGATGATGGATGCTATAGAAGAAGATCCTCATATTGAATTAGGGCAGTTTATTGAAGAACCCATAGAATCTATTGATTTTGGTCGTATTGGAGCTCAAACTGCTAAGCAAGTTATTCTACAAAAAGTACGCGAAGCAGAGCGTAAAAAAGTAGTAGAAGAATACAGTAAAAGAGTGGGAGAGATTGTTACAGGTTTAGTTAAAAGAGTAGATCGTGGCGATGTTATTTTAGATTTAGGTGAAAATGTAGATGCAATTGTTCCGCGTTCGGAGCTTATTAATCGAGAAAACTTTAAAATGTCTGATCGGGTTAGAGGTCATATTCAAAGTGTAGAGTTTCGTGCAAGGGGTCCGCAAATTGTAATGTCTCGAGCTTGTAATGAAATGTTGATTGAATTATTTAAAATAGAAGTACCAGAAATTGGTGATGATTTAATTGATGTTATGAGTGTTGCCCGTGATGTTGGTTTGCGTGCAAAAGTAGCCGTTCGAGCCAATGATCCTCGTTTAGATCCAATTGGAGCTTGTGTTGGCATGCGAGGCGGGAGAGTTCAAGCCGTTACCAATGAACTAAACGGTGAGCGAATTGATATTATTCTTTGGAGTCCAGAGGATGCACAATTTGTTATCAATGCGATGGCGCCAGCAGAAGTTACCTCTATTATGGTGGATGAAGATAAGCACTCGATGGACTTAGCGGTTGAAGATGAGAGCTTATCTCAAGCTATAGGCAAGGGCGGGCAAAATATCCGTCTTGCTTCTGAGCTAACAGGTTGGGAATTGAATGTGATGACTCAAACTGAAATGGACGAAAAACATCAAGGAGAGTCTAAAACTCAATTAGCATTATTTGTAGAGGATCTTGAAGTTGATGAGGATTTAGCAGAAGTTTTAGTTGCGGAAGGCTTTACAACGCTTGAAGAAATTGCATACGTGCCAGCTGTAGAAATGTTGGAAATTGATGGTTTTGATGAAGAAGTTGTGACAGAGTTAAAACAACGTGCTAAAGATGCCTTGTTAACACAAGCGATTATGAACGAAGAAAAAATTATCATGGCAGAGCCAGCAGAAGATTTATTAGCATTAGAGGGTATGGATGAAGATACGGCCAAAACCTTAGCAAGAAAAGGAATTGTAACTCAAGAAGATTTAGCCGAGTTAGGTATAGATGAGTTGCAAGAGTTAATTGAAATAGCAGACGATGTTGCGGGAGAATTAATTATGAAAGCCCGTGCACCGTGGTTTGAATAATAGGGGGAGTCAATAGATTATGTCTAAAGTATCCATAAAACAATTCTCAGAAAGTTTAAATATTTCTGTTGAAAAATTAATATCACAATTAGACGCATCTGGCGTGAAAGGTAAGAAGGCCAGTGACTTTATTTCTGACGATGAAAAGCAATCTCTTTTAAGCCATTTAAAAGGCTTACATGGAGAAACGTCTGATGCTCCTAGAAAAGTGACCTTAAACCGTAAGAAAATTAAAAAACTTAATTTATCATCAGGTTCTGGCAAGCGCACTGTAACGGTAGAAGTACGTAAAAAACGTACTTATGTTAAAAAGCCTGACGAAACTCAAGTTGAAGAGCCAGTTGTTGTTGAAAAAGTTGCCCCTGTGACTGAAAAAGTAATTAAAGCAGAGATTGAAGCCAAGCCTGATCCTAAATCTAAATCTGATATTAAGACTAAGCCTAAAGTTAATGAAAATATTCAATCACCAGAAGCAGTATCTGCCGCCCCTAAGGCGGATAAAAAAGAAGCTCCTAAACGTCATGCTGAAAAAGACGTCGCTCGCAATGCTAAAAAAGAACTTGCTACTAAAAAAGAAGGTAAAACTAACAAAGGCAAACCAGCCGTTAAGCAAAGAGGTTCTAGAAAACAGGTTGCTTTTGGGGGTGGAAATTCTTTTGGTCGTCGTCGTAAAGGACAGCGTCATAAAAAAGAAGAAGATAATGAGCATGGTTTTCAACAGCCAGTAGAAAAACAAGTTCGTGAAGTTGCGGTGAGTGAAACCATTAAAGTTTCTGAGCTGGCAGACCAAATGGCTGTTAAAGCTGTTGAAGTTATCAAGATGTTGATGCAAATGGGAACCATGGCAACCATAAACCAAATGCTTGATCAAGAAACAGCTACCTTGGTAGTTGAAGAAATGGGTCACACAGTTAAAATTGTCAACGATAATGCTCTTGAAGAGTCGGTTGTCAATCAAGAGTATAAAGGAGAATATACACAGCGTTCTCCAGTAGTCACTATTATGGGTCATGTTGATCATGGTAAAACCTCTTTACTAGATTATATTCGTAAAGAAAAAGTAGCCTCTGGTGAAGCTGGTGGTATTACTCAGCATATTGGTGCTTATAATGTTGACACTGGTCATGGCGGGATTACTTTTATTGATACTCCTGGTCATGAAGCCTTTACCGCAATGCGTGCTCGTGGTGCTAAAGTTACCGATATTGTTGTGGTTGTTGTGGCTGCCGATGATGGAGTTATGCCACAAACTAAAGAGGCAATCCAGCACGCAAAAGCTGCTGGTGTAGGCATGGTTGTTGCCATCAATAAGATGGATAAAGAGGGAGCTAGTCCAGATCGTGTGATGCAAGAATTAGTTGCTGAAGAAGTCGTACCTGAAGAATGGGGCGGAGATATTCAGTTTATAAAAGTTTCTGCTAAAACAGGAGAAGGAATTGATGACTTGCTCGATGCCATTCTTTTGCAATCAGAAATGCTTGAACTCGCTGCACCTATTGAAGGTCACGCCACAGGAGTTGTAATTGAATCTCGTTTAGATAAAGGTCGAGGAGCAGTTGCAACCGTTCTAGTTCAGTCTGGTACTTTGAGAAAAGGCGATATTGCACTTTGTGGCATGGAATATGGTCGTATTAAAGCAATGAGAGATGCCAATGGTAAAGAGGTAGATAGTGCTCGACCATCTATTCCTGTTGAAATATTAGGCTTATCAGCTGTACCTATTGCTGGTGATGATATGATTACGGTTGATAATGAGCGTAAAGCACGTGATATTGCTTCTCGCCGTAGTATTAAGAGCAAAGAGATCAAAATCGCACGTCAGCAAAAATCTAAGTTAGATAATATGCTTAATAAAATGACTGAAGGAAATGTTCAAGATGTCAATATTGTTCTAAAGGCAGATGTACAAGGTTCTATTCAAGCAATCTCAGACGCTTTAATCAAGCTATCTAATGAAGAAGTTCGTGTGAACATAGTTTCTTCTGGTGTAGGTGGTATTTCTGAAACAGACGCTAACTTAGCCCTAGCTTCAGAAGCTTTAATCTTTGGTTTTAATGTTCGAGCCGATGCAAAAGCTAAGCGTTTAATTGATAACGAAGGTATTTTCTTAAAGTATTACAGCATTATCTATGAAGTAGTGGATGAGGTTAAACGTGCGGTAGAAGGTAAACTTGCACCAGACTTTAAAGAAATTATTGTTGGTATTGCAGATGTTCGTGACGTCTTTAAAGCACCTAAAATTGGCTTGATTGCAGGTTGCATGGTAACTGAAGGGATTGTTAAACGTAATAGCCCAATTCGTGTATTGCGTGAAAATGTGGTTATTTATGAAGGGGTGTTAGAATCATTACGTCGCTTTAAAGATGATGTGCAGGAAGTTCGTCAATCAACAGAATGTGGTATTGGTGTTAAAGATTATAATGATGTTAAAGTTGGTGATCAGATAGAAGTCTTTGAGCGTATCGAGGTCAAGCGTACGCTTGATTAAGTTCTTCCATTAGTTAACTGAAGTCAGTCTATAAAAGCATGAAGAATATTTAAATATCTTCATGCTTTTTAGTTTTAAGGAAAAAAATATGAATACAGAAATTAACCGACCAACTCGGGTAGCGTTAGAAATACGAAAAACTTTGGGGCAGTTACTACTTACTGAGACAAAAGATCCACGGCTGCAAAAAATTAATATAACTGAATGTAAAATATCTAAAGACTTAAGTATAGCGACAATTTATTTCACCATTATTGGAGCAAGCAAAGCAGATAAAGAAGTTGAAGATGCAATTAAAGCTTTTGAAAAAGGCAGAGGTTTTTTACGTTCAGAAATTGGTAAACGTTTAAGGCTACGCCTTACGCCAGAGTTAAGGTTTTTTTATGATGAAGTGGCTGAAAAAGCTAGTGATTTAGAAATATTAATTCAAAAAGCTCTTCATTCGCATGACAGATAAAACTGTTAAAAAACAGTGGCAAAAAATAGATGGATTAGTGCTGCTAAATAAACCTGCTGGAGTAACTTCTAATGGAATATTACAACAGGTTAGGCGTATTTATAGTGCCAAAAAAGCTGGACATACTGGGGCATTAGATCCTTTTGCAACAGGACTACTACCAATTTGTTTTGGTGAAGGCACCAAAATTTCAGGTTTACTTCTTGATGCAGATAAAACCTACATTGCAACTTTACAACTTGGTCAAGCAACAGACTCAGGTGATAAAGATGGTGAAATAGTTCAAGAGGAAGAGGTTCCTGTTTTAACGGCAGATAGAATAGAAACTGTCCTAAAAAAATTCAGAGGAAATAGTACCCAAATTCCTCCCATGTATTCTGCGTTAAAACATCAAGGAAAACCACTTTATTATTATGCGCGTCAAGGGATCGAGATTGAACGCCCCGCAAGACAAATTAAAATTTTAGAACTAGTCCTTGAGTCCTTTGATGGTCAGAAAGAAATCCAATTTACAGTAAGCTGTTCTAAAGGAACTTATATTAGAACACTAGCTGAAGATATTGCTAAGTCACTAGATACTGTAGGTCATTTAACCGCTTTACATAGAATAAAAACAGGTAATTTAACCGCAGAGCAAATGGTCTCAATTGAAACGATTGAAAAAAACAAAGCTGCCTATTTGTTACCAATTGACTTACCTTTAAAACATTTAAGCTCACTACATCTTTCTAAAGAGCAAACTAAAGTAGTCATGCACGGCGGTAAACTTGCTATTGAAAAGCCAGCAACGAGTATTGTTAAATATTATAGTTATGAGGGTAAGTTTATTGGAGTAGGTGAGTGGGTTGTTGAGAAAAATCATTTAAAGCCAAAGCGGTTGTTTAATTTTTAGTCCTGTTATCTGAGACCTTTGTATAAATGAATTGCACTTTTTTGCCTCTTATTGATCTTCGTTCAGAGGAAGATTATGTCCAAAGACATATCAAGGATTCAACTCATTTAGCTTGGCCAAGTTTACAATTTAGATTAAATGAATTGCCAGAACGTCCAGCAAAATTAAACTTGCTGGGATCTTTAGAAGATATTGAGTTAGCACGGAATTTTTTAGAGGGAAAAGGCTATCAAATTCAAACCCTTTTCTTAGTTTCAGAGATTCAAAGGCTAAGTCAAAATTTACCAGATTTGATAGAAATAGGTAAACAGTCTAAAATTTTATGGCAACCAAGTCCTTTGGTAAAAGAATTTATCACGTTGTTGAATGATAAAGAGGTGGTTAAGCCAGTATTCGGTTTGGATATTGGTTGTGGAGGAGGAAGAGATTCGGTTTATTTAGCACTAAATGGACTAAAAATGACAGGGGTTGATCATCAAGAAAAAGCTCTGTCTCGCGCCAAAAAACTATCCAAAAATCATAGTGTTACAGTTAACTGGTTAAGCTGTGATATTGAAACTGATATTTGTTTTCCCAAGCAAAATCAAGATTTAATACTTGTAGTTCGTTATTTAAATAGAAAGTTATTTAATCAAATTAAAAAAGTTTTAAGACCTAAAGGCTGGCTGGTTTTTCAAACTTTCTCAGAAGGGTGTGAATTATTAGGATCCCCAAAAAACCCTAATTTTATTTTACGATCTAATGAGTTGTCTGAAGTTTTTTCAGATTTTGAGATTTTTGTTGATAGAATAGACCATCTAAACGATGGAAGGCCAGTAGTTTCATTTATTGCTAGGAAAAGGCAAACTTAATATTAGAACAAGGATACTTAAATATGCTAGAAATGAGTTCAAGTGAGTTATTTGATTATTTCCAAAAAAACCTAATTTGTGAGTCGTTGACGCATGTAGAAGTTGAAACGATGACCCATTATCTACAAGAAAAATCTTATAAAAAGGGAGCAGTTATTTCTGATATGGGAGAAGTGGGTAACTCCATGTATTTTGTTATTTCAGGTAAAGTTGCCTTCACAACTTCTGATGGTCGTGGAGAAGCAGATATTGGTCGCCAAGGGCGTGGAACTTTAATTGGAGAAATGTCTTTTTTTGATCGTAAGCCACGTATGCTTAAAATGTCCGCAGCTTCAAAAGAAGTGCATTTGGTTGAAATTACACGCCCAATGTACAATAGGCTTAAAGTTGAGCATCCTTATATTGCGGTTAACTTAGCAGAAAATGCGATTGTGAGTTTAGATCTGTTGATTAGAAATATGAGTAGTGAGAAGTCGCATTTAGAGAACTATATGAAAGGTGCGGGAAGACGGTAGAGTCTATTCCAATTCAGAAATGAGGCTGAAATCAAGCAAATTGTTTCTGTTCAAA
>CAZRMK010000029.1:1410-20134 GCA_964601165.1 uncultured Piscirickettsiaceae bacterium | reverse complement strand
AAATATTTCTTATAAAAAACGTAACACCTCGTTACCATGCTCCAGCGTGGTAACGCATACCAATACTAAAGGCATAAAAAGGTCTGCATTCCCACGCGGTTAAGCAAGTTATTGATAAGCAAATACCAAAAGTCAGAACCCAAGTTTTCTAATTGGTTGGAAGGCAATATTCACGAAAGTTTAAGCGTATTTGGTTTAGATTTAAGTGAATTTAACGCTAAACGGTTAAGAACCTCAAATATGTTAGAAACATTAAATCAAACCATTAAAAAGAGAACGAGAGTAGCAAAAATATTCCCAAATATTGAAAGTTGCTCTCGATTAGTGGGGGCTTTATTAGTTGAACAATCGGAGGCGTGGATAAAGTCGAAATCTTATATTAGTCAAGCTAAATAAACTATAAAAGGTGAAATAAATTAACAAATTTACAGAATAAAACTTGCTTAACCTACACTAGAATCAGTTGGCATGTCAGATAAAGCATAACTGTTAGTAGCAAAACCAACTAGAGCAGATAAAATAGCAACCCGTAAAATATTTTGTTTCATACTTAATTCCTTTTAAGTTCTATTATGCTTTAGAAGCTATACGCAAGTTGTAAGGTGAAAACTTCATCACTAGCCGTGGTGGTGGTATTATCTTTATATTCAAATGTTAAGCCAGTATTCTCATAAATTTCCATACCAAAGCTTAATAGATGCCAATCATTTCCAGCACCATCTTCTTGAATGGCTCCTGCAAGGGTTCCAAAATCAAAGCCGTAAGAAACTTCAAAATTGGTACTCGCATCACGACCTACTTCATCTATATCCGTCATTTCAGCAATAAATCCAAATCCTGCAAATTCTGCTATAGCGGCAACAGTGGTAGAGTCTGAAGTTATAGTTCCATTATTATGAGAAACATAACCAGCACTTAAAGTAATGTTTTCTACAGGAATAATGCTTAAGGTTAAACCTTTCAAGTCACCAAATCCAACATTAAGATGATTGTCTCCTTCTGGATCAGCCAGATAAACAGAATAACCCAAAATCCCAGCTTCACCAGATAAAGAAATACCAAATCCTGCAACCGCACCTTCATCAGAAACTGGGTCTGTAATCATATTAGATTCTCCAGCAGTAAAACCAAACTCAGTTTTACCAACAGACAGGGTTCCTGCAACTGTATTCATATGAATAAGAGCGGTATCTACTGCAAAAGAATTATCTTCTCCTTCCACGCCAAAATTTTCAGCTAATAACACCACTTCTGCCGATATTGTTTCATTAACGTTACCAGCTACGCTTAACTCTACCTTGCCAACTGTAAACTGGGTATCTTTAGCAGGAGCAGTTGCATTTTCTTGGGTAATCGAAGCTTCAACAGTACCACTAAATTCAACAGCAGGGGCGGCCACCGCAATCCCTACAAAAGAAGTGCTTAAAGCCGAAGCAATGATAAGTTGGTTAATTTTTTTTAATTTCATTATAAGTTTCCATAAATTTTAAGGTTTGTAAAATTTAGAGACCTTTGCACGAACAGACCATAAAAAAGTCCTAACTCGTTTTTATACGAATATAGACTCTTGCAAAAGGCTCTATACTGAACCCGTGACTTCAATAATTCAATAACTTGTACGCCATACCCTAGTGAAGCCACGGGTTAATACCTATAATTACCTGTAACATCAAGACCTAAATCCTGCAAGCGGTTAAGACATACATATATATGGTCTTAACCGCTTGCAAGATCCAAGAAAAACCTTTTAACAAAAGAAGACATCAAAAAATTAAAAACACAGCAAATAACTTCAAACTACAGTTATTTGAGATCTTTGAATAGATAAAATATACGACTGAAAATAGCTGAATTTTATCTCATACTCTATGCAAAGAGCCTCTAGAAATTAATTGTTTTTAGAATTTTTAATTTAAATATGACTTGATATTTTTATGAAAAGGCAAGAATTATTACGGTAACTGTAAAAATACTAATAAATATGATAATACAAATAATTTTTATTTGCAATTATTTCAGAAATTTAATTAAAAATGCTTGATAAAATTAAATTGATTTAAGTTTTTGAGGCAAAAATTGTCCGCTACACTTTAATCCTATAAATTGTTTACACAAAATCATTTACATGCTCGCGAAGTTGCAGAAGGGCGAAATATTTTAAAGCACTATATTTTGTGCTAACATCGTGTTTAGTGGCCTTCGGTAGCTATTAATCCTAATCTGCAAGTAGAAATTATGATTATTGCACAAGTCCTTGATGCACACTAACGCATAATTCTACTTGCGAATTAGGGATTAAAGATTTTGTGGGTTATAGCGGTTTCTTGTCTAACTGAAAAATAGCTTCTTTATAGATTAAAGCTGCTTGATCATCTTCTCCTTCTGCCTCATAGCACATACCAAGGGCATGAAAAGTTTCCACCTCTGGCTGAATTTGTAAACTTTGTTTTAAAAAAAACTGTCCTTGTCCCCACAACTGACTTATACAAGCTAAACGCCCAAGTGTTAACAATAAAACCGGGTTGTTAGGATGATTATTCTGCCATTTTTGTGCTTTCTTTAAACGCTCAAATGCAGGGCCTAGTTTAATACGCCCATATTGATATGCCAAACGATCATCCCAGTTTTTAGCAAGTGACTTCTCAATAAGCAATGCAATACCTACCTCTTGCTCCCAGCCAAAGCATTTCTCAATATACTCCGCCAGCACTTGAGAGTGTTTTTGTAAAGATTTAGGTAAATTATCCCAGCGAGACTCTAACTGCTCCAAAGTTTCTGCTTGAATAATTTTTCCAACTCCTATCTCTATCTCCAAGTCTACAATCTTATCTCGAGAAATGGCTTTAAGTTTTTTTAATTTAGGAATAATTTTTTCTAAATATAGCCAGTTTTTTTGCTGCGATAAAATACTAGCATACTCTGCCAGAACTACTTTATCACTAGGGTTTTGAGACTGTAACTCAGCCAAGATAGTTTCAGATACATCAGGATTGTTCTTTTGAGACAAACGACTCTCCACTAAGCCAATCATAATATAATCATCTGGAAAACGTTTACGGGCTTCTTCTAAATATTTATTTTGACGACTCAAAACCCCTTGATTATGTGCCATTTTTGCGGCATTAAGATAATGCACCAATCCTGCTTGTGATGTTTTAGCGGTTTTAATTAGCTGCTTTTCAGCAGTCTTCCAATCGCCATACTCTAAAGCCAGCATGC
Organism: uncultured Piscirickettsiaceae bacterium; assembly: GCA_964601165.1. GTDB lineage: Bacteria > Pseudomonadota > Gammaproteobacteria > Thiomicrospirales > Thiomicrospiraceae > Thiosulfativibrio. The sequence goes on along the minus strand of CAZRMK010000029.1, from coordinate 16,915 downwards.
CTTTAGACATTAAAACCTCACCCTTTGCATACTGCTTAAATTGGCGACGATGTTTTAAAAAACTAGGCAAAGCAAACAATTTAAAAACTAAGCGTAGCAACAGATAAATAACTCCAAATAAAATCAATATAGCAGCTAAAGCAAAGGTCATTGAGGTTTCTATCACCCAGTCGCCCCATATCATCGACACCAGCCCATTATCAAACAAGGCTAAGGAAGAAATTGTAGTTGCTAAAATTAAAACCAAACCTATTTTTAGTAAATTACTCATAAAGCACTCACAATTTTAAGGGGTTGGCGTACATTTGGAAATTCCACATCAAGGGTCGATAGCTTTACCTGCAACTGCTGTTTTTGTTCAGTTGATAAGACATAATATTCCGTGACCATTGCTTTTATCATAGTAGAGGCATGCTTTAAATCATCTGCCGATTTTATTTTCACCGCCCAGTTCGCCTTATCAAACAAAAGCAGCATTCTTTGCTGAATCACACCTGCAAGCAATTCTTGTTCAAACAAAGTTAATGATTCTGGTGTTGCTCTTTTTTGAATGCTAAACAATCCCGTTAAAGCAGATTGCAATCTTTCCCAAGCCGTTAAGTTAACAGCTTCTAATGTTTCATTAGTAGTTATATGTTCAATAGCAGATTGACCTTTAATATCTAAGCCCAATACCCAATCTTGCAACCCCGCAAGCTTCTGTTCTAATTTTGCGGCAGTATTGTTTTGATGAGCCTGTTCTAAACGATTAAAATCTTCTCCCAGATAACGAACTAAAGTCATTTTTTCGGCAAAATTGCTTAAACCTATCGCCTTATCCAAAGCTAACAATTGTTGCTTAGTTTGCGCAATATTGCCTGCTATCAACCATTGACCATTAATTTCTAATATCCATTGTTGAATTCTCATACTACTTAAATAAGTTTTTTCTGGCGGTGCTATCTCAATGATTTCAGGAACTAACTTATCGGTTGGTTTATCTAGGGATTCACTTAACTGATTTTTAAAATCAAACAGATCAGATATTTTAGAACCCATTGCGGTTATTTTATTTTCTAAGTCTTGACGAAGCTCAGGAGCAACTAAGCTGCTCGCACCTGCTAATCCTTGTTCAAGGGATAATTTTAATTCTTTGCTAAAAGATTCTAGTTGTTCAGAATAAGTTTCTGCCAAAGTGGATAGCTCAGATTCAAGCACGCCTAACTTAAAGCGAATCGCATCCAAATCCGCCTGACTAATAACTGGTTGATTATGAGGACTATCGACCAATAAAATCAATTCATCCTGCATAGCTTCTTGGTTATTTTCTTGTTCAGTTAAACGCTTTTCTAGATCAGATTGACTTAGCTTCAGATGTTCCTTGTCTTCTAATAACATGCTAGTCTGAGTTTGCAGTTGATTAATGTTTTCAACCTGCCAATCGATATTTTTTTGGTTGTTAAGTAAAAATAAAATAATTAAAACCAAAATAATCAACAGAATAAAAACCAAACCCTGCTTTATTTTTTGCCACTTTCCAGAAGCTTCTTTTTTAGGCTTTTGCAGAGTTGTACCTAATGACTTTGTAGCTGTTGTATTTAAAACCTCACCATCAATAATTCGACGATTAGCTTTAGGGGTAATAGGGTCTGACATATTATTTTCCTTGGGAGAATTCTTTGCTATGAGGAAGAAAGTGCTTCCATTATTCCTTGGTTACTTTGCGAGGAAACTACGGTAATTTTTCCTAACCATCCTTGTGACAATATAACAGTTTTAATCCGCTCACTAAATACCACGCATTTTTGCTTACAAGCCCAATTAAATTCATTTTGATTGGCTGGCTTTTGACAGTGCAACTTAAAAAACTTAAAACTATCTTCACTAGTCCACAGAAAAACAGGTAAATTAGCTTGTTTAAACTTGTGCCAAGATTGAGTGCAAAATGGAGCAATTACTCTTTTATACACTTCGCAAACCAAAACTTGAACTCTTTTTTTAGTTAAAAACTTCTCTAAATACTCTCGCCCGCCTTCGCCCTTAACAATTAACAATTTTTGATCCGAAAGCTTTTGAAAAGCAGGTAGTTTCACTAAAGCTTCACTATCAAATTGTGGCGACTCTAACTTTTCTACCTCAAATCTAGCTTCACCTAGAGCTTTTGCTGTTGCCAAGCCAATTGCATAAATTTTAGGTTTTAAATTATTCAAGAAATTATGCAAGAGTAATTTTTTTTCAAACTGTGCCACAAAACCTGCTACCGCATTTTGACTAATAAAAATAATTTTATCAAAACTATTAAAGTCAGCATTATCAAACTCAGATGACTTCAACATTACAATCTGCATCATAGGGAAAGAAATAGCTTGTCCTCCTCCCTTTTTAACCAAATGATTTAAAGCATCCGCTTGGTAAATTGGACGGGTATTTAATAAACAATAGGATGGAGCCATGAAACAAAACCTACTTAACCTTTAGTCCCAACTATACCCTAAATCCTGCAAGTGCTTGTACACATATAGCACAATCACTTGCAGGACTTAGGTATACCATAAACTTGTTGCAAAATTTCTGCTGCACCCTGCTTTAAAAGTTCTTCTGCAACCAAAATACCCAGTGATTCTGGAGCATCAACAGAACCATACTTTTCAGTAGTTAATATTTGTGTACCATCTAAAGACCCCACTAATCCACGCACTCTCAGTCCCTTGCCGTCCGCCTCGATTTCAGCAAAAACTCCAATAGGGACTTGGCAGCCTCCTTCTAAACGATGGTTCATAGCACGCTCTGCCTTAGCTAGTACTTCAGAAGCTTCATGGTTAAGCACTCGAATAATTTTAAGAGTTTCCAAATCTTTTTCAAAAAACTCTATTCCTAACGTACCTTGCGTTACCGCTGGTAAACAAATGTCGGGGGAAAACTCATGGCGAATACGCTCATTTAATTCTAGCCTCATCAATCCCGAAGTCGCTAATACAATCGCATCATACTCACCTGCATCTAACTTTCCTAGGCGAGTACCGACATTACCTCGTAAATCTCGCACCTTTAAATCTGGACGCTGTGCCATTAACTGTGCTTTACGACGCAGGCTAGAAGTTCCTAAAATAGCACCTTGCGGTAAATCATCAAAAGATTCATATAAATTTGAAACAAAGGCATCAGTCGGAGAATGACGCTCTAAAATCGCCCCTAAAGCAAAGCCCTCTGGCAACTCCATAGGAACATCTTTCATCGAATGCACTGCAATATCCGCATCACCAGCCAGCATTCTTTCTTCTAATTCTTTGGTAAATAAACCTTTGCCACCAATCTTTGCCAAGGGAACATCTAAGATTTTATCTCCCTTAGTCGACATTGGCAATAATATCACTTCTAGCCCTGCGTGAGCTTCTTCTAATTGTTTTTTAACAAATTCCGCCTGCCACAAGGCTAACGGACTTTTACGAGTAGCGATTCTAAGCGTTTTTTTCATAGATTTTCTTTTTTATTGATAGAGGCTTTGACATAAAAAGACTCTTATAAAAATCATTTTACTGAACTTTAGGATTCTTTTGGATTAAAATAGTAATTAAAACCTCTTGAGACCTTTGCACGAGTTAGTCACGAGAATAAAATGAGGTAGAATTTTGCATATTTTAGTCAAAAAATAAGCTTAATAGCTAGCTATTGAGCGTTTTTTTGGCTGAAAGATGCGGAATTATAGCCATTTTAATCCGTGAATAATCTCGTGCAAAGGTCTCTTTTAAAAAGGATTTAAGTTATGCGCTTGCCATTATTATCTTTCATTTTATCGCTATTATTGGGCTTTAGCTCCTTAGCCGTCGCACAAAGTGGGAAACCCGAAAAATTACCCGAATTGATGAACCTGCAAAGCCTTGCCATACAGTCAAAACAAAGCAATTTACCCATAATGCTTATGTTTGGAGCTGACTGGTGTCCATTTTGCCACACACTGGTTGATGAAGTACTTAATCCCATGATGCTAGGAGGTAAATATGAAGGCATATACATGTATATGCGTCGTGTAGGTACTGATTTAAATAAAGCTATTCCTGGAATAGATGGTCAGCCATTGCAAAAAAGGCTTTGGGCAGAAGAATTAAGAGCTGACCTCGTGCCGACAGTTTTATTTATAGATGGTCACGGCAAAGAAGTAGCTCCCAGAATTATAGGTATCACCAATATTGAATTTTACCCTGCTCTTATCCACAGGAGTTTAAATATAGCCTATAAAAACATGGGCAACTCTCTAACAATCCCCATTGTTCCAAACTTAATGAAGTAATTATATATGACCAATAAACACAACCAAGAAAAACTTTCCAGCGCTCGCTTTAGCGAATCCACTGATGCTTTTGTTGAAGAATTTACCGCGTCCATTCAGTTTGACAAACGCATGTATAAACAAGACATTCAAGGTTCCATTGCTCACGCAAAAATGCTTAAAGAAGCCAAGATTTTAAACTCGACAGAGTTAAATACTATTGAAACAGGTCTGGCTCAAATCCTTGCCGATATTGAAGCAGGTAAAGTAGAGTGGTCAATTAAACAAGAAGATATTCACATGAATATTGAAGCTCTCTTAACTGATTTAATTGGCACTACTGGTAAAAAACTTCACACAGGGCGATCTCGTAACGATCAAGTTGCTACAGATATTAGGCTATATCTACGAGATGAAATAGATACTATTTTACCCGAGATGAGACGCTTTCAAACAGGAATTTTATCCGTTGCAGAGCGAGAGTTTGATACCATTATGCCTGGTTTTACTCATCTACAAACCGCACAACCTGTAACTTTTGGTCACCACATGATGGCGTGGTATGAAATGATTACTCGTGATGTAGAACGCTTGCAAGACTGTCGTAAACGGGTCAATAGCATGCCTTTAGGTTCCGCCGCCTTAGCAGGAACCACCTTCCCCATTAATCGCCAAATGACCGCGGATTTATTATCTTTTGAACGGATTTCAGAAAATTCTATAGATGGAGTATCTGATCGAGATTTTGCGATAGAATTCAATAGTTTTGCCGCTATTTTTATGATGCATCTATCACGTTTTTCTGAAGAATTAGTATTGTGGTCTTCTGCACAATTTCAGTTTATTGATTTGCCAGATAGGTTTTGTACCGGATCGTCCATTATGCCGCAAAAGAAAAACCCTGACGTTCCTGAATTAGTCCGCGGAAAAACAGGGCGGGTTTATGGGCATTTAATGAGTTTATTAACCCTAATGAAATCCCAACCCTTAGCCTACAACAAAGACAATCAAGAAGATAAAGAGCCATTATTTGATACTATTGATACAGTTAAAGGTAGTTTACGAGCTTTTGCAGACATGGTTCCGGCGATTATTGTACTAAGAGAAAATACCTATGAAGCCGCTAAAAGAGGTTTTTCAACCGCAACAGACCTAGCGGATTACCTCGTAGGAAAAGACCTAACTTTTCGTGATTCCCACGAAATAGTAGGTCTTGCGGTCGCACACGGCATAAAAACTCAACAAGATTTATCAGAAATGAGCCTAGAAACACTACAAGGATTTTGCTCTGAAATTACCGAAGAAGTATTTAAAGTACTCACGCTAGAAGGCTCGGTTGCCGCCAGAGATCACTTAGGGGGAACTGCTCCTAAGCAAGTTAAGGCCGCCATTAAGCGCGCTAAAAGTGCCTTTAATAACTGCTAGCACTCAATAAAAAACTTAATAAGGAAATATTAAATGGCAAAACTTAGGAACCAAGAAAAACCCCATTATTGTTTGTGTACATTCTGATGAAAAAGCAAGATATGCTGCAGAAACATGTGAGGAAAATGGGTGGAAATATATTATTGGTTTTGAAACTGACAAACCTGAAGATATATCAGATTTAGAAAAAATGTTGAACCCACCAAAACCTATCATATCCAGCAAGGTGGGAAGAAACGAGTCTTGTCCATGTGGTAGCGTAAAAAAGTTTAAAAAATGTTGTGGTACATCTAGCAACAGATTTTAGGCGTGAGTACTACCTAAATTCTGTAAATGATTGTGCATATGGCATGCAAATCCATTCGGACGGTAAAAAATGCCTCTCCATTCGTCGCTCTACTTTTTACTGCTGGCGATTTGTGGCATTAAAACTGCATAACAGAGCGAACGGTTTGATCTTTATAACTAAAACTATTTAACGCTTCTAAATCAATTAAGCAAGCCATTCCTATCACTTCATAACCCACTTCTTCACAAAGTTTTGCTGCAGCTCCCATCGAGCCGCCTGTGGCAATTAAATCATCAAACAATATAATTTTTTTACCATCGCCTTTTTGCATTTCTAATTTATCCGCTCCATACTCTAAACCATATTCAACCGAAGCATGTACATTAGGCAACTTACCAGATTTGCGAGCCTTTACCAAGCCTTTATTCATCTTATAGGCAAGGGCTGATGCAAAAATAAAGCCGCGAGATTCTATCCCTACCAAATAATCAACTTCCAGCCATTCCTGCTCGGTAAACAAAGCTGCCATAGCATCAATGGTTTCAATATAGTGATTTTTTAATAACGGAGAAATATCTTGAAATAAAACCCCTGTTTTAGGAAAGTCTGTAACGGCATCAAGATATTCAGATAAAGGATGTTGGCTCATTTTTTTACTCTCTAAAAATTAATTACAAAAAGAACAAGAAAAACCTTGGCACGAGATTCATTTCTCCAATCTCTAAAAAAGAAGCATTGTACAACAATATCTTCACAAAAAAACTAGCCAGCATCCATTCGTAATAAAATTTTAATATTTTGAGAAGCCTTTTTGTCGCCATAATAAGCCGCCATACCCAGCCAAAAACGAGACTGAACCCTATCCTTTTTCACTCCTTTACCCTTCCAATAAAGAATCCCTAGCTTATTTTGTGCCACTAAATAGCCACGCATAGCTGAAAACTTATAAAGCTTATAAGCCTGAATTAAATTAACCTTAACTCCCAAACCTTTTTCAAACAACACTGCTAAACGATAAGCTGACTCGGGATTACCTTTTTGAAAACCTTGATGATATAAATTCATCGCCTTAATATAAGATTGGCGAACTTGGCTTCCCTTTTCATACAGATTACCTAAGTTGTTCCCCGCCAGAGAACAGCCATGAAAAGCACTGTTTTCATATAGTTTAACAGCATCCTCTAACTTTCCAGAAGCCTCAAATGAAGAAGCTTTTTTAAATTGTGCATAATAATAATTCGCATTAAATAAAGCCGTTAAGCTATCTTTCGGAAAACCTTTAACAATCCGCTTTTTTTGCAGGCGAATAACCTTGGGAACCGTCTCATCTTTGCACCACTGCTGTAATTCTTCAAGATTAGGTCTTTTTGAGACTTCTTTTTGCGTCATCCAAACAATTAACTGTCGCCAAAAAAGGGGGAGTTTATTCAATTTTCTAGGTGAATGAAAAGCTTGAGCGTAGAGTTGATCAAATTTACAATCTACCTTATTTAAACCATAAATATGCTTACCTGTTAAGGCAAAATACAAGGTACACCCTAAGGCGTAAATATCCCCCTCTTCTTTAAATTCTCCATTTAAACGTTCAGGAGGACAATATTTTTGATCACCTACAATCAGTTCAGTTTCATAAGAGCTTAAGGAAGGAATCGCTCGACTCCAATCGACCAAGTAATAACGTTTTTTTCCTAGCACTATATTTTCAGGTCGAATATTAGTATGAACAAATCCAACATCATGTACCGACTTTAATGTTGAAATCATATTCTTTAACAGTTTTTTTGCTTCTATTACTGATAAAGTCTCAGCCTTTTTAACCTTATCTTTTAAACTTGTTTTCCCAAAATAATCAAAAAACTGTAAATAGCTAAACCCACTCTTTCTAATTTCATTAAACCGAGGAAAATCCTTTTTAAACTGGTTTAAATAATGCAAGAGATCTTTTTCACGCTTCAAAGCATAATAATTATGAATATCCTCCAAAACACGAACTGTTTGCTGTTTTTTTGGCGAGCCTTTCTGCTTTTTTATTGCTTTATATACCTTCACCAACTTATCAACTGAAATAACTTTAACTGCTGTTAAATCTTCTTGTTGATAAATAGGTGACAATAACTGATGTGAATTTGACATATTAGAACCAATTTTTATTTGTTAATACCTAAATATTTACCGTTGTAAATCACCTAACATCTTTTTAGCTTTATCACCTCCATTAATAGCCGCTAGTCCCAACCAAAAAACTGCTTTTTCTTTACTTAAAGCCACTCCTTTACCCATCAAGTATAGCTCTCCTAATCTTGTCTGAGCAACACCCCTGCCCCGCATAGCAGCAAAATAGGTAAATTTAAAGGACTGATTAAGGTTTTTTGTCACCCCTTTCCCCTGCTCAAAAAGACGACCTAAATTACTTGCTGAAAAAGAATTGCCTTTTTTAAAAGCTCTTTCATAAAAGTAAGCAGCCTTAGAAAATGATTGAGCTACCCCTCTACCAAGCTCCAACAATTTAGCCATATTATTCTCTGCTCTTGAGTAACCTCTAAATGCTAAATTCTCATAGATCTGAAAAGCCTGTTTAAAGCTTTGCTTTTCTTCTAAAGCTATCGCCTTTTTTAGAAGAGCATAAGCATAGTTATGGCAAGACAACTCTGTTAAACAGTCTTCAGGAAACTGGTTAACGCTAGTAACAGAAGTCTTTCTACTATTTAATGGAACAATGCCGGTATTAAGCCAACTCTTTACCTCCAACAAAGAAGGTCTATCTTGTGGATTTTTTTGAGTCATCCAAATAACCAAATCCCGCCACTTCTCATCTAATTCAGACAAGTTACTTGGCGAAAAATTTGCCTGAGCAAATAACCTTTTAATGGCATCATCAACCCCTTCTAATCCATATATATGCTTTCCCATCAAAGCATAATATAAAGTACAACCTAAAGAATAAATATCCCCTGATTCACTATACTGCCCATTCATTCTTTCTGGAGGAGTATATCTTTTATCACCAATCATTAACTCTGTTTCAAACGAAGATAATGATGGCATAGCTTGACTCCAGTCAATTAGAAAATAAGAGGTTTCTCCAACAATAATATTTTCTGGTTTAATATCGCTATGAACAAAACCTACTGAGTGTGCTTTATCTAAGGTAAAAAGCATCTTCTCCAATAAAACTTTAACATCTTTACCTTCTAGCCTACCTTGCCTTTTAACAAGTTTTTCTAAAGATTCTTCTCCTACATAATCAAATAACTGAATATAATGAAAATTATTTTTACGAATTTCATTAAAGCTTGGAAAGTGCTTTTTATACTGATTAAAATAATGTAAAAGGTCTTTTTCTCGTTTTAAGATATAGTGATTTTTAACATCTTTTAATACACGAGCTACTTGAAGCTTTTTCCCCTTATCTGATTGAACATTAACCTTATAAACAGATGCAAAAACTCCTTCTCCTAACCTAGAAATTACCTCTATATCAGACTGTTGTGACAATTCACTCACTGCATTCAAAAAAACTTCTCCTCAAAAACCAAAGAAAGCCACCTCTCTACCAATTGATAGAGAGGCAAGTAATATTACCTAAATCCTGCAAGTGCTTGCAGGGTTTAGGTACTAGTCATTTTCAAAGTTAATATTATTGTCATCAATTTTATTGTCATCCATTTCTACATTCTGCAAATACACCACCGTTTCCTTAGAATCATTTCCAGATATAACCAATTTAGTATCATCTATGTCTCCGTCATCATCGGCATCTACTAAACTAAAGTTTAGATAATCTGCCAGCGTTTCTTTCGTTACATAAGTATCAATTACATCGCTAATATCCAATACATCATTATTCATATCAAAGTTTTGAATAGTGTGATTTACACTTGAATTATCAATATCAAATATATTGTTAAAACTATCACTAGCAATATAAAGTAAATCACCTTCATCCAATAAGCTTGTCTCTGAATTTGTTGCAATATTTACTGTTTCAATATCTTCAGCAGAAATAACATTACTATCAGACTGCATTTCAATTTTAATATTATCAATTAATGCCATTTCAGAGTTTGCTGTTGAATTAACCTCCAACCCTAAAACAACCCTGCCATCACTATCTAATTGCACCTCAAAGTTATATTGACGACCATCACCTACTCCACTATAGCTAGAATTATATTCCGCTTCCTGCTCAGTACCATTTGCAAAAACCTTAAAGAAATCTTCATTGTTTCCTGAATCCTCCCATCCTCCAATAGTACTCATATTGAAGGTAATAGTAACGGTTTGACCAGCATTGTCAGCACCAAAATTAAAGGTTTTAGCAACGGTTTCGTCTCGCTCAATTTTCATCTGATTATTATGAGAACTCGCATTTTCCCAACCTGACACACCTGAATCAAAGTTTTCAATGATTGTTTCAGCAGCCTCACTTGCACTAACTTTCGCTGTAATATTAAAATTATTAGCAACCGTTGCTGGTAAAGTCATGGTAAGACCACTTGACTCTGCCTGAGCCAAAGTAAACGTCCAAGTACCATCTGCATTTTTAACACCATCACTTAATATCGCATCAGCATGCACCCCCGATAAGGTTACATCTGATAAGTTACGACTACCATCTATATCAACGTCTATAGTTAATGGATAAATAAAACCAGATAACTCATCATTTTTAGTAGTAAACATATCACTAATTTGTTCTGCGCTTAACTGCTCTCCATACAAAGACACATTATCCATGTATCCAACAAATCTACCTTCAGTAACAGGATTAGGCTCACCATCACGCCATATTTGATGAGAGGCTAAAGTTATTGGCTCTTGATTGTTTGCAATACCTCCTGTGTAAGAGTTTGTATCTGCAAGAACACCATCAAAATATAGTTTCATTCCATCTTCACCAAAACTAAAAGAAACATGATGCCACTGATTTAAATTAAATGTGTTAGGCTCAGTTGCCACTGTATGACTATCATTATCAGACTGTAATCTAACCTCTATTCGACCATCGGATGTAGTCACAATAGTTAGATGTTCTCCATCGCTAAACCCCGAAGCACCTTTAGAGAACAACCCATCATTACTCACATCTCTTACATCTTTAAACCAGAAAGATACTGTCCCATTATCTACTTCATAGGCATCATTATGTTCTATATCAACTAAAGCTTGAGCTTTAAAAAGTGTTGATTTACTATTACTGTCAATTCCTGCTTGATTTAATACTATAGTAGCAGGATTTTCTCTTCCCCACCCATCATGGTAAACACCATTATTATTAACTGAAGAGCTATCTTCAGCTTTACTAGAACCAACAACATCTCCTAGTTTCCACATACCAAGAGCAGATGATCCACTGTCAATTTGAGGTTCACCAATTTCAAGATCAATCGTAATAGAATCGGCAGGAAGAACAACATTAATGTCAACATTGAATGTTGTTTCATCCCCATCAACATCTGACGCAGTAATAGAGAAGGTTTTATTTTCATTAGCATCAAACTCTGAAGCCTTAGCTGAATAATTATAATCACCCGTTATGAAATTAAAGGTTAACGTACCTTCACCACCAATATCTACACCGCCAATTGGGAAAGTGCTACTTGTGTAAACAGTACCGTTGACATTAATAGAATCAATAGATATTGCACCATCACCGCCACTAACATTATCTAATACATTCCCATTAACAATTACCTCTGCCACATTAGAAACAATATCATTAAAATTGTCTATATCATTAACATAAACAGGTTCTTTTCCAGCAGGAAGTAAGCTCGAAATATCACCTCCTTCTTCTAACATATCCAAACTTGAGAGGTTAACACCGTAAGCAGATATACCGTCAATCTGCGATCCGGTAATAAATGCCTGCCAATTCGACATCACGCTGTCATAATCAGTCGTAAAAGCACCGTATGGATTACCATCACCGAAAAATACAATCAAGTCTTGATCTGCTTGAGGTACATCTCCTAAAGAATAAGAGTTCATCGCTTCAGTCATACCTTGCTCAGGATCCGTACCAGACTTATCTTTATAAAGAGTACCATCAGCATCTACAGCTGATCCTGATAACCAGCCTGTATTTGCATTACCATCACCCCAAAATTGAATAATTTGAACATTCACATTACCCATCTCACTATATTGAGATATTATGCTATTAATGGCATCTTCAGAAAGATCAATATCAGTATCATCCATACTAGATGAAACATCTACGATAAAGGTAAGGTTGGTACTAACATCATCAAACAACATGGTTTGAGTCTCACCAGTTGAATCTGGAAGATTATTAGCCTGCCCTGTAACCGTAATAGTTAAGGTTGCCTGATCCGTTTCACCATGTTCATCTGTAATAGTATAAACAAAGCTATCTGGCTTTTGAACTCCAGGAGCTAAATTATTAACCGCATCAGAGTCATGCAAAGTATAGGTATATGCACCATTACTTGCTAATACAAGAGTTCCAAATTCCCCTTCAAAAGTCCCTGCGGTAGTAACCGTAAAAGCATTTCCTTCTGGATCGGAATCATTGGTAATGACATTACCTGTTACAACATTACCATTATCATCTGTACCTGTACTTGAACCTGTACTTGAACCTTTATCTGAACCTGAATCCGTACCTGAACCTGAACCTGAACCTGAATCCGTACCTGAACCTGAATCCGTACCTGAATCCGTATCCGTACCTGAACCTACAGTAATATTATTCACATCATCTACAGCATCTAAATCATTAATTATAGCTGTACCCGTTGCAGACTCTCCCGTGCTTAATGTTGCTATCAAATTAAATTTTTCACCATTTTCGCCCGTCAGACTATCTTCTACAGTATCGGTTCTAACCATCATTGTTGAAGCATCAACAGGTACATGTATTGCTCCTGTTATTGCTGTCCATGTAGTCCCTCCGTCAGATGAATACTGGAAGAATTGTTCATGGTAATCATTATCAACAGCGGTTCCATCAGCTAAAGCAAGTGTTACGGTAGTACCTACTACAGCACCACCAACTCTTACTTCAAAAACAGCATTATCCCCTTCATTAACCTGTGTGCTAGTGACCTGTACAGTGGTAGCTATATTTAAACTACAGCCACCAATATCAACCGAAAGATTCATAGTATTACTATGCTTACTACCATCAAACACAGTAAATTTAAAGTCTCGTGGAGTACGATCTTCACTTGTTGATGTAAATGTTAGTGACTCTAAAGCAGCCTCATAAGCAGCAACCGTAGCTGTCCCCGTTAATACAACAACGCCATCATTAACGGTTGCACTAATTCCATTAGGCAAATTATCTGCACTGATAACATCACCATCACCTACTACAAAATTAGTTAAGGTAAGAGTTGCCCCTTCTAAATTAGCATTATCTATATCTGATAGATTAATATCATTCAGAATGGTATTTAGACCATTCGCCCATGCAGGACCACTTCCTTGAAATGATTGAATATAAAAATCAGAAGAATCTGAAGTACCATCAGCTCCTGTATCATACTGAATAGCAGTAAAAACAACTTTATTAAAAACATCATTTCCCGTGTCTATCGTAAATACAGGGTTATTACCTAACCCACTACCAACTAAATTACCTTCTGAAACCAAAACTCCATCCTTATAGGCAGCATAATGACCTTGTTCATTTTCAGAATCTATTAAGCGAGTAAAGCTAAACTCTGCACTATTAAGGTTTCCTGAAAACTCCATCACAATTGCCTGTGACTGACCCGTAGCTTCATCATAATGCAGCTGATTAGGAACTTGATCCCCTGTAGAACGACTACCCTCTACTCCTAATTGATAGTTATCAGCATTTATTAAAACACCTTCCGTGCCATCAAAATTTAACGCAAATACATTAACAGCACTACCTAAACTATCTGAATTAGACCAAGTAGCATTATCTGAAGCATTTCCACTCCATACATATTGTTGTGAACCTTCAGCAATTTTTCCTAAATCAACAAAATATTCTTCACCCGCACCCAAAGTAACACAAGGATAAATCGTCAACACCACATCATCGTAATCTTGATTAGTAGAATTCTCAGGCAAGTCTTCAAATCCAATAGTTAATCCACCATCTGGATTCACTGCAATCACTGCATGATCACGACCATCAGTACTTAGATCATTGTCCGTGTAATAAACCTTATTGGCAACTACAGTAGAAGACCCATCTTGCGGATTAGTAAAAGTAATCACTCCTGTTCCAGGATTAATACTAGGAACATAACCATTATCTATTGCAACTCTAATCTCATTACCTTCGGTAAATCCATTTGGAATAATAAAGAAGCCAATTTCTCCATCAAGATTGTTTAAAGTACCTAAGTCAATACCAGATTTATAAAAATCAAAACCAGGATCAATATCGCCATGAAGAATCTGAACATTCTCAATCGAACCATCAGCCGCCTTCTCATAAAAACCAATCACATTTAGAAAGCCAGCCGTTCCCCCATGAAACTTAACCGCTAAACTAGATGACCCATCACCCATATTAATCGTAATATCACCATTATTCTCATTAAAAATGAGATCAGGCGTTGCATTGATTAAGTCATCTGGTGAAACAAAATCAGCAACGTTATCTCCATCTACATCTAGTAAACCATCTACAGTATGTATAGGTTGATTATTTGCCATAATCGAATTAATAACAGGTGCATCATTACGACCTTCAACCGTAATACTCAAGTCAGCTGTAGAATCAGGATTATGCCCATCCGTTACTGTATAAGTGAATGTCTCAATCTCAGAGCGATCAACATTCCATGAATCCGTTGTTGTTTCACTAACATCATAAGTATAGTCACCAGAGTTATTAATAGTTAATACCCCATAAGAACCCGTAATCGTTAAGTTAGAACCATCACTCGGTAATACATAAGTATTACCATCAAACACAATTGAAGAAATAGACAAGGCATTACTACCAGTATCATTCGATAAAATATTACCTGTCGCATTCAGGCCATCATCACGACCATTTATCGTATCTTTAGGATCCTCAGAAGATATAAACTCAGAACCTGTTTCGGTTGCTGTATTTGAGTCGTTGATGGCTTCTGGAGCTGTATCATTGTCAGTAATCGTCGCAGTAGAGACATCTTGGTAGCTGGTGCCTTGACTAGTTAACTCGCCGGTTAGGGTGAAGGTTTCATCTGCTTCACTGATTAAATCATCTATGGTATCGGTGCGAACTTGTAAATTACTGTCGCCAGCATTGAGATTGATGGCGCCGGTAATATCTGTCCAACTAGTGCCTCCGTTAGTGCTAAATTGGAAGTTGCCAGCCGCTGGACTACTAAAGTAATCCGCATCCAAGGCGGTGCCATCAGCCAGTGTCAAGGTTAGGGTCGAGCCGGTAGCTGCTCCTGTGATCGCTATACCGAATACCGCATCGCTGCCTTCTGCAATAGTAATGTCGCCTTGAGCCATGTCCGCAGGATTGCCAAGCGTAATCGTCGGGGTATCATTGTCAGTAATCGTCGCAGTAGAGACATCTTGGTAGCTGGTGCCTTGAC